>VGTK01000168.1 GCA_016874715.1 Deltaproteobacteria bacterium | reverse complement strand
CACCAGAACCTCGCGGTCGCTTGGCTGATCGGCGAGCCAGCCGAGCGCCGCCGCGAGCCGATCCGCGGCGGCGGCGCCGGTGACCAGCGCACGTCGCTGGTCGGGCGCGCGCCCGCCCACGCGCGTCGAGTCGGGCGCGCGCCCGCCCACGCGCGTCGATCCGCCTGCCGCCATGGACGGTCGTTATCACGTGCGGCGCGAGAGCGTCATGGGTCGGCGAGCAATCCGTCTTGCGCATCGGGCGCCGAACCCGCAGGAGAAGTGGACGCGCGCCGCGCGCGCTCTCGCGATGCCGACCGGATTGATCCTCCAGCCGACCTACCGGATCCGTGACGAGCGTCCCGTGGTGCAGCTCTACGGCCGCCTCGTCGACGGTCCGCCCTTTCTCGTCGAGGACGACCGTTTCCGGCCCTACCTCTTCGTGCGGGCGCGGGACGTCGACGCGCTCGGCAGCGTCCCCGGTATGTCCGTCGACGTCCGCGACCTGCGCGACCTCGACGGCGTGCCGGTCGCGCGGGTGGTGCTGCCCACGCCGTCGGCGGCGTCCGCCCTGCGCGAGCGCCTCGCGGCTGCGGGCGTCGCGACCTTCGAGGCCGACGTCCGCTTCGCCTACCGCTACCTGATCGATCACGGCGTGCGCGCGATCGCCTCGATCGAGGGGTCGTCGGAGGAGCGCGACGGGCTGGTCGTGTTCACGAACCCGAGGCTCGGGCCGGCGACGGCACGGCCGGCCCTGCGCGTGCTCTCGCTGGACATCGAGACCACGCCCGACGCGAGCCGCGTCCTCTCCTTCGCGCTGGCGGGCTGCGGCGCCGAGGAGGTGCACCTGGTCGGCAAGGGCACGGTGCCCGGGGCCGAGCTGCACCCGGACGAGCGCGCGCTGCTCGCGGCGTTCGCCGCGCGCGTGCGCACGCTCGACCCCGACGTGCTGCTCGGCTGGAACGTGGTCGACTTCGACCTGCGCGTGCTCGCGCGGCGCATGGCCGCGGTGCGCGTCGTCGGCGGCATCGGACGCGTCCCCGGCCGCATCGCCTTCGAGCAGGACCGGACGTTCACGCGGCAGGGGCGCGCCGACGTCCCGGGACGCATGGTGCTCGACGGCGCCGGGCTGGTGCGCGACGCGCTGCGCCTCGAGGACTACCGGCTCGAGACCGTGGCGCGAGCCGTGCTCGGCCGGGGCAAGCTGCTCGCCGCCGATCATCCGGACCCGGCCGCGGAGATCAGCCGACTCCACCGCGAGGATCCGGCGGCGCTCGCGGCCTACAACCTCGAGGACGCGCGCCTGGCGCTCGCGATCGTCGAGCGGGAAGGCCTGCTCGACCTGACGCTCGAGCGCAGCATGCTGTCGGGGATGCAGCTCGACCGGGTGGGCGCGAGCATCGCCTCGTTCGACCAGATCTACCTGCCGGAGCTCAGGCGGCGCGGTGTGGTGGCGCCGAACGTGCAGGCGGACCGTTCCGGGGTCGCGGTGCAGGGCGGCGCCGTGCTCGACTCGGTACCGGGGATCTTCCGCAACGTCGCGGTGTTCGACTTCAAGAGCCTCTACCCGAGCCTGATCCGCACGTTCCAGCTCGATCCGCTGGCGCACGCGCTTGCGCGCCGCGACGGCGGCGACGCGATCGTCGCGCCGAACGGGGCGCGCTTCGCGCGTGTGGGCGCGATCCTGCCGGCGCTGCTCGACGGCTTCCTCGCGCGTCGCGACGAGGCGAAGCGCCGCAGCGACCGCCACGCGGATCAGGCGATCAAGATCATGATGAACGCGCTGTTCGGCGTTCTCGGTGCGACCGCCTGCCGCTTCTTCGACGCGGAGATCGCCAACGCGATCACGACCTTCGGGCAGCAGACGCTGCACTGGACGCGCGCCGCGTTCGAGGCCGCGGGCCTGGTCGTGCTCTACGGCGACACCGACTCGGTATTCGTCGAGCTGTCGACCCCTGCCACCACCGACGCGGCACGGGCCGAGGCCGTACTGCTGCGCGAGCGTGTCGAGGCGGAGATCCACCGGTGCGTTCGCGACGCCTACGGCGTCGAGCCGCAGCTGACCCTCGAGCTCGAGCACGTGCTCGAGCGCTTCTTCATGCCGCGCGTGCGCTCGGGCGCGAACGGCAGCAAGACGCGCCACGCCGGCTGGGCGACCGGCAGCAAGAAGCGGTACGCCGGCTGGGTGGACGGCCGGCTTCTCGTGGTCGGGCTCGAGTCGGTGCGCCGCGACTGGCCGGCGGTGGCGCGCCGGCTGCAGGAAGGGCTCCTCGAGCACGTGTTCACCGATCGCGACCCGATGCCGTTCGTGCGCGACGTCGTGGCGCGGGTGCGCGACGGCTCGCTCGACCACGAGCTGGTGTACGCCAAGCGCATCCGCAAGGGCTCGGTCGAGCGCTACACCGGTGCCGTGCCGCCGCACGTGCAGGCGGCGCGCAAGGCCGGCCCCTCGGCGGGCCCGGTGATCCGCTACGTGGTGACGCGCTCGGGCCCCGAGCCGGTTCTGCCCGGGCGCCCCCTGCCGCCGGAGATCGATCGCGAGCACGCCGTCGAGCGGGTGCTGCGGCCCGTCGCGGACGCGATCCTGCCGGAGGTCGGACACGCCTTCGACGAGGCGCTGGGCATTCTTCGCCAGATGGAGATGTTCTGATGGCGGAGACCGGGACGGGACGTGCTAAAAGTTCACACGTGACCCTTGCCGGCGCGGGCGAGTCCCGCTTCAAGCTGCTGTTCGATCTGTCGCGCTCGCTCGCCGAGATCAAGGAGCTCGAGACCCTGCTGTCGTCGATCGTGGCCCGGTGCCGGGAGCTGTTCGGGCCGGGCAGCGCAGTCGCGGTCATGCTGCTGGATCGCGACACCGACGAGCTCTACTTCCCGTACACCGACACGCAGCGCCCGCTGCACATGCCGCAGCTGTCGGAGGTCCGCATCCCGGCCGGCCCCGGAACGCTCGGCGGCGCGGTCATGGCGACCGGCAAGGCCGAGCTGGTCCCCGACGCCGAGGCCGATCCGCGTTTCGACCTGGAGCTGCAGCGCAGGCTGGGGGTGCGCCTCGGCTCGGTGCTGCTCGCTCCGCTCAGGAGCCGCGAGGGCATGGTCGGTGTCCTCACGGTGTCGGGTCCGCGGGACGTCCCGCCATGGACGCCCGACGACCTCGGCTTCCTCGAGAATCTCGCCAGCTACGTCGCGCTCGCGATCGAGAACGCTCGCATCTACGAGCGCCTGCGCACCGCGGAGGAGGACCTGCGGGTCGAGGTCGGCGCGCTGCGGGCCGACCTCGAGCGGCGCGACGTGTTCCAGGAGATCGTCGGCACCAGCAGCGCGATCCGGTCGCTGATCCGCCTGATGGAGAGCGCCGCCGCCTCACCGATCGCGGTGCTCGTCGAGGGCGAGACCGGCACCGGCAAGGAGCTCGTGGCACGCGGCATCCACCGCGCGAGCCCACGCGGCGAGGGGCCGTTTCTCGCGGTCAACTGCGGCGCGTTCACGCCCGAGCTGCTCGAGTCGGAGCTGTTCGGTCACCAGCGCGGCGCGTTCACCGGCGCCGACCGCGCGCACCACGGGCTGTTCGAGACGCTCTCGGGCGGCAGCATCCTGCTCGACGAGGTGGGCGAGATGCCGCCCGCCATGCAGGTGAAGCTGCTGCGCGTGCTGCAGGAGGGCGAGATCCTCCCGGTCGGCGCGAGCACCGGACGGAAGATCGACGTCCGCGTGATCTCGGCGTCGAACGTGAACCTCGAGGCCGCGGTCGCGAGCGGGCGCTTCCGCGCCGACCTCTACTACCGCCTCGCCGCGTTCCCGATCCGCGTCCCGCGTCTCCTCGAGCGCCGCGGCGACATCCCCGAGCTGGTCGACCACCTGCTGCACCGGGCGGTGGTGGCGCACGGCAAGCAGGTGCTCGGCTTCACTCCCGAGGCGCGAGCGCTGCTGCTCGAGTGCGAGTGGCCGGGCAACGTTCGCCAGCTCAAGAACGAGGTGGATCGCGCGGTCGCGCTCGCGCATCCGGGCGATCACATCGACGTCGGAGATCTCACCGAGGCACTGCGCGCCGGGGGCGGCCGGGAGGGGCTGCTCGTAGCCGGCGAGAGCGCCGCCGGCGAGGTCCCGGCGGCGCCGCTGCGCGATGCGCGCATCGCCTTCGAGACCCACTACATCGCCGAGGTGCTCGAGCGCGAGGGGGGCAACGTCTCGCGCGCGGCCACGGTGCTCGGCATCTCGCGCGTGATGCTGCACAAGAAGCTGAAGCAACTCGGACTGCGCTGAGAGTTGCGCAGACTCCGAGCGCGGGGCGGACGCCGTCAGCGCAGCTCGGTGCGGGTGAAGCTCAGGCCGGTGGCTCGGTGCGGGTGAAGCTCAGGACGTACTGGTAGGGCAGGACGTCGGGCTCGTCGGTCAGCCGGTAGCCCGACTGCGTCATCTCGTCGATGACCTGCTCGCGGGCAAGCTTGTGATCGAGCGGCGGGCCGACCGGCAGCTCCCGCTTGTGAAAGTCGACGATGACCACGCGTCCGGTGGGCTTGAGGGCCGCCGCGAGCCGGTGCGCGTAGGCGACGCGGTCGTCGATGTGGTGCCAGGTGTTGACGATCAGCACGACGTCGCAGGCGCCGGCGGGGAGCCGCGGGTTGTCCGGGGACGCGAGGATCGGCACCACGTTCGCGAGCCTCTCCTGCTCGGCACGGCGTCGCAGGTGACCGACCAGGGCGGGCTCGGTGTCCGCAGCGAGGACGGCACCGTCGGGGCCGGCGGCCTCGGACAGGTGGCGCGAGAAGTACCCCGTGCCGGCGCCGACGTCGGCGACCGTTGCCCCGGCCGCCAGCGCGAGCGCTGCGACGAGCTCGGCGGGCTTTTGCCACGCGTCGCGCGCCGGGTCGTCGAAGATGCGGCTCCAGTGCTCGACGTCCTCGAACGAGTGACGGGCGGTCGCGTCGTGCGGGCCGCCCGCCCCGCCGTGCCCTTGCGTCCCGTGCGCGTGGCCGGCGTGCGCGCTGCCCGATGCGCGATCTGGCGTGGGCGTGACGTCTGGTGCGCGGTGTGACGAGGGCGCTCCGCCCCGTGCGTGATGCGACGAGGGCGTGACGTCCGGTCCGCCGGCTGTGCGGGACGTCGTCTCTGCGACGGATTGCCCCGTCGCGGACGCGGCGGGCGCTGCGGTCGCGGTCACGTCTGCGCCGGGCTGCGCGGTGCAGACGAGCAACACGGCGAGCAGCGCGCGGGCGCCGCGCGGCGAGGCTGTCCGCGAGCCGCGGCGCGGCCTCGTCACGCAGCGCCCCCCACCCGGATCGTGGTTCCAGGCTCGAGCGCGAGCGTCGTCCGTGCGGATCCGTCGCGCACGGCGATCTCGACGAACCCCTCGCTGCCGATGACGGCGAGGAGCTCGCCCGGCGACGCGCTGCCGTAGGTCTCCCGCAGTACCACGCGCCGGTCGCCCGGCAGCTCGACGAAGCGCTCACCGGCCCCGAGGTCGGCCAGCAGCTGGACCGGGACGTTCGTGATCGCGTTGCCGAAGTGGTCGTAGTACGCGATCCGGCCTTCGATGCCCGAAGGAACGCGCACGGCTTCGGTGCCGGGCAGCTGCACCAGGCTGTGCCGCGGTCCGACCGCGGCGGGTGCCAGCAGACCTGCCGCGAGCACGGCCGCGACCGGCGAGAACAGGTCGCGGCCCTCGAAGGTCGTGGAGCGCTGCCGCGGCAAGTGGTGTGCGAGCGGCCCGCTGCGCACGATGCGGTAAGCTGCAGGGATGCCACCGAGCCGGGCGACCACCGGCCCGAACAGGCCGTTGTCGGGGCCGACGAACGCGTGTCCCCCGGCGACGACCACGACGGGCGCGCGCTCGGTTCCGACGCCCGGGTCGATCACCGCGAGGTGCACCGTGCCCGGCGGGAACCACGGGCACGCGCCGCGCAGCACGGTCGCGCCGTGCTCGATGCTCTGCGGCTCGATCTGGTGCGCCAGGTCGTGGATGCCGAGCGTGGGCGCGATGCTCAGCATCACGCCCTTCATCGCGCCGACGTAGGCGTCTCGGGTGCCGAAGTCGGTGGTGATCGTCACCAGGCGATTCGGCGTGAAATCGTCGTGCGGGGGCAACGCGGGGCCGAGACTACCGGCTGCGCGGCGGGCGCACCAGGAGCCCGCAGCGTTTCGCGGTTCTCGATCGCCGCCTTGCCGCTGCCCGCGGCGGGGACCGCGGGCGGGGGCGCTTGCGCAATCGGCATCCGTCGGGACAGTCTCGCGCCGGAGGGCAACCCATGCTGCTGCTGCACGAGGTGCACGAGGTGGTCGGGGCGCGCGAGCTCGAGTTCGAGGCCGCGATGCGCGACGTCTGGATGCCGGCGCTCGGCGCGGGGGACGACGCCCGGCTGCTGTACTTCCTCCACCACGCGCATGGTACGGGCGCGTCCTATCGCGTCGTGACCGTCACCGCGCTGCGCGACGGTGCCGCGTGGGAGCGACTCGCGCGTCGGGTGCTCGACGGCGACCTCGCGGCGTGGATGCGCGACCTCGACCGGCTCCGGCACGAGGTGCAGGCGAAGCTGCTCGTGCCGCTGCCGTGGTCGCCGCTGCAGACGGTCGATCTCGCGTCCGTTCCGGTGCAGCCCGCGGCGCACGGCCTGACGCTCTTCATGGAGGACACGGTGTGGCCGCTCGAGGGACGCCTCGAGGAGTACGTCGAGCGCTCGGGCACCCACTACGCGCGCGAGATGAAGGAGGCCGGTGCGAGCGGGCCGAGGCTGCTGACCGTCGACGCGAGCTTTCGCACCACGCTCGGCAGCCACCGCCGGCGCGAGGTGGTGCTGTGGCAGAAGGTCGTGCAGCCCGACGGCATGCTGCGCCTGCTCACGCACGAGCTGCCGCCGGCCTATCGCAAGCCCGGGACGTGGATGGTCGACGCCCTCGAGCTGCGCGACCAGTGGGAGAGCCGCCTGCTGCGCAGCTCGTCCTGGTCGCCGTGGTGGTGAGCGTCGCGGGCAGGTAGGCGCATCGACGCCGGCGGAGTCGTTGTCAGGGCAGTCCGGCCCTCCGGGGAGTCGTCGTCAGGGCAGTCCGGCCCTCCGGGGAGTCGTCGTCAGGGCAGTCCGGCCCTCCGGGGAGTCGTCGTCAGGGCCGTTCGGCCCCCCGGGGAGTCGTCGTCAGGGCCGTTCGGCCCCCCGGGGAGTCGTCGTCAGGGCCGTTCGGCCCCCCGGGGAGTCGTCGTCAGGGCCGTTCGGCCCCCCGGGGAGTCGTCGTCAGGGTAGTCCGGCCCCCGCGGTGTCGACGCGCACGGTGCGGATGCGCGCGTTGCCGCGCCGCAGGTTCGCGTGCGGGCTCGCGTCGCTCGCCTCGAGCAGGAAGAGCGTGCGCCGGTCGGCGCCGCCGAGCGCGCACGCGAACGCGGCCCGGTCGGCGACGTCGATCTGCTGCAGGACTTGGCCGCCGTGCGCGATGCGGCGGAAGCTGCCGGGCGTGATCGGGGATGCGGCCCAGATGCAGCCCTCTGCGTCGAGCGCGATCCCGTCGGGATAGAAGTCGAGCGCCGCCCAGAGACGGCGGTTCGTGATCGTGCCGTCCGGAGCGAGGTCGAAGGCCGTCAGGCAGCGGCCGAAGCTCTCCGCGACGACCAACGTCCGGCCGTCGGGCGTGACCACCATGCCGTTCGGGAAGCACAGGTCCTCGGCCGCGACGCGTGCGCGCCCGTCCGCCGCGACGTGGATCAGGCACGTGTTGCGGGTCTTCTCGGAGCGGTGCAGGTCGAAGCCGAAGTTGCCGACGAAGGCGTTGCCGCGCGTGTCGACGACCATGTCGTTGCAGTGGAACGGCGCGAGGTGCGAGAGGTCGGCGTGCTCGGTGAGGCGGCCGTTCTCCATGCGGAGCAGCCGGCGGTCCTCCATCGACACCACCAGCAGGCGACCGTCGGGCAGCCAGCCGAGCCCCGACGGGCATCCCGGAACCTCGGCCACGGTCTCGCGCACGCCGCGCTCGTCGACCGCGACCACCTCGTGCGCGTGCATGTCGGAGAACCAGAGCCGACCGTCGCGCCAGCGTGGTCCCTCGGCGAAGACCAGCCCGCCGAGCAGCAGCGTGGGCTCGGCGCTCATCGATCGGTCGCGCGCTGCCGCGCCCGGTACTGCTCCTTCACGGAGCGCCCGCGCTCCTCGAGAAAGGGCACCAGTGCACGCTTGACCACGGGGAGCGCGCTGCCGACGCGCGCCATGTACCCCGTCAGCACGGGAATCGTCCTCTCGGCGGCGCCGTCGGCGGCAGAGTCGAGCACGAGGGCTGCGACCTCGTCGGAGGTGGACATCGGGTTCGCGAAGACGAGGTCCGGAACGTGCTCGAGATCCCCCATGAGGAAGCCGGTGTCGACCGGCCCGGGCGACACCGCGGACACGGTGATGCCCGAGCCCTCGAGCTCCTCGCGCAGCGCGAAGGTGAACGCGCGCAGCCCCGACTTGCTGGCCGAGTACGTCGCCTCGTGCGCGACCGGGATCTGCCCGGCGATCGAGGCCACGTTGACGATCGCGCCGCCGCCGCGGCGTCGGAGGAAGGGCAGGGCGAGGCGCGTCAGGACGATCGGCGCGGTGAGGTTGACGTCGACGATCTGCGCGAGTGCTGCCGGGTCCTGCTCTTCCACCGGCCCGCGGTGGTTGGCGCCGGCGTTGTTGACCAGGACGTCGATGCCACCGAACTCGCGCTCCACGTGCGCGAGCAGGGCGGCGCACGCCGCGTGGTCGCGCACGTCGGCGGGGAAGGCGCCCGCGATCCCGCCCGCGCCGCGGATCTCGCCGGCGACCCACTCGAGCGGCTCCGCGGAGCGCGCGACCAGCGCCACGCGCGCGCCCTCGGCCGCGAGCCGCCGCGCCACGGCACTACCGATGCCCGCCGACGCTCCGGTGACGACGGCCACCTTGCCTGCAAATCGCTCTGCCATCGATCGCTCCTTCCGTTCCGCCCCGGCGCTGCCCTGCACCTCTCGTCCCTCCGGCGCCGAGCTTGTAGCAGAACGACTCAGCCCGCGAGTCCTCCGCCGGGCGGGGGGCGGAGGACGAGACGATGCGGGCGCGGCGCCGGGCGGTCCGCACGCCCGATCCCGGCGACGTCGTTGGGGCCGTCGGGGCTGAGCAGGCTCGCGAGCGTCTGCACCAGCGTGCGGCCGACGCCGACCTCGAACATGCCGCCCATGTAGACCTCGACGCCGCGTGCGGCGCATGCGGCGACGACGGCGAGCGCGTCGAGGACGCCGCCGACGCGCGCCGGCTTGACGTTGACGGCGGCGGGCGCCTCGGCGATCGTGATCACGTCCGCGGCCGACGTGATCGGCTGGTCGAGCGCGAGGCGGGCGCGCAGCGACGGCGGCCACGGCGCGGCGCCAGGCAGCGGATCCTCGAGCAGCGCATCGGGCAGCAGCCGGTGCGCGCGGAGGTGCGCGGCCACGTCACCGCTCCGCTTGAAGTCGAGCACCGCGACGCGGCCGAGTGCCGCCAGGCCGGCGAGCGTGGTGTCGCTCCATCGCGGGTCGGCGTCCACCTTGAGCTCGAGACCGGGGGCGCCGGCGAGCTCCTGGTGGGCGCGCGCGACCGGGTTCGCGGTGCGCGCGAAGGACAGCACGTACCGCACCGGGCGCGGTTTGGCGTCGCACAGGGTGAACGGATCGGTCGACGCCTGACGCAGCGCCAGGTCGATCGCCGCGCTCTCGAGCGCCGCGCGGTCGTACGGCTCGGCCAGGCGCTCGCGCGCGAGCGCGCTCGCGTCGCCGATGGTCGCGCAGCGCGCGAGCGGCAGCGACCCGACGCGCGCCGCGAAGCCCAGGTGCGCTGCCGTGGTCCAGCCCACGTGCTCGCCGTGCCCGGCGAGTCCTGCCCCTTCGAGGACGAGCGTCGAGCTGGGCCGTGGGCCGTCGGGGTACGAGGGCACCGCGACGGGCGCCACGGCGCACCCGATCCGCTCCACCCGGAGAGGAAGTGCCGAGAGGCGGGCGGCGAGGAGTCGTGCACGTCGCTCGCGCTCGGCGTGGTCGACGCGTGGCGCGTCCGCGCCGCCGGCCGTGGCTGCCGCGGTGGCGTGCCGGTCAAGCATCGGCTGCGCAACGGAACCCGGCGAAGATCTGCCGCCGCTGCGGCAGGTCCCAGTTGCGGAACGTGTTGCGGATCGCCACTGGACGCGTCGCCCACGAGCCGCCGCGCAGCACCTTGTAGCCGTGCCCGAAGTGGACCTCCGAGTACTCGCGGTAGGGGAACGGGACGAAGCCGGGATACGGGGCGAAGTCGCTCGACGTCCACTCCCACACGTCGCCGATCATCTGCTCGCAGCCGAAGAAGCTGCGGCCCGTCGGGTACGCGCCGATCGGCAGCGGAGCGAAGGTCCGCTGGTCGAGGTTCGCGCGCTCGCGGGTCGGCGGCGCGTCGCCCCACGGGTAGCGGCGCGCGACGCCGCGCTCGGGGTCGATCGCGGCCGCGACCTCCCACTCGAGCTCGCTCGGCAGGCGCTTCCCGGCCCACCGGGCGTACGCATCCGCCTCGTACCAGCACACGTGGACGACCGGCCGGAACGGGTCGAGGGGAGCGATGCGGCCGAGGGCGCGCTCGGCCCAGCCGTCCGGTGCGCGCAGCCAGCTCGCCGGGTGCCGCACCCCGGCATCCCGGCGCCAGTCCCAGCCGTCGGTGCTCCACAGCTCGCGGCGGCGGTAGCCGCCGTCGTCGACGAACGCGCGGAATGCGCCGCAGGTGACCGGTGCCGCATCGATGCGGAAGCGGTCGAGCCGCACGACGTGCGCCGGCCGCTCGTTGTCGTAGGCGACGCGCCGGTCGTCGGTGCCGACCGCGTAGTCGTCGCCCGGCACCGTCACCATCGTCCGGGCGAGCGCGTGCGGCGGCACGACCAGTCGGCGCGGCTCGGCGTCGTCGCGGAGGTGGCTCTCGTACGCCAGCTCGGCGATCTGGATCGCCTGCAGGATGGTCTCCTGGTGCTGCGCCTCGTGCTGCGCGAGCATGGACCACACGTAGCCGTCGCGCAGCAGCGCGTGATCGGTGACCGAGAGCTCGAGGTCCTCCAGACAGGCGCGCGTGCGCGCGCGCACCCGGTCGAGGTAGGCGAAGCTCTCGTCGCGCCCGAGCAGGGGCAGTGCCGCCCGCGAGCGCCGCGGGTGGCGCACGGCGTCGTAGAGGTGGTCGTGCCGCGCGCGCTCGCCGGCTTCGTCCGCGGTCGTGCCGAGGGCACGCGCGGTCCACTGCTCCTCGAAGTTCGCCACGTGGGCCAGGTCCCAGACGATCGGGCTCATGAGCGGGCTGTGCTGCCGCGCGAGCGCTGCGGCGTCGAGCGGCGCGACGATCTCCATCGTGCGTACCCGGCCGGCCTCGAGCGCATGCACCGCGGCGCTGCACACGGCGATCGGCGAGCGGGCCTTTGGCGACGCGCGGCGCAGCAGCAGCGAGGCGAAGCGTTGGTCGTCGTCGGTGAACGTCTCGACGGGCGCGAAGCCGTGGCGCGATACGCGCAGCATCATCTCGTCGGCGCGAAACTTCCGGCTGATCTCTGTCCGGACGGCTTCCCCCGCGGCGATGCGAAAGCGCTCGCCGAGCGCCGGCAGCTCGATCCACGTCTCCCTCGTGAAGCGCGCGAAGATGTCGATGCGCTCGCGGTACTCGTTCCAGTGTGCGACGTGCTCGACGGCGTCGAGGTCGATCGCGGTGCCGAGCTCGCGGTTCATCCGCGCGAACAGGTTGCGCGTGAACAGAGCCGTGGCGCCGGCGGCGTCGTCGTAGGCGGCCTCGAGCAGCGCGACGTCCTTCACGAGGTCGATGCCGAGCAGCAGGTGGTCGCCCGGGCCGAGGCTCGCCGCGACGCGCGCGAGAAAGTCGTCGAGCTCGGCGTCGTCGAAGTTGCCGATCGTGCTCCCGAGGAAGGCGAGCGTGACCGGCGAGAGCATGCCGATCCAGGGCAGCGCCTGCTCGTAGGAGGCCGCGATGCCGCGCACGTCGAGCCGCGGGTACTCGCGACGCAGCGCCGTGCTCGACGCCACGACCACCGGCTCGCAGATGTCGACCGCGACGTAGGTCGCGGCGGGATCGCACGCCGTCCAGGCGTCGAGCAGGTGGCGCGTCTTCGCCGACGTGCCGGCGCCGAGCTCGACCAGTGCCGACGGGCCTGCGAGGGCGCGCATGCGGCCCGCGTGGCGCGCCAGCAGCGCAGCCTCGGCTCCCGTCAAGTAGTACTCCGGCTGCTCGGTGATGCGCTCGAAGAGCGCCGAGCCGGCGGCGTCGTAGAGGTAGCGGCAGCCCAGGCGCCGCGGGTGATGCGCCAGGCCCTGTGCGACCGAGATCGCGAACGTCTCGACGTCCGACCCCGGCCCGCGCAGACGCAACAGGTGCGGCAGCGGCTCGCCGTGCGGCGCCGGCCAGGCGGTAGCATGCGGCGGCCGAGCGGCGGTGCGAGGGGCGCTCACGGGCGTGCGGGATAGGATCATCCGGGGCCTCCGGCCCTGCGTGCGCCCGGTCGATCGCTCGGCCTGCTCGCGAGGGCCTACAGGGCGCGTCCGGCGGAGAGCCGCGCCCGCGCCGCAGGCTGACGATGGTCGGAGTTGATCACATCGCGACGCTCGTGCAAACCCCACAGCAGAGATGAGGCGACCGAGCGGCGGACGTGACCTGTGGCGCAACGGACGCGCGCGCGCCTGCGGGGCGTTGCTGCTGCTGGTCGCGTCGTGCAGCCCGTCGGCCGAGTCCGGGGGGCACGCCCGGCAGAACGACCCGGAGAGTGCGTCCGTCGCGGAGGGCGGCCCGGAGCGTGCGCTGATGACGGGCGACGTCTACCAGCGGCGGCGCGCGGTCGACGAGCTCGTGGCGCTCGGCCCCGCGGCGCTGCCCGCGCTCGACAAGGCGCTTGGCGACGGGTCTCCCGACGTGCGCGCGGCGGCGACGCAGGCGCTGGTGCGCATGGGGCCGGCCGCGCGGCCGCTCCTCGGCCGCGCCGTCGCGGATCCCAAGTCGGTGGTGCGCGATCCTGCGACGCGCGCGCTGATCGGCGTCGGCGCGCCC
>VGTK01000167.1 GCA_016874715.1 Deltaproteobacteria bacterium | reverse complement strand
GGCCACCGGGGGGGCGGTGCCGGCGTCCGCCGCCGTCGCGCGGCGGCGGCGCTTCGGCGTACTCGCCGGCGCGGTCGCGCCGGCACCGTCGGCATCGCCGTTGCGCATCTTCCTCCTCGACTCGCTGCCGGTCTTCGCCACGGGACTCCGTTGGTGCCGCTCAGCGCCGTACGCTGCGCAGCGTCTCCTCGAGGGTGTAGAGCGGCTCGAAGCCGGTTTCGGCGCGGAAGCGTCGGCCGTCGATCGTGCAGGGGTACTTGGCGAAGTCGATCGCGTCGGCCGGGAACGGATAGAGCCCGTAGCGGAACAGGCGCGACAGCAGGTCGCGCGCGATCGTCTCGAGCACCGGGACCGCTGTTCCCCCGGTCTCGCGGATCGCGACCTTCAGCGGCACCGCACCCGGTCCGATGAGGTTGAACACGCCGCGCGCGCCGGTCTCGAGCGTGACCGCGATGGCCTCCGCGACGTCCTCCTCGTGGATGAACTGCATCATCGGGTTGAAGCCGAACACCGTCGGCACGTAGCGCAGCTTCAGGTACGCGCCGATCGAGCTGTGCACGTAGTAGCCGAGCGTGCTCACCGGGCGGAGGATCGTCGTGCGGATCTCCGGGTAGCGCCAGAGGAACGCGGTCGCGAGCGTGTCGACCTCCGCCAGATCGCGGATCTCGGGGTAGTGCCGGCTCACGTTGAGCGCGGTGTCCTCGTCCATGTAGTACGGGTTCTCGGGCAGGGCGCCGTAGACGTAGGAGCTCGACAGGATGACGAGCTTCTTCACGCCGTAGGCCGCGCAGTACTCGAGGATGCGCTTGGTGCCCACGACGTTGACGTCGTGGCGCAGCTTCTCGTCGAACTGGTGGCGGACCAGGCCCAGGTGCACGACGGCGGTCGGACGGTCCTTGCGGAACACGTCCTCGACCCTCTTGCTGCGCAGGTCGGCCTGGTGGAACGTCACCTCGCGCGAGTGGCCTTCCCAGCGCGCGGCGTCGATGCCGCTGATCGCGTAGTCGCGCGCGAGGCGCTTCGCGACGAGCCGTCCCTGGCCGCCCGCGATCCCGGTGATGAGGACGCGCTCCATGGGTCGAGAATCCGGGGTACTGGACGCCCCCGCCGCGTTCAACCCGTCGCGCGTGTCGGGAGCGCGGTCGCTCAACCGGATGCCGACCCCGCGCCGGCGGCGCAGGTCGCGTTCCGGTGACGGATCGTCGTCGCAGGTGGCCCCGAGTCCGCCGCGACGATCCGGCGCTGCTCCGCCATCGGATCCGCTCTAGTACTCCGGATGCGCGTTGGAACGCCCCCGGCGTTTCCGCTCGGCAAACTCAGCTTCCAACCGTCGAGTTCCGATCCAAATGCCTTGACCACCGGTGCGTCGACGTCCCGCGAGCGCTCGGGCTTGCGGGGCTGGTCGCGAGTCGTGCTCGGCCGCGGGGCACGCTCGGCCGCCGTCCGCGACTCCCTCCGCGAGGACATGCGGCTGGCGCTGCTCGACCGCCTGGGCGGCGTCATGATGGCCGCGGCGGTCAGCATGCCGCTGAGCCTCGTGGTCGACGTCGGCGTCGCTCCGGGCGAGCGCTATCTGCGCATGGTCGTGAAGCTCGCCATCGGGCTCGCGTACGTCGCGGGCGTGCTCCTCCTGCACCGGCTGCGAAGTGCCCGGGCGGCCCTGGTCGAGCAGGTCGTGCCGTTCGTGGCGGGCCTGATGTGCGTGGGCACGACCGCACCGGGCCTCGTCGCCGACGACGCGATGATGATCGCGTACCTGCTGTCCGTCGTGACCATCGGCGTCGCGGTCGTCCTGCCGTGGAGCGTGCGGGCGCAGCTCGTCCTGCTGGGGATCGCGGTCGCGTGCTTCGCGCTGACCCTGGTCGCCTCGCCGAGCGGTGAGGCGCTGTCGCCCGACATGCGCTTCGCGGTGCTCACGGCGATGTTCGTCTCGGTGGTCGCGGCGTACGCGCTCGAGGCGCATCGCGAGGAGACCCACCGCATCGCGCTGCTGCACGCGGGGCAGGCTGCGATCCTGCGTCGCGTCTCGGCCGACGCCGATCTCTCCGAGGTCCTGGGCCGCATCGTCGACCTCTGCGAAGAGCAGTTTCCGCGCCGGATCTTCTCCGTCCTGCTGCTCGACGAGGACCGGCGTCGCCTCCGCCACGGCGCGAGCGGACGTCTGCCCGCCGAGTGGGTCGCCGCGATCGACGGTGTCGAGATCGGACCCGACGTGGGCTCGTGCGGCGCCGCCGCGGCGCGGGCCGAGCGGGTCGTGGTCGCGAACGTCGCGACCGACTCGAAGTGGACCGCGTACCGGGACCTCGCGCTGTCGCACCAGCTGCACGCCTGCTGGTCCGAGCCGATCCGCGACGCGCGCGGCGAGGTGCTCGGGACCTTCGCGACGTACTCGAACGAGCCGGCGCATCCCGGTCCCGCGGAGATCACGCTCGTCGAGACCGCGGCGGACCTCGCAGGAATCGCGATCGAACGCCAGCGGGGTCACGAGGCGATCCGCAAGTACCTCACGGCGCTGGACGCCGCGCGCCGCGAGGCGGTACGCCAGGCGGGCGAGCTCCCGATCGCGCGCGACGAGGCGCTCGCGTCGACTCGCGCGAAGTCCGAGTTCCTCGCCAACATGAGCCACGAGATTCGCACGCCGATGAACGCGGTCATCGGCATGACGACGATGCTGCTCGGGACGCCGCTCACCGACGACCGGCGCGACTTTGCGCAGACCATCCGGATGAGCGGCGACGCGCTGCTCTCGGTCATCGACGACATTCTCGACTTCTCGAAGATCGAGGCCGGCCAGGTCGAGCTCGAGAAGCACCCGTTCGAGCCGCGCGTCTGCGCCGAGGACAGCATCGATCTGATCGCGCAGCATGCGGCGGAGAAGGGCGTCGAGGTGACGCTCCTGATCGGGCGGCACGTTCCGCGACGCGTCGTCGGCGACCCGAGCCGCCTGCGCCAGGTCCTGGTCAACCTGCTGAACAACGCCGTCAAGTTCACCGATGCGGGAGACGTGACTCTCGGATGCTGGGCGGTGCCCGGCGAGGAGGATCGCATCCACTTCGCGGTTCGCGACACCGGCGTCGGCATCCCGCAGGAGCGCATCTCCCGACTCTTCCGCCCGTTCACCCAGGGGGATGCGTCGGTCACTCGGCGCTTCGGCGGCACCGGCCTCGGCCTGACCATCTCGGAGCGCTTCGTCGAGATGATGGGCGGGGACATGTCCGTCGAGAGCGAGCCGGGTCGCGGCTCGACCTTCTTCTTCACCATCCGTGCCCCGGCCGAGGCGGCACAGCGCGATGCGGCTCCGGAAGCGCCCGCGCTCGCCGGACGCACCGTCCGGGTCGCGGACCCGCACGCGACTCGCCACCTCGGCCTGGCGCTCCAGGCCGAGGCGCTCGGCCTCGACGCCAGCACCGTGGACGGTGCCGGTCAGGCGGTGGCACGTGTGCGCGCCGGTGAGCGCTTCGACGTCGTGATCCGGGCGGCGACGGCGCTGACCGGCGACGAGCACGCCGCAGGCATCGACCTCCTGCGCGCCGCCGGCGAGCGCGCCATCCCGGTGCTCCTCGTCGGCGCACCCGGCCGCGACAGCCTCGAGGGATGCCCCGGCCCGCGCGTCGAGACCGTGCTGCGGCCGGTCCGGTCGTCGCAGCTCGCGACCGCGCTCGGTCGCCTGCTCGACGGCGGCACGCGCGCGTCGGCGCGCGCCCGGCAGGCGTCCGACAGCCTCGACACGAGCCTCGGCAGTCGCCTCCCGCTGCGCGTCCTGCTCGCCGAGGACAACCGCATCGATCAGAGGGCCGCGCTCACGCTGCTCGAGCGCATGGGGTACCGGGCCGACGTCGCGGCGGACGGCTTCGAGGTCCTGGCTGCCCTCGATCGCCAGCCCTGCGACCTGATCCTGATGGACATCCAGATGCAGGGCATGGACGGCAACGAGGCGGCGCGGACGATCCGCCAGGGCCGACCGCCGCACGAGCAGCCGGCGATCCTGGCACTCACCGCGAACGCGACGCAGCACGACCACGAGGCCTGCCTCGCGGCGGGGATGGACGGCTTCCTGTCGAAGCCGGTTGCGCCGGCGGCGCTGGCGAAGGCGCTCGACCGCTGCGCCCGCGCGCGTCTCGGCGACGTGGAGGACGCCGCGCAGCGGATGTCGGTCTGACGTCCGCGTCGGCATGCGCGACCACGAAGTGGCGCAGCCCTGCCCCGCGTCTGTAGCAGCGGGTGCCGAACCCGCGTTGGGGAAACGGGACGAGGGGCTCGGGCATCGAGGTGGCGTGTCGCGCGCGACCCTTTCCTTCTCCGCACCGCACGGGCACTGTCGGATGGGGCAGCGGGCACGGGAGGACAGGTGACGAAGACGGATCCGGCAGCGCTTGCGGAGCGGAGGTCGCGGGTCGGGCCGGCGATCGGCCTGGTGGTGCTGATCGCGGGCCTCGCGACCGCGTTCTCGGTGCTGCCGATCGGGTCCTGGCTCGCGTCGTTCCAGACCTGGGTGCGCGCCCTCGGCCCGGCCGGGTGGGTCGTCTACGCGCTGGTGTACGCGGCGTGCGTTACCCTGTTCGTTCCCGCGTCGATCCTCACGCTCGGCGCCGGCGCGCTCTACGGGCTGGGCGTCGGCGTGGGCGTCGTGCTCGCCGGTGCGACGCTCGGGGCGACGACCTCGTTCCTGCTCGCCCGCACGCTGCTGCGCGAGCGCGTCGAGCACATGACGCGCGGCAACATACGATTTCGTGCGCTCGACCGCGCGATCGCGAAGGAGGGCGCGAAGATCGTCTTCCTCGTGCGCCTGGCACCGGTATTCCCGTTCACGTACATCAACTACGCCTTCGGCCTGACCGGGGTGGCGACCACGCCCTACGTGGTGGCGTCGCTGGTCGGCATGGCGCCTGCGACCTTCGCCTACGTCTACATCGGCTACGCGGCCGCGCACGCGGCGAGCGGCTCCGCCGGCGCGCGCACCGTCGTGCAGGTCGTCGGCGCGGTCGCGGCGATCGTCGTCACGATCGTCGTCGCACGGATCGCGACGCGGGCGATCCGCGAGGCGGGGGTGGAGGAGCCGGTGGACGCCTGAGCCAACCGGGCACGCGGGGCCCGCCCCTCGTGACGGGTCGAACGGAGGGATGCCGGAACATCCTGGTGCACCAGTACGGGAACGTGCTCGACGATCTCGTCTACGAGACGATCTCGACGCGTCTCGGTGACTTCGCGGAGTTCCGGCGCCAGATCCTCGCTGCGCTGCCGGCGTGAGCCCGCGCCGCCGCCCGGCGGCGGGATCCCCGCTGGGCTCACATGGTGGGCCAAAGACCCCCGGGGGTCGACGGATACGTCATTTCGCGTATCGACTTCGCAGGGGTGTTTGACGGAATTTGGTGCGGACTCGCTCGCGCCCGGGGCCATCCGCCATGAAGCCGCGCCCGCCCAGCCTGATCCGACTCCAGCGCTGGCCGCTGACGCAGCTGATCGCGCGCGTGCTGGTGCTGACGCTGCTGTCGTGGAGCCTGCCGTTCGACGCGGCGCTGCCGCCGCGGGCGGCGGCGACCGAGGGGACTGCCACGTCGCCGGTCGGCGCGGTCACCGGGGTCCTCCCGCTCACGCTGTACGTGAACGCCGATGCGTCGGCGGCGTGCGGCGGCAAGGCGCCGTGCTTCGTGACGATCCGGGCCGCGATCGACGCAGGGGCCGCGGGACAGCGCATCGAGATCCAGGCGGGGACGTACGTCTAGCAGCTCGAGATCCACCGCAAGAACGCGGGCGCGCGCGCGACCGAGGCGGATCGCATCGTGATCGAGGCCGACCCGGCGGCGGCGCCGGGCAGCGTGCTGCTGCGCGGGCGCGACGCGCGCTGCGAGGGCGGCTACGCGGTGGAGTTCGCGCGGTCGAAGTACGTGACGCTGCGCGGGCTGACGATCGTCGGTGCGGGCGTGCGCGGCATCGGGCTGCGCGGCGGCAGCCTCGAGAACACCGGCATCCACCTCGAGCGCAACCGGATCGGGCGTGGCGGTCCGCGCGAGTGCAACGGCGGCATCGACGTCGGGCGCGGCAACCCGCAGACGGTGATCGCGAACAACCTGATCCACGGCACCGGGCGCAACGGCATCCGCTTCCGTGACGGGCGCGGCGGGTCGTACTACGTCGTGGGCAACACCATCGTGCGCAACGCGTGGAGCGGCATCCAGATCGCGCACGCGGCGGTGGTGGATCTGGTGAACAACGTCGTCGTCGGCAACGGCACCGCGCCTGGCGCGGCGCCGACGCGGGTCGGCGTGCGGCGGCTCAAGACGAGTCCGTCGCCGGCGTCGCAGGTGCGGCTGCGCGGCAACCTGGTGTGCGGCAACGCGGGCGGGGAGCTCGAGGGCCCGCTGCTCGACGCGAGCGACGCGGCGAACCTGACGCCGACGGGCCTCGAGGGTCCGGGCGTGGCCGCGAGTGCCACGTGCGGCGACCTCGCGGCGCTGTTCCGCGACGCGGACGGTGCGGACGACGAGGCGGAGACCGCCGCCGACGACTTCCGTCTGGCGGCGCAGTCACCGGCGATCGACGCGGGCGTGGACCCGCGGCTGCTGGGCGTGCCGGCGGCGAACGCGGTGGTCGAGGCGGACTTCGGCGCTGCGAACGCGCGTCCGCGCGACGGTGACGGCGACGAGACGGCGGAGTTCGACGCGGGGGCGCACGAGAGCCCGGGCGGGGTGCAGCCCAGCCCGACGCCGAGCGCATCGCCGTCGCCGAGCCCGTCGCCTACGCCGAGCGCATCGCCGAGTCCGAGCCCGACTCCCACCCCCGACGCCACACCGACTGCGGTGCCGACCGGGGTGCCCACGCCCGAGCCGACCCCGACGATCGCACCCACGCCGGTGCCCACGGCCAGTCCGACTCCGCCGCCTACCCCTGAGCCCACTCCGTCGTGCCAGTCGGGGACGGTCGGACCGTTCGAGGTCGTGCCGAACGGAAATCCGTACCTCGCCGGCATGCCGAACGGCTACACCGCCAAGAGCGACCGTGTGCCGGAACAGTCGCCGACGCAGCTCCAGGGCCTCGTGCTGAGCCCCGGCGCGCGTCTCGTGTTCCGCGCGACCGGTTGTGCGAACCTTCGGGGCGGTACCTGCAACTGGACGCCCGACTCGTCGGGCGGTGTCAGCACCGACGAGGCGACCGGGATTGCGGCGATCACCGGAACACCGTTCAACTCGCTGATCGGCGTCTTCCTGAGCGACGAGCGTCCCGATGCGAGTGCCGCTCCAGCCGCGTTGGACTTCGGTGTCGGGATGATCGGTCTCGCCTTCGCCGAGCTCTCGCCGCTCGTCAAGCAGCCGTTCTTCATCGGTGACGGCCTGACCGGAACGGGCTCGGGCGCGGTGCAGACCTTCGTCGTGCCGCCGGGGGGCGACCCGGCTCTTCTTCGGTCCGCTCGACGGCTTCGGCTGGTTCAACAACACCGGCGGCTTCCAGGTGATCGCCACGCAGATCTGTGCGGGCGAGCCCACCCCATCGCCCGTTCCGGTGCCGACGCCGACGCCGACCGCGAGCCCGACGCCGACCCCCGTCCCGCCGCTGCCGCCGGTCGCGAGCCCGGACGCTTACGCGGTGAACGCGGGCGATGTGCTGCGCGTCCCCGCACCCGGCGTGCTGGCCAACGACGACGACCCGAACGACGACCCGCTGACGGCGATGCTGGTGCGCGGTCCGGCGAGCGGCGAGCTCGTGCTGCGGTCGGACGGCTCGTTCGACTACGACCCGCTCGGCTCGCGCGGCCAGGCGTTCGTCTACTGCGAGGACTTCCAGGACGCCTCGGCGAGCCGTCCGGAGTGGTCGTCGTCGGCGCTCTACACCACCGCCAGCGGACGTCGTGCGCTGGGGCGGTTCGGCAACGAGACGGTGCGTCTCGCGCTCGCCGGACTGCCGCCGCACGAGAAGGTGACGGTGGCGTTCCAGCTGTGGGCCAACGGCTCGTGGGAGGGCAACGGCCCGACCAACGGCCCCGACGTGTTCCGCGTGCGCGAAGGCGGTACCGACCGGATCGCGACCACGTTCTCGAACGGGGGGCAACGCCAGGCGTTTCCGGGTTCGCACCCCGGCGGCGACAACGCGGCGTTCAGCGGGGCGGCGGAGCCGAACGCGGCCGGCTCGGTGTACTCTCTGTCGGCGAGCTTCGATCACACGGCAGCGACGCTCGACGTCGACTTCCTGGCCGAGGGGCTGCAGGCGTTGACCGACGAGAGCTGGGCGCTCGACAACGTCTGCGTCTCGATCGGCGCTCCGCTCGTAGCCCTGGTCGAGCAGCAGCGGAGGGAGTTCGTGGGCTCGCCGGAGGCGGACGACATCATGTCGGCGCCGGTGGTCGGCGACGGGAACGGCGATGGCACGCCGGACGTTCTCGTCGTGACGTACCCGGGCAACACGTGGTTCGGCGACGGCGTGCTGCGCGCGCTCTCGGGCGCGCCCGGGACGATCGTCGGTGGTGACCTGGTCCGTCCCGACACGGTGACGCCGACGGCGAGCAGCGTCCTCTCGCCATCCTATCCCGCCTCGCGCGCGATCGACGGTGACCTCGCCACGTCCTGGTTCAGCGCGCGCCCCGACCCGAACGCGTTCTACGAGGTCGAGTTCGCCTCGGACGTCGTGGTCGAGGAGATCCGCTACTACGGGAACCGCGAGTTCCCCACCGGGTACGACTTCACCTCGGGCCGCTTCACGATCCTCGCCGCCGACGGGACGGTGCTGCACGACAGCGGCGACGTCACGCTTCCCGCGCCGACGCGCGACCTCGTCGTCGATGTGGGTCGGGTCGTGGGAGCCCGCCGCGTGCGCTTCACCGCGTCGGGTTTCGAGACTCCGGGTGGCGACCACGGCTTCGCCGAGATCGAGGTGATCGGCGACGGTCCGGACCCGCTGCCGCAGCTCTGGGCGGTGACCGATCCGCAGCACCAGCTCTACTCGAGCACCTCGATCGCCATCGGCGACATCGATCTCGACGGTCGTCCCGAGATCGTCGCGGTGCACGAGGACGGGCGCTTGATCGCCTTCGAGCACGACGGGGCGTTCAAGTGGAAGAGCCCGGTCGTGACCACGGTCGGCTGGGGGGCGCTGTCGATCGCGGACCTCGACCAGGACGGCGTGCCCGAGATCGTCGCCGCGGGCGCGGCCTTCGACAACCAGGGAAACCGTCTGTGGGACGGAGGCCACGGCCGCGGCGGACGCAACGACGCCCGTATCTCGACCGTCGCCGACATCGACCTCGACGGCCGCCCGGAGGTGGTCGCGGGAAGGAGCGCCTACCGCCACGACGGGACGCTGCTCTGGAACGCGCCGATCGGCGACGGCTTCCCGGCGGTCGCCGACATCGACGACGACGACCAGGCGGAGATCGCCGTCGTGGCCTCCGGTCTGGTGTACCTCCTCGAGCATACGGGAGCGGTGAAGTGGGGACCGTTCGCGCTCCCGGGCGGCGGCTTCGGCGGCCCGCCGACGATCGCCGACGTCGACGGCGACGGTCGCCCGGAGATCGGGATCGCCGGTGCGAACAACTACGTCGTCTTCGAGCACGACGGCACGATCAAGTGGATGCAGCCGACGCGCGACGCGAGCTCGAACAGCACCGGCTCGTCGGTCTTCGACTTCGACGGCGACGGCACCGCGGAGATCGTCTACGCCGACGAGTACTTCCTGCGCATCTACGCGGCGCGACCGGCGCGGTACTGTACGCGCTCGCGCTCGGTTCTGGCACCGGGACCGAGCTGCCCCCGATCGCCGACATCGACGGCGACGGCCACGCCGAGATCGTCGCGATCGCGAACCGGTTCCTCGGCGGCGAGGCGAAGCAGGGCGTGTTCGTCGTCGGCGGCGCGGGCGACACCTGGGTGTCGACGCGCAAGCTGTGGAACCAGCACGACTACCACGTCAGCAACGTCAACGACGACCTGTCGATCCCGCGCGTCGAGCGCGCCAACTGGCTGACCGCCGGCCTCAACGACTTCCGCCGCAACTCGTTCTCGCCCGACGACCAGGAGCGCACCGAGACGTTCGTCTACAAGGCGCTCGACCCCGGTAGCCTCGCGTCGGCCGAGACGCCGGTGACGATCGAGATCCGCTCGCCGAACGGACCGCCCGAGATCGTGTCGCAGCCGCAGACGACGGCGTACGCGGGCCTCGTGTACACCTTCGCCGCGCAGGCGACCGACCCCGACGTCGGCGACGAGCTCAAGTGGTTCCTGCTCGACGGCCCGCCCGGCATGACGATCGGCGAAGACGATGGCCTCGTCGCCTGGACGCCGGGCGCGGGTGACGTCGGCGGGTCGTTCGACGTCACGATCCGCGTGCAGGACCTGCGCGGGCTCGCCGACATCCAGAGCTTCGTCAATTCGGTCGCGGTGGCGCCGACGCCTTCGCCGACGCCGGTGCCGACCGTGACACCGGTTCCGACACCGACCGCAACCGCGCCTCCGACGCCGACCGGCCCCACGCCGACACCCACCCCGGTGCGTGTCATCGCCTCGATCGCGGTGCAGCCCGCGAGCGACGGCGTCGTGGTGGGCGACACGCGTTCGTTCCGCGCCATCGCGACCTTCGCGGACGGCAGCGGCGGCGACGTCACCGCGTCGGTGGCGTGGAGCAGCGGCACGCCGGCGGTCGCGACGGTGAACGCGGGCGGCGTCGCGAGCGGCCTTGCGCCGGGCAGCGCGACGATCTCGGCGACGTCCGGAGCGGTGAGCGGCAGCGCGCAGCCGTCGGTGCTCGCCGCGGTCCCGGGAGACAGCACGCTGCCGGTCGCGGCGATCACCGCGCCGGCGGCGAATGCGCAGGTGACGGCGCCGACGAACGTGATCGGCACGGCGAGCGACGCGAGCTTCGTGCGCTACGAGCTCGACCTGGCACCGGTCGGCGAGACCACGTTCACGCGCATCGCGACCGGTGCGACGCCGGTCTCGAACGGCGTGCTCGGGGAGCTCGACCCGACGCTGCTCCTGAACGGGCCGTACACCCTGCGTCTGCGCGTGTACGACGCGGGCGGCAACGTCTCGACCGCGACCAGGACCGTGATCGTCGCACGCGAGCGCAAGGTCGGCCTGTTCACGCTCGCCTTCATCGACCTGGACCTCTACTACCTGCGTGCGCGCTACGACAGCCCACACTCTCCTGCGGCTGAGGCCGCCCCGCTCACGCGCACCCCGCCGATCGCTCGGCGCTGGGCTCGAAAGGTCCGCGACCGGCTCGCCGTTCGGTCGTGCCCCCTTGCCATGATGCGAGGATTTACTCATAAAGTACTCACATGAACTATTCGGTCGAGCAGCTCGCCGCAGCCGCCGGGGTCCGGGTCGACACCGTCCGCTACTACCAGGCGCAGCGCCTGCTGCCGCCGCCCAGGCGCGCCGGCCGCCGCGCTCTGTACGCGGAATCCCATCTCAAGCTCCTGAAGCGCATCCGCGAGCTGCAGCGCGACGGGCTGCCGCTGGCCGTGATCAAGCGCATGGTCGCGGACGGGAAGGGCACGGCGAAGCGCCGCGCCTCGGCGCTCGAGCGCGCGATCGCCGAGCAGCGCGGTGAGCAGGAGCTGACGCGCAGCGACCTCGCGTCGGCGTCCGGCGTCTCCGAGGAGCTGATCGCCGCGGTCGAGAACGCGGGGCTCGTCGAGCCGCTCAAGGTCGGCGGCAAGCCGCGCTACGGTGCCGCCGACGTCGAGATGGCGCGCGCCGCGCTGTCCGTGCTGCGCGAGGGCTTCCCGCTCACCGAGCTGCTCGGCCTCGCGATCACCCACGCGAGCAACACGCGCGACGTCACCGAGCGCGCGGCCGACCTCTTCGACCGCTACGCGCGCCGCCACAAGAGCGGCGAGGAGAGGCCGGACGAGGAGGTCGTCGAGAGCTTTCGCCGCCTCATGCCGGCGATCACGGCACTGGTCGCGCACCACTTTCAGCGCACGCTGATCGCGGTCGCGCTCGCGCGCCTCGAAGAGCGCGGCGAGACGCGCGCGCTCGAGGTCGCCATCGACGCCGCCGAGTCGGGACGCCTGGAGGTCGCGTGGCGCTAGCCGTGCCCGACACCGGCGCGGACCCCGCGGCCGCGCTGCCCGATCCCGGGGAGAAAGCTGCCGTCGTGCAGTCGATGTTCGACCGCATCGCGCCGCGCTACGACCGGCTGAACGCCGTCTTGACGTTCCGTCTCGACCGCGCGTGGCGCCGTGCCACGATCGACGAGGCGGAGATCCGTCCCGGTGACCGCGTGCTCGACGTCGCCTGCGGCACGGGAGACCTGGTGGAGCTCGCGCGCGCGCGCGGCGCGCGCGTCACGGGAATCGATTTCGCGGCCGGGATGCTCCAGGTCGCGGGGCGGCGCGGATCGCGCGGGCGCGTCGTGCGGGGCGACGCGCTCGCGCTGCCGCTCGCCGACGCCGCCACCGACGCGATCACCTGCGCCTTCGCGCTGCGCAACTTCGTCGCCATCCCGCCGTTCTTCGCGGAGGCCGCGCGCGTGCTGCGGGACGGCGGACGCCTCGCGGTGCTCGAGGTCGCGGAGCCGCAGAGCGCGCTGCTGCGCGCGGGGCACAGGCTCTACTTCCACCACGCGGTGCCCGTCGTCGGCCGTCTGCTGTCCGACCGCAGCGCCTACGCGTACCTGCCCGCGTCCACCGCCTACCTGCCGCCGCCCGAAGAGCTCGCGGACATGCTGCGCGCGGTCGGCTTCACCGACGTGCGCCGCCGCACCTTCGGGCTCGGTGCGGCACAGTTGGTCTCCGCCCGCCGCGCGCCCCGCACCGGAGCACGCCCGTGACGCGTGCGACCCGCTCCCTCGCGGTCGCGCACGACGTGATCGCGAGCGCCTCCTGCGTGCTCGACGAGCCCGTCGACCCGCTCGACTTCCTCGCGGCCTTTCCCGAGCGCCAGCGCTTCCTCTGGCTGCGCGACGCGGACGACGAGCACCTGGCCGCGGTCGGCGCGACGGCGATGGTGGAAGCGCACGGCGACGCACGATTCGCCGACGTGTCCGGCGCGCTCGCGTCGCTGCCGCTGGCGGGCGACGCCGAGCGCGCGGTCCTCGTC
>VGTK01000166.1 GCA_016874715.1 Deltaproteobacteria bacterium | reverse complement strand
TCCGGGAGCCGACGAAGCTGCGACGCCGCGCGGACCGTCGGCGAAGCCCCCCTCCGCCGACGGCGCCGGCTCGCCCGGCGCGACGACCGCATCCGCGAGCGCCGCGCGCACCGCGCGCAGGACGACGCCGTAGATCGCGTCGGGTTGTGCGAACCGGACCTCCACCTTCGCCGGGTGCACGTTGACGTCGACGGCGCCGGGCGGCGCCTCCACGAACAGAACGGCGCTCGGGTAGCGCCCCGACGGCAGCAGCGCCCGATACGCGCCGAGAACGGCGCGCATCAGCACGCGGTCGCGCACCAGGCGCCCGTCGACGAAGGTCAGCACGCCCTTCGCCTGCGGAAAGCTCTGCCCCGCGCGCGACACGAATCCGTGCACGCGAACGCCGTGCTCGCTGCGCTCGGCAGGCACCAGCACGCGCGCGCGCTCCGCGCCGAGCACCTGCCGCACGCGCTCCTCGCGCCGTGTCACCGCAGGGTAGCGCAGGACCTCCCGACCGCCGTTCACGCAGGTGAAGCCCACCTGCGGATTGGCCAGAGCCAGCCGCTGCAGCAGCTCGGTCGCGTGCGCGAGCTCCGTCGCCGCGGTCTTGAGGAACTTGCGACGCGCCGGCAGCGTGGCGAACAGTGCGCGCACGTCGATGGTCGTCCCGACCGGGGCGCCCGCCGGAACGGTGTCGCGCACCCGGCCATGGACGACCGCGAGCCGCACGCCCGAAGCCGCCTCCCGCGGCCGCGTCGTGATCGTGACCTCGGCCGCGGCGGCGATGCTGGCGAGCGCCTCTCCGCGGAATCCCAGGCTGGTCAGCGCGTCGAGATCCTCGATGCGACGCAGCTTGCTCGTCGCGTGGCGCAGGCACGCGCGCTGCGCGTCGTCGGGCGTCATGCCGTGCCCGTCGTCGCGCACGCAGACGCGGCCGCGACCGCCGTCCTCGAGCGTGACCTGGACGTCCCGCGCGCCCGCGTCGAGCGCGTTCTCCACCAGCTCCTTCACCACCGAAGCCGGGCGCTCGATCACCTCACCCGCCGCGATCTGGTCCGCGACCAGCGGGTCGAGCAGGGCGATGCGGCTAGGCGCCGCGGCCGCCGTCGCCGCGCTCATCGCGTCAAACCACGCGCTCGGGCAGCTTCGCCGCGAGCCAGCGTTCGATCTCCCCGCGCTCGTCCTCGTAGCCCGGCTTGCCGGCGAGCCCGAACGTGAGACGCTTCCCCTCCTCGACCGCCGGCTGGTTGAACGGGTCGATGCCGAACAGCGCCGCCACGAGCGTGGTCTCGACCTCCATCAGGTAGACGAGCTGGCCGATGGTGAACGGCGTCAGGTGCGGCATCTCGATCGCGATGGTCGGACGACCGCGCTTGTTGAGCGCCAGCTCCATCGCGCGCTGCTCCATCACCAGGAGATCCCCGAGCCCGTGCCCACCCAGGTAGGCGACGTCCTCGAGGTCGGGGTAGCTGCGCGGGATCTCCAGCTGAACTCCGGCGTCGGCGACGCGCACGAACGTCACCACCTTGTCGGCCGGCCCGTCGAGGTAGAGCTGCATCTGCGAGTGCTGGTCGGCGGCGCCGATCGCGCGCACCGGCGTCTGGCCGATCGAGAGCCGTCCGCCGTCGCGCTCGACGCGCTTGCCGAGGCTCTCGGCCCAGAGCTGGCACCACCAGTCGGCGAGCGGAGCGAGCCGGTCGCAGTACGGCATCAGCACGGCCGTCGGCACGCCGTGCAGGACGTCGAGCAGGTAGCGCACGCCCGCGAGAAGGGCCGCCGGGTTCTTCTCCGGGTCGCGCTCGCGGCAGCGCTCGTCCATCGCCGCGGCACCGTCGAGGATCTCCTCGACGTCGATACCGAGCAGCGCGACCGGCAGGAGGTGCACCGAGCTCAGCGCGGAGAAGCGTCCGCTCACGCCGCCGGGAAAGGCCGTCGACGGGAAGCCCTCGTCGTTGACGATCTGGCGCAGCGAGCCCGCGTCGGCGTCCGTGGTGACGAGGATGTGCTTGACGTAGTCCATCGCACCGAGCTCACGCAGCAGGCGCTCGCGAACGATGAGGAACTGCGCCATGGTCTCCGACGTCTCGCCGGACTTGCTGACGACGCTGAACACGGTGCGCGACAGGTCGAGCTCGTCGAGCAGGCGCGCGAAGCTCGCCGGGTCGATGTTGTCGGCGACGATCAGCTCGGGCGCGTCGCGATGCTTGCGTCGCGGAGCCCCGTCGAGCGCGGCCGCGAGAGCGCGCGCGCCGCGCGCCGAGCCACCGATCCCGAGCACGACGAGGTGGTCGACGTCCTCGCGCAGCTGCTGGACGAGCGAGAGCATCTCGCCGAGCGCGTCACGGTCCTGAGGCAGATCGAGGAAGGGGTGCAGGCCCTGCGCGCGCTCGCTCTGCAGCGTCTCGATCGCCGCCGCAAGCCGTGGACGCAGCGTGCCGAGCTCGCCTTCGCGAATGCCGCTGGCAGCGCCGATGGTGCTCGCGAACACCCCGTTCAGGTCGATGCGAACCGGCTCCGGCTCCTGCCGGCGGCGGCTGCGAAAGGTCTGCGCCATGTGCAGCCGGTCCTAACATCGCCTGCCGCGGCTCTCCAAGCGTGCTAGGAGCCGCGTGTGGCCTCCTCCCGCTCCTACCGCGACAAGGTCGGCTCGCTCGAGCGGGTCCGGAGGGCCGTCCGCGCGGCCCAGCGCCGGGGAAAGAGGGTCGTGTTCACCAACGGCTGCTTCGACCTGCTCCATCCGGGCCACGTGCGCTACCTGGCAGCGGCCCGCGCGGCCGGCGACGTCCTCGTGGTCGGCGTGAACAGCGACCGCTCCGTGCGCGGCCTCAAGGGCCCGGGACGCCCGGTGCAGACCCAGGACGCGCGTGCCGAGGTCCTGGCGGCGCTCGCCGCGGTGGACCACGTCGTCGTCTTCGACGCGTCGACGCCCCTCGCCCTCATCGAGGCGGTGCAGCCCGACGTGCTCGCGAAGGGCGCCGACTGGGCCGCAGACCAGATCGTGGGCGCCGACGTGGTCCGGGCGCGTGGCGGCAAGGTGGTTCGGGTGCGCCTGGTGCCCGGGCAGTCCACGACGCGCCTGGTCGAGCGCTCGCGCGACGGCACAGCGAACGTTCGCGGCGTCCGGTCACGCGATCGGTCCGCGCCCGCGACGCGCGGCGAACGGCGACGGCGCGGGTCCTGATCGACGCCGCGGCGACGGTCGGTCAGGCCGTGGTGACCTGCCCGCGTGAGCCGGCGACCTTGGTGACCTTGCCCGAGCGCAGGCAGCGCGTGCAGACGAGGATGCGCCGCACCGTGCCCTCGATCAGGGCGCGGGCGCGCTGCAGGTTGGGCTGCCAGACGCGCTTGGTCTTGTTGTTGGCGTGGCTCACGTTGTGGCCGACCGAGCGGGTCTTCCCGCAGATTTCACAAGCGCGCGCCATGGGAGCTCTCCTTCGGATGCCCGCCGCCGACGGGAGCCGGGGCGGAATCCAGCCCTCGTAACGGTGCGGATTCCCCTTGTAAAGCCCGGGACGCCGCGTGCGGACCGACCCGGCTCACCCCGGCAGGACCGCGATCGCCTCGATCTCGACCCGCGCGCCGCGCGGCAGCCCGGCCGCGGCGACCGTCGAGCGCGCCGGAGGCGGATCCGCGAAGGCCGTAGCGTACACCTCGTTCATCGCGGCGAAATCCGCCATGTCGGCGAGAAAGACCGTCGTCTTCACCACGTCGGCCAGGCGCCCGCCGGCTGCCACGAGCACCGCGGAGAGGTTGTCCAGCACCCGCCGCGTCTGCTCGGTGACGCCCCCCTCGACGAGTTGCCCGGTCGTCGGGTCGAGCGCGATCTGTCCGGAGCAGTAGACCGTGCGCCCCGCGACCCGGGCCTGGACGTACGGCCCGATCGCCGCCGGCGCGCGGTCGGTCGCGACGACCCGGGCGCTCACAGGACGCTCCACAGCGTCAGCACGAGCATCCAGACGAGGAACGTCGTGGCGATGACGAACGCGACCGAGCGGTGCGGCTGCAGCCCGCGCAGGTAGAAGATGGTGTGCGCCACGCGCGCCAGCGCGAAGCCGCCGATCAGCAGACGCGCCATGCCGAGCGACGGCCCGCTGAGCGCGTAGAGCAGGCCCACCCCGAAGAACGGCAGGATGCTCTCGAGGTCGTTCAGCAGGGCGCGGCGGAGCCGCTCGATCCGCTCGTCGGGGCCTCCGTCGCCGGCGGGCGACGCGCCCACGGCCCCGTAGTCCTCGGGCGACGCGAACGTCGAGAGTCGCATGCGGGTGGCGCTCGTGCGGAAGATCAACATCAGCATCTTCAGCACCAGGATCAGGTACCAGAAGGCGAACACGCGCACGGCGGGCTGGGCGAGCAGATCCACGGCAGTCCTCCTCGACGTCGGCCGGTCAGGCGCGCATGCGCTCCACGCGCATCACCCCCCGCACGCGCGTCAGGTTGCGCATCACGCGCGTCAGGTCGTCGGCGTGCTCGACCATCACCTCGAAGGTGTTGAGCGCCTTGCGGTCCGGCACGCTGCGCGACTCCGCCTTCGAGATGTTGATGCCACTCTGCGCGATCGCCTTGGTGATCGCGGCGAGCTGACCGGGCTCGTCGACGCACATGACCTCGAGCCGGACCGGACGGGGCGTGTGCGCCACCTGGTCCCACACGCAGTCGACACTCCGCTGCGGGTCGGCCTCCAGAACCTTGACGCAGCCCGTGGCGTGCACCGTGACGCCGCGCCCGCGCGTGATGAATCCGGCGATGCGCTCGCCGGGAAGCGGGTCGCAGCAGCGCGCGAAGCGCACCAGCACGTCGTCGACGCCCGAGACGCGGACTCCCGACACGCCCGGCCGCCGCGCCACGGCACGAAACAGGCGCTGCAGCGTCCCTTCCTTCTCCTGCGGCGTCGCGAGCTCCTGCTCGGACACGACGCGCTCGAGCACCTGCCGCGCGGTCAGCTTGCCGTAACCGACCTGGCTGACCAGGGTCTCGGAGTTCTTCAGACCGATCTCGTGCGCGATCCGCTCGAGCGTCCCGTCGCCGCGCAGCTTGCCGAGATCGAGGTGGTGCTTGGCGAGGTCGCGTCCGAGAATCTCGCGCCCGACCTCCATGCTGCGCGACGCCTGCGCGTTCTTGATCCAGGCACGGATCTTCTCCTTCGCGCGCGGCGTCTTCGCCCACTTGAGCCAGTCGCGTGCCGGCGTCTGGCGCTTGGTGGTGATGATCTCGAGCGTGTCGCCGCTCTGGATCTGGTAGCGCAGCGGCACGAGGCGACCGGCGACGCGCGCGCCCGAGCAGTGGTGCCCGACCTCCGAGTGGATACGGTAGGCGAAGTCGATCACCGTCGCGCCCTGCGGGAAGTTCAGCAGGTCGCCCTTCGGGGTGAACACGTAGACCTCTTCCGGGAACAGGTCCTCCTTGAAGCTCTGCAGGAACTCGTGCGGGTCCTTCACCTGCTGCTGCCACTCGAGCAGCTGGCGGAGCCACTGGAAGCGGTGGACGTCCTGCAGGTCGATGCCCGCGCCCCCCTTGTACTTCCAGTGGGCGGCGACGCCTTCTTCGTTGATCCGGTGCATCTCGGTCGAGCGGATCTGAACCTCGATGCGCTCACCGCGCGGGCCGATCACCGTCGTGTGCAACGACTGGTAGCCGTTCGCCTTGGGCAGAGCGATGTAGTCCTTGAACCGGCCCGGCACCGGCTTCCAGTGGTTGTGCACCACGCCGAGCGCCTCGTAGCACTCGCGGACGGAGTCGACGATGATCCGGAACGCGACCAGATCGAAGACCTGCTCGTAGAGCAGGTTCTGGCTGCGCATCTTCTGGTAGATCGAGAAGAAGTGCTTCGGCCTGCCGGTGATCGTGCACTCGATGCCGGCCGCCTCGAACTGCTTCTGCAGCACGGTCTGTACGTCGCGGATGTACTTCTCGCGCTCGGTCTTCTTCTTCGCAACCGCGCGCTTGAGCTGGTAGTACACCTCGGGGTGGAGCGCGTGCAGGGCCGCGTCCTCCATCTCGCTCTTCATCCAGTAGATGCCGAGCCGGTGGGCGAGCGGCGCGTAGACGTCGAGCGTCTCCTGCGCGATATTCGCCTGCTTGGTCGCGGACAGGCCGTCGAGCGTCCGCATGTTGTGCGTGCGGTCCGCGAGCTTGATCAGGATGACGCGCAGGTCGCGGGCCATCGCGAGGATCATCTTGCGGAAGTTCTCCGCCTGGTGCTCCTCGCGGGTGGTGAAGTTGATCTGGCTGATCTTGGTGACGCCGTCGACCAGCGTCGCGATCTCGGTCCCGAAGATCGCCTCGAGCTGACCGAGCGTGGTCAGCGTGTCCTCGACGGTGTCGTGCAGGAGCCCGGTCGCGATGCTCGGCACGTCGAGCTTCAGCTCGGCGATGATGTGGGCGACCTCCAGGGGGTGCGAGACGTAGGGCTCGCCCGACGCACGCCGCTGGTTCTTGTGCTTCTCCGCGGAGAACTCGTAGGCACGGCGGATCACCTCGACCGGAGCGGCCGGGAGATATCCCTGCACCTTGCCCATGAGGCTTTCCAGGCTCACCCAGCGTCAAGTTAGGGCGGCACCGCGCCCACCGCAAGGGAGGTGGAGGTCGGCGAGGCTCAGTCGAGCTGCACGGCGGCGCAGCGACCGATCCGGCAGCGCTCCGCGCCGATCACCGCCAGGAGGTCACGCACCGCACGGTCGCGATCCTCGTTCACGACGAGGTAGTCGTAGACGTTCGTGTCCCGCCCAGCGGCGAGCTCCTCCCGGACCCGGTCGAGACGGCGCTTGATCTGCGCGATGCTGTCGGTCCCGCGCGCCCGGAGGCGCTGCTCGAGGACGGCGAACGACGGCGGCACGACGAAGATCCCGACCGCGTCCGCAGGATAGGTCTTGGTGATGGCGCGCGCGCCCTGGATGTCGACGTCGAGCAGGACGTCGCGCCCCTGCGCGATCGCGCCGTCGAGCGGGCCGCGCGGCGTGGCGTAGAAGTGGTCGAAGACCTGTGCCCACTCGACGAAGTCGCCGCCGTCGCGCCGGCGCGCGAACTCCGCCTGGTCGACGAAGAAGTAGTCGCGCCCGTCCTGCTCGCCGGTGCGCGGCGTCCGCGTGGTGCACGACACGGACAGCGACAGCCCCGTGTCGGCGTCGAGCGCCGCCTTCACCAGCGTCGTCTTGCCCGCACCCGACGGTGCCGAGACGACGAACAGGATGCCGCGCCGTCCTGACGATGGTGCGTCGGTCGCGGCGCTCATTCGACGTTCGCCGCCTGCTCGCGCAGCTTCTCGATCTCGCTCTTCGCGGCGAGCACCGCCTGCGTCATCGGCAGGTGGTTGGCCTTCGAGCCGATCGTGTTGACCTCGCGCACCAGCTCCTGGATCAGGAATTCGAGCCGCTTGCCGATCGCGGCCTTGTCCTTGAGGAGCCCGGCCAGCGCATCGAGGTGGCTGCCGAGGCGGGCGAGCTCCTCGCTGGTGGCGCTACGCTCGACGGCCAGCGCGACCTCCTGCAGGACCCGGCCCTCGTCGACGGACTGTTCGCCGAGCAGCGCGGTCACCCGCGCCGTCAGGCGCTCGGTCAGCATCGGAGCCATCTCGTGCGCGAGACGCCCGAAGGTCCGGTGCAGGTCCACCAGCGCCTTCCAGCGACCCTTCATGTCCTTCGCCAGGTTGGCGCCCTCGCGCTGCCGGTCCTTCGCGTGCTGGGCGAGCGCCTGGCCGACGACGCGGCGCAGCAGCGGCAGCTCCTTCTCCACGTCGGGCTGGCCCTGCACGGAGCACAGCAGGTCTCCGCCGCTCGCACGCAGCAGCGCGAGATCGACCTCGCCCGGCAGCTTGAGCTCCTTCTGGATGCGCTTCCACGCCGCGACCGTGGCGCGCGCCAGCTCGAGGTCCGGCTCGACGTGCACGGAGAGCCGTGCGGAGCCCTCGCGGCGCACCGAGACATCCACGCGCCCGCGCTGGACGTTCTTCTGCACCAGCTCGCGCAGCTCGGGCTCGGCCGCCTGGTGCTCGCGCGGCAGGTTGATGCGCAGCTCGAGGAAGCGCGCGTTCACGCTGCGCACCTCGGCGACCAGCCGCCCGCCCGGCACCGCCCCACCCGCCGTGCCGTATCCCGTCATGCTGTTCACGCCCGCGCCCTCCCCTCGCGCGCATCGGCGATCGCCGCGACCACCGCCTCGCCGAGCTCTTCGTTGCGCAGCGTGGCGGTGCCGACCTTTCCGACCACGACGCCCGCGCCGACGTTGGCCAGCCACGCGGCCTCTTCCAGCGTGCCGCCGCCGGCGAGCGCCAGCGCGGCGATCGCGAGCACCGTGTCGCCGGCACCCGTCACGTCGAAGACCTCGCGTGCCGCAGCCGGGAAGTTTCGCGGCGGAGCACCCCGACGGCAGAGCGACATGCCGTGCTCGCCGCGCGAGATGAGCACCGCGTCGCTCTGCCAGCGCTCGAGGAGCGTCGCCGCGGCCTGCTCGAGCGCATCCGGCCCGTCGATCGGTATCCCCGCCGCCGCGGCGGTCTCGCCCTCGTTGGGCTTCACGAGCGTCGCGCCCCGGTAGTGCGCGAAGTTCGGCTGCTTCGGATCGATCAGATAGAGGAACCCGTCCCGGTCGCGGCGCTCGGCGAGGAGGTCGAGCAGCGCGGGATGGATCGTCCCCTTGCCGTAGTCGGACACGATCACCACCTGCGCGCGTGGCAGCTCGCGCGCCACGCGACGGACGAGCTCCTGCTCGATGCGCCCGCCCGGACGGTACGGCTCGCGGTCGAGCCGAACCACCTGCTGGTGATGCGCGATGATGCGCGTCTTCTCGATGGTCGCGGCGGCGTCGCTGACCAGCACCCCGCCGGCGTCGGCCCCGAGCTCGTCGAGGAGCACGCGGATCGCACTACCCGCGGCGTCCCGCCCCACCCAGCCGACGACGTGCGGCCGGGCGCCGAGCGACGCGAGGTTCGCCACCACGTTGCCGGCCCCGCCGGGGTGCATGCTCTCCCGCGTCACCTGCACCACCGGCACCGGCGCCTCGGGCGAGATGCGGCGCACGTCACCCCAGATGAAGCGGTCGAGCATCAGGTCGCCGACCACCAGCACACGGGCGCGGCGGAACGCGGCGAGCAGGGTCGCGAGGCGCCTGGCAGAGGACGGCGGCGTCGGATCGGGCTCGTCGTTGCGCGTCCGGGCCGAGCCCCTGGCGCGCTTGTTCCCCTTGCGCGTGCTCACTCCGTCGTCCCCGGCATTCGTCCTGTGCGCCGTCCCGCCAGCGCGCGTTCGTACACCGACGCGGTGCCGCGCGCCATCGCAACGGTCGAGAACGCCTCCGCCCGGCGCCTCCCGGACTCCCCGAGGCGATCGCGGAGCCCGGTGTCGCCGAGGCAGCGCGCGAGGGCCTCCGCGAGCGCGGCGGCGTCTCCTGGCGGGACCAGCAGGCCCTGCTCACCGTCCGCGATCAGCTCCGGCAGCCCCCCCACGGCGCTCGCCACCACCGGGCGCCCCGCCGCCATCGCCTCCATCGCGGCGACGCCGAGCCCCTCCGCGAGCGAAGGCATCACGACGACGTCGGCGGCAGCCAGCACCGGGCAGACGTCGGCCACCTGTCCGAGCCAGCGCACGCGGGCCGCGACGCCGAGCCGTCGTGCGCGGTCGTGCAGTGCGTCGCCCTCCGGCCCGGTGCCCGCGGCGAGGCAGAGCGCTGCGCTGCCGTCGCGCGCGAGGCCCGCCAGCGCGTCGAGCAGGACCGCGTGCCCCTTGCGCGCGTGCAGCGAGGCGACGATCGCCACCACCGGCGCTGCGGCGTCGACGCCGAGCGCCGCACGGGACGCGCTCCGGTCGAGGCCGCGGTAGCTCTCGACCGCGACCCCGCTCGGCACGATCGCGATGCGCGCCGCATCGATGCCGCGCGCGGCCAGGGCGGCGTGCGCCGCGCGCGAGATCGCGATCACCGCGTCCGTGCGGCCGTAGAGCCAGCGCACGTAGGGTCCGGCGCCGCGCGGCGCGTAGTCCATGCGCCGCGTCACCACCTGGACGACGTCGCGCGGGACGTACGGCGCGAGCGACAGCGCGCGCGAGGTGTGGTGGTGCACGATGTCGGCCCGGAAGCGCGCCGCAGCAGCACGCAGCGCGAGCCCCGCGCGGGGGTCGTGTCCGAAGCGGCACCCGAGCGGCGTGGTCGCGATGCCGCGCTCCGCGAGCCGCGCCGCCAGCGGGCCGCCGGGGTGTACCGCAACGAGGATCGCGTGACCGTGGTCGCGCAGGTGCGTCGCGAGCGCCAGCACCTGCGTCTCCCCGCCGCTGAAGCCGCGCTCCGGATCGACGTGCAGCACGCGCAGGCTCACCGGACTCCGCCCTCGCCGCGGTGGCGCGCGTCCTGCTTCGCGTACTTGAGGTGGGCGTAGACCGCCGCGGAGATCGCGACGAAGAGACCCGGCTTGCCCAGCCGGAACCCGGAGCTCCAGAGGTAGAAGCGCGCAAAGCGCACCGCCGGTCGCAGCAGGAGCTTCGGCCATGTCGCCGGCTTCGCCACCGCCCCGCGCCGCGACGACGTCGTGGTGAAGCGGTTGATGGTCCGGACGTGGTCGCTGACGTCGTCGTACGTGTAGTGCAGCAGCGGCTCGAGAATCCTGCCGACGCGTCCCTGCAGAAGCACCTTCTCGTGCGGGTCCTCGCCGCCCCAGATGGCACGCTCCCTGCGAAACAGCCGCAGACGGCGGTCGGGGTACCAGCCGCCGTGCCACCACCACCGGCCGAGGTAGTGGACGACGCGCGGCACCAGGAAGCCGTCGTAGCCGCGGCCGTCGTGCGCGAGGATCTCCTCGATCTCCTCGCGCAGCGCCGGTGACACGCGCTCGTCGGCGTCGACGTTCAGGACCCACGGATGGTGCGCGTGGTCGAGCGCGTGCTGCTTCTGCTCGACGTGCCCGTTCCACGGCCTGCGCCATACGTTGGTGGTGTACTCCTGCACGATGTCCCAGGTGCCGTCGGTCGAGTACGAGTCGACGACCACGATCTCCTCGCACCAGCGCAGGCTCTCCAGACAGTCACGAATGCAGTGCGCCTCGTTGCCGCAGATCACGATGGCGGAGACCGGCAGCCGGTCGTCCGGCTTGATCTTCTCGCGCCGCCGCCGGCGCGAGACGCTCACGTCCTTGCGGCGTCGCGCGCGCTCGACGTCCCGTGCCAGCCGAGCGAGCGGCTCGCGCGGGCCCGGCAGCCCACGCCGCCAGGCGGCGAGAAAGGCGAGCCGCTCGCGACGGCCCAAGTAGGCACCGAGCGAGCGGTCGAGTTGCACGAGGTTGCTGATCCGGCGCCGCCGCGAAAGCCTGCCGGGCACGACACGCGCGCGGTCGAGGTCGACGAGCACGAAGCGCAGGGCCGCTCCGTCGTCCCGCACGAGGACGTTCGATTCCTTGAGGTCCGGCACCCGGACGGCCGACGCGTGCAGCCGCGCGACGAATGCACCGAGTTCGCGGGCGAAGCGACGGCGCGCCGGGCCGTCGCTCTGCAGATAGGCCGCGAGGAGCCCTTGCGCCCCGGTGATCGCCTCCGCGACGAGCGTGCTGGTGTGCTGCTCCTCGACCACGCCGAGCGGACGCGGCACGCCCACGCCTGCCGCGAGCAGGTGCTCCGCGCAGACGCGCTGCACGCTCGCCGGTCGGCCGCGAAGCCGCGCCTCGAGCCTGTGCCACACCGAGCGCAGCGGAATCTGCTTGACGACGACGGCACCGCCCGCGGGTCCGGCGCCGTCGAGCCACACCACCAGGCGCTGGCCGCCCCGCTTGAGCACCCGCCGGCCCGGCGTCGCCTCGTCACGCGCGCGCGCCACCACCTGCGCCGCGCTCCAGCCGGCGAGATCCGCGGCGGAGCGGTCGAGCGCCCCGGTCACGTACCCGCTCCGAGCCCGGCGGCGTCGAGCGCAGCGGCGGCAGCGGCGCGATCGAGGCCCGGCAGACCGAGCTTGGCGATCGAGCGCGACAGACGGCGCCGAGCGAGCGCGACGCGCGCCGCACCGGCAGGCAAGCGGCCCACGTCCGCGCGGTCGAAGTCGATCAACGCCGCATCGTCTTCGGGACGCCCGCCGACCAGAACGTTCGCCGCGTTCAGGTCGGGGTGGTGGATACCGGCCGCGTGCAGCCGCCGCACCGCGCGCACGGCGCACGCGATCCAGGCGTGGCGCGTGGCCGGGTCGTCGGCGGCGCGCAGCGCGTCCGCGAGTGCGCGCCGACCCTCGAGAGCTCGTGTGACCAGCGCCGCACGGTAGAGCAGGCCGGCCGGCGCAGCCGGCCGAACCAGGGCCGCGAGGACCTCCGGGGCGACGACGCCGGCACGGCGCGCCGCCTCGGTCGCGGCCAGCTCCCGCACCGGTCGGGGCGGTCGCTGCCAGTATCGGTCCCCGAGCAGCGCGCCGAGCAGCCCACCGTGCACGTAGCGGCGCACGTAGGCTGTCCCGCCGTCGCTGAGCGCGATGCGCCGCGTGGTCCCCCGTCCGCCGGGAACCACCGCCGGCACGTCGGCCGCGGGCGGCGGCCACGCGACGGCGAGGAAGTCGTCGATCTCGTTCTCGTGGCCCCGGCGCAGGACGATCCCGTCGCGGAGCACGACGAATCCCTCGGGTACCCTCATCGCAGCGCGGTACCGTGCGCGAGCTCCCAGAGCTTCGCCGTCGCCAGCACCTCGCGGTACGCCTCGATGACCGCGTGCGGCAGGGCCGTGCGGCGCGACCCGTTCACCGAAGCGAGGGCGCGGAGCAGGAGGACCGCCGGTCGCCACGCGAGTCCCGCCCATTGCGCTTCCACCCCGGACGCATACCGCAGCCGGGCGGCGACGGAGCTCTGCTGATTGACGCCCTCGAGGTGCTGGGCCAGATCGTCGGGCAGGTCGACCTCGAGCGGTACCGCGAGATCGTCCGTTCGCGCCGCCGGAATCGGGCGCGGCAGCTCGCCGGCGAGCGACACCGACCCTGGCGCGGAAAGGATCATCCGGACCGGTCCGCCGATTTCCGCATGCCCGCCGCAGACCCAGCGCACGCGGGCGCGCGCGATGCGCGCTCCCGCCGTGTCCCGCGCGCACCAGGCCTGCACCGCGCTGGCGAGCGGCGCCGTCACCCG
>VGTK01000165.1 GCA_016874715.1 Deltaproteobacteria bacterium | reverse complement strand
GACGCCGTCACGCTGCGCGCGCGCCTCCGCGGCGCGCGACGGTACCGCGCCGCCGCACATCTCCGCGATCTCCTCGCGGTAGGCCTCGAGCACGCTCGGCTTGCCGGGCAGCTCACGGCGCGGCGCGACGCAGCCGATCTTCACCGCGTGCGGCTGCAGCGTGACGCGCACGCGGTCGCCGTCGCGCTCGAGCATCACCGGCCAGTGGCGGCACGCGGCCGGCTTGACATCGGGCACGTGCCGTCCGGTCGTGAGCGCCAGCGAGTGGATCGAGCACAGCGCGTTCCTCTTCGTCCGGTAGAGAAACGGGCACGCGCCGTCGTCGTCGGACTCGATCAGCAGATCGGGCGGCTCCTCGTCGACGAACACGCTCGCGTAGCCGTCCTCATAGCGAAGCGTCGGCACGATGCGCGCGAGCTCGTCCATCAGCGAGTCGATGGCGCGCACCTCGCGCTTCGAGACCTCGACCGCGAGCCCGACGCAGCATGTGCGGTCGCGCGGGCAGCCGTCGGGAAAGCAGCGGTAGGCGTAGCGCTGGAGCTTCCGGTCGAGGACGAAGCGGATCGGGGACTTTGCGGGCTTCCGGGCGACGGATCGTGAGGGCACGCGGCCTTAGTACTCCGCGTCGGCCCGGACGGCGAGCGGACGACCCGAACGACCGTTTGACCACGACGCACCCATTCGTTTCCCTCGCTCCCATGATCGAATGGACCGAACAGCACCTCATGCTCCGTGACGCCATCCGCGACTTCATCGAGAAGGAGATCAAGCCCAATCTCGAGCAGCTCGAGCACGGCGACACGCCCCCGTACGACGTGCTCCGCAAGATGATGCGGACCTTCGGCATCGACCAGATGGCGAAGCAGCGCTTCCAGCGCCAGATCAAGCGCGACAAGGCCGCCGTCGAGGCGAAGGCGAACGGCAAGGCCGAGCCCGCGGCGGAGCGCTTCGAGGAGGCCGGCTCGACCGACGGCGCCGCGCTGCAGCTCATCCCGATCATCGAGCTGTGCCGCTACTGCCCCGGCATGGTCACGGCGATGGGCGTGAGCGTCGGCCTCACCGCGGGCGCGATCATGGCGAAGGGGACGCTCCGCCAGAAGGAGCGCTGGGCAGCGCCGCTGATGACGCTGGAGAAGATCGGCTCGTGGGCGATCACGGAGCCCGGCTCCGGCTCGGACGCCTTCGGCAGCATGATGTCGACCGCGAAGCGCAAGGGCGACGGCTACGTGCTCAACGGCAGCAAGACGTTCATCACCAACGGACCCTACGCCGACACCATCGTCTTCATCTGCAAGCTCGACGAGGGCAACGATCCGCGCGAGCGCAAGGTCGTGAGCTTCATCCTCGATCGGGGCATGCAGGGGCTCGAGCAGTCGAAGCCGCTGCGCAAGATGGGCATGCACTCGTCGCCGACCGGACAGCTCTTCCTCGAGGACGTGTTCGTCGAGAGGGAGCGCCTGATCGGCGAGTCCGAGGAGGCCGCGGGTGGACGCTCGGGAGCGAAGGCGACCTTCGGCACCGAGCGCACGGGTGTCGCGGCGATGGCGCTCGGCATCGTCGAGCAGTGCCTCGAGAAGTCGATCGACTACGCGAAGACGCGGGTGCAGTTCGGCCGCCCGATCGGCGAGTTCCAGCTCATCCAGCTGAAGCTCGCGAAGATGGAGGTCGCGCGCATGAACATCCAGAACATCGTCTTCCGCCAGATCGAGATGTCGGCGCAGAAGAAGCCGATGTCGTTCGCCGAGGCGTCGGCGTGCAAGCTGTACACCGCGCAGGCCGCGATGGAGGTCGCGCTGGAAGCCGTGCAGCTGTTCGGCGGCAACGGCTACATGGCCGAGTACCAGGTCGAGCAGCTCTGCCGCGACGCCAAGGTGCTGCAGATCTACGCCGGCACCGACGAGATCCAGACCTCGCAGATCGCGCGCTCGCTGCTCGGCGGCAACTGAGCTTCGTCTCGACACGGCGGGCGATGCGGCGCGGCGAATTTGCGTCGCGACGCATCGCCCGGGCCGAGCGGTGGTGATAGCCTCCCGGCCATGCGAGCGGTTCCGCAGGCGTCCGACCCCCTCCTCCGACGCATGACCCTCGACGAGTGGGCCCGTCTTCCCGATGACGAGCCCGGTGAGTTCGTCGATGGCTGGCTGGTGGAGGAGGAGGTGCCAGATTTCGTGCACGAGGCCATCGTCGCTTGGCTTCTGGAGAAACTCGGGAAGTGGAGCCGCGAGCGTGGCGGCATCGCCGGCGCCTCGGACGCGAAGTTCGCCGTCGCCAGCAACCGCGGTCGCAAGCCCGATGCGACCGTCTTTCTCCCGGGTCGCATGCCTCCGGCTCGCGGACTCGTTCGTGTCGCACCCGAGATCGCGATCGAGATCGTGTCTGACCGACCGCGCGATCGGCGCCGCGACCGGCTCGAGAAGAGCGCAGAGTACGGGGCGTTCGGAATCCCGTCGTACTGGATCGTCGAGCCGGAGCCACTGCGCCTCGAGATCCATCGACGGAACTCGTCGGGAAGCTACGAGCTCGCACGCACCGTGGACGCGGGCGTGATCCGCGACGTCCCGGGCTGTCCGGACCTCGTGCTCGACCTCGACGAGCTGCGCGCGTCGCTCGCCCGGCTCGCGCATGACGACAGCGAGCCCGATAAGCGCTGAGCGGCGTCAGATGAACACGCCCTGCGGGTTCATCCCTCGTGGTCGGCGAAGCCGGTGAGGACGTCAGATGAAACCCCCTGCCGGTGCCATCCATTGTGGTCGGCGGAGCCGGTGAGGACGTCAGTCCGCGAGTGAGGACGTCAGTCCGCGAGCAGGAAGCGCGCGATCATGTCGGTCGCCGCCTCCACCACGTCCTCGCGCACCACGTCCGCCTCGCCGACCACGAGCCGCGTCGCGATCCACTCGACCGACGCGTGCACCACGTACGCCGCCGCGCGTGCGTCGACCTCGCGCAGCACGCCGCGCTCGCGCAGAGCGGCGAATAGCGTCTCGAGCGATGCGCGCATGCGGTTCTCGATCACGAGGTTGGCATCGCGAAACTCGGGGTCGCGCAGGTGGCGCTCCCAGAGGATGCGCTGCAGGCCGGGGCTGATGCGCCGCGAGCCGACCACCGCCTCGATCGCGGAGCGCACGTGCTCGCGGGGCTCGCCCTGCTCCCAGCGACGGGGCTCGAGCGCCTCGGCCACCATGTCGGCCATCGTCCGGACCGTGCCGTCGAGGACCTCGAGCATCAGCTTCCGCTTGTCCGGGAAGTAGCCGTACAGCGTCCCGACGCCGATCCCCGCGCGCCGCGCGATCGCAGCGGTATTGGTGTCGTCGTAGCCGTGCTCCTCGAACGCGGCGATCGCGGCCACGACGATGCGCTCGCGGGTCTCGCGGCTCCGGGCCTGCTGCGGCGTGCGCACCGCACGCTTCACGGCATGGAGGCGTCCAGCGCGGGCTCGCAGCATCATGCCCGCGGCGCTACCACGGAGGGAATCCGAAATCGAGTTCGGATTCGCCTTGACTCGGAGCGAAGCGACCGGATACTGCGTCCGTGGGCCGACGGTCTGGCCCGACCAACCCCGGAGGGATGCGATGAGCAGCGGCGCGGCGGCGCTCGCCGAACAGCAGGCGCAGGGCGGGATCGAGACGATCCTGGCGAAGTTCGACACGCACTACGTCTGGAACTACGGCGTCTCGAAGCAGGCCCTGCGCGACCTCTACGAGAAGGCGAAGCGCGAGCAGTGGAACGGCACGACGCAGCTCGCCTGGGACACCAGCGTCGACCCCGAGCGCGGCATCCTGCCCGAGGAGCTCAATCCGCTCCACGAGTACGAGCCCTACCGGAAGCTCGACGACAAGCAGAAGATCCGGCTGCGACACGGCCAGGTCGCGCTGCAGCTGTCGCAGTTCCTGCACGGCGAGCAGGGCGCGCTCATCGTCGCGTCGCAGCTCGTCGGTGGCGTGCCGTGGATGGACGCGAAGTACTACGCCGGCACGCAGACCGTCGACGAGGCGCGCCACGTCGAGGTGTTCGCCCGCTACCTGAACGAAAAGCTCGAGTGGGAGTGGCCGATCAACGCGAGCCTGCGCGAGCTGCTCGATGCGACGATCAGCGACACCCGCTGGGACTTCAAGTACCTCGGCATGCAGATCATCATCGAGGGTCTCGCGATGGCGGCCTTCGGCAATCTGCACCAGATCGCGCAGGAGCCGCTGCTGAAGGATCTTCTGAAGTACGTGATGAAGGACGAGTCGCGCCACGTCGCCTTCGGCGTGCTGTCGCTGCGCGGCTGGTACGAGGACCTGCCCGCGAACGAGCTCCGCGACCGCGAGGACTTCGTCATCTACGCCTGCGAGCTGATGCGCGACCGACTGATCGGCAGCGACATCGCCGACCTGATGGGCTGGAACCCGGCCGACGTCCGCCGGCACGTCCTCGAGTCCCCTGCCCTGCAGATTTTCCGCCGCATGCTGTTCGCGCGCATCGTGCCGAATCTGAAGAAGCTCGGCATGCTCACGCCGCGCGTGCGCGAGGCGTTCGAACGGCTCGGCATCCTGCAGTTCGAGGACTACGACTCCGAGGCGATGGACAAGCAGCTGGGGTTTCTTTGACAAGGAGGGGGACTCTGTCCCCCTCCCTCGCCCGCGGCGGAGCCGCGGGCGATTCACTCCCCCGGCTCGGCTTCGCCTCGGCCACTCGCCCTTCGGGCTTCGCGGGTGGGGCGGTGCCGGGCGCGGTGGTCGCGCCGTGCGGGCTCGCGGCGGTGGTCACGCCGTGCGGGCTCACGGCGGCGGAGCCGCGGGCGAATTGCTCGTCCGGGCCGGCTTCGCCTTGGCCTGCCTCGCCCTCGGAATCAATGCCCGCGCGTTCGCTTCGGGCGGCGCTTGCGACTAGCCTCGACCGGCGATGGCCACCGACCGATCGATCTTCGCCGGACGCCCGACCTGGGCCAACGCCCTGCTGGTGCTCGCGGCGTTCATGACCTTCGTCTACACGCCGTGGGTCATCTTCGTGAAGCCGGTGGCGGAGGACCAGGAGGTCTGGCTCGGTCTGCTCTTGACGGGCTGGCCGGCGAAGGCGACCGCGCCCCTGCACTGGGCGCTCTGGGCCGCGTTCACCTGGGGCCTCTGGCGGATGCGGCCATGGATGCGCCTCTGGGGCACCGTCTGGATCGTGCAGATCGCCATCGGGATGCTGGTGTGGAACCTCACCGACGCGCGCGGCTCGCTGCCCGTCGGTGTAGCGAGCGCGCTCGTGTTCGCGTGGCTCGCGCGCGTCTACTGGCGCGCGTGGCAGGCGATCGGGCGTTGAGCCGCGGTCCCGGCGGCTGGACCTGGTTCGGGCGCGAGCGGCCGCCGTTCGCCGTCGAGCCCGGCCCCGGGCAGGAGTCGGTGTGGGACTACCCGCGCCCGCCGCGGATCGTTCCGGAGGTGCGCGAGGTCGTCGTGCGCGCCGGCGACGTCGAGATCGCGCGCACGCGACGCGCGCTGCGCGTGCTGGAGACCGCGAGCCCGCCGACCTTCTACCTGCCGCGCGACGACGTGCGCATGGCGCACCTCGAGCGCGCGGGTGGCGTGTCGTGGTGCGAGTGGAAGGGCGCCGCGTCCTACTGGGACGTCGTCGCCGAAGGGCGACGCCACGCGCGGATCGCGTGGTCGTACGATGACCCGACGCCCGCCTTCGCGGGGCTGCGCGAGCACGTGAGCTTCTACCCCGCGCACATCGCGTGCTTCGTGGCCGGGGTGCGCGTCGCAGCGCAGCCCGGCCGCTTCTACGGCGGCTGGGTGACGCCGGAGATCGTCGGTCCGCTCAAGGGAGAACCGGGCACCGAAGGGTGGTGACGTGCCCCGCGATCACTGGGCGGCACGGCATCGCGGGTCCGTCGGCCACGTGCGGCACGGCGCTGCACCGGGGAGCCGTATACGGGCATGGAGTCGTCATGCCCGAACGAGAGCTGGACTTCACGATCGAGAGGCTGGGCCCGTGCCGCCTCCCCTCGCCCATGCACGGGGCACGGTTCACCGGTGACACCGAGCGGCTGCTGTTCCATTCCCGCCTCGACGAGCTGCAACCCTATCTCGCCGCCGGCGAGACACCCCCGACGATGGAGCTGGCGGGTCCTCGCGAACGGCTGTTCTTCGACCCGGCCCGTACCACTGCGGGCATCGTCACCTGCGGCGGACTGTGTCCGGGCCTCAACGACGTGATCCGCGCCGTGACCCTGAGCCTGCACCAGCACTACGGCGTGTCCAGGGTCCACGGCTTCCGCTACGGCTACGAAGGGCTGGTCGAGGCACGTGGGCACCAGCCGGTGCTGCTGACGCCCGCGCTGGTGGACCCGATCGGCGAGCACGGCGGCACCATCCTCGGCTCCTCGCGCGGGCCGCAGCAGCCGGCGGAGATGGTCGACTACCTGCAGAAGCTCTCGGTCGACATCCTGTTCACGCTCGGTGGCGACGGCACCCAGAAGGGCGCGCAGGCCATTGCCCGGGAGGCGAAGCGACGCGGATACACCCTGTCCGTGATCGGGATCCCCAAGACCATCGACAACGACATCTCCTACGTGCAGAAGACGTTCGGCTTCGAGACCGCGGTGGCCGAGGCGCGTCGCGCCACCTACGCGGCCTACTCGGAAGCGTCCGCGGCGCGCAACGGCGTAGGTCTGGTCAAGCTGATGGGTCGCGACTCCGGCTTCATCGCCGCGTTCCTGACCCTGGTCGACAGCCGGGTCGACTTCTGCCTCGTGCCGGAGGCGCCGTTCACCCTCGCCGGCTTCCTGCGCAGCCTCGACGAGCGCCTCGCCCGCGACGGGCACGCGGTGGTCGTCGTCGCCGAGGGCGCCGGCCAGGACCTGATGGCTGCCAGCGCCGAGCGCGACGCATCGGGCAACGTGAAGGGTGGCGACATCGGTACGCTTCTGCGCGACGCCATCAAGGCTCACTTCGCCGCGCAGGGGCGCGAGCTGAACCTCGAGTACATCGATCCGAGCGACATCAATTGCAGCCAGCCGGCCAACGCGCACGACTCCGCGCTGTGCCTTCTGCTCGGCCAGAACGCCGTGCACGCCGGCATGAGCGGTCGCACCGACATGGTGGTCGGCTTCTGGAACCACCAGTTCACCCACGTGCCGATCGCGCTGGCGACCAGCTCGCGCAAGAAGCTCGACGCCGAAGGTTGGGTCTGGAGCAGCGTGCGCAGCGCCACCGGACAGCCGCGCGAGATGTAGGACGATGGCCTCCCCGCTCACCGAAGCCCGTCGCCACGCGAACGACACGCGCTACGAGCCGGGCCAGCGCGCCGGCCACTACGAGAGCTTCTTCGTCCGCGCGAACCATCCGACGCGGCCGCAGGCGTTCTGGATCCGCTACACGATCTTCGCGCCGGACGGCCACCCCGAGGACGCGCGCGGCGAGCTGTGGGCGGTGATGTTCGACGGCCGCCACGGCAAGCACACCGCCGCGAAGACCGAGGTCCCGATCGCGTCCTGCGACTTCCGCCGCGACCGGCTCGGCGCCTACGTCGCCGACGCGCGACTCGAGCCGGGACGCCTCGTCGGCGCCGCCGCGAGCGGTGGCCACACCATCGCCTGGGATCTGAGCTTCACCGGCAGCGCCGAGCCGCTGTTCGCACTACCGCTCGAGATGTACGCGGCGCGCCTGCCGCGCGCGAAGACGCTGGTGCCGCTGCCGCTCGCGACGTTCCGCGGCACGATCAACGTCGACGGTCACCCGTACCCGATCTTCGACTGGGTGGGCAGCCAGAACCACAACTGGGGCTCGCGCCACACCGACCACTACGCGTGGGGACAGGTCGCGGGCTTCGACGACGCCCCGCAGAGCTTCCTCGAGGTCGCGACCGCGCGCCTGAAGCTCGGCCCGCTGTGGACGCCGTTCCTGACGCTGCTGGTGCTGCGGCACGGCGGGCGCGACATCCCGCTCAACGGCCTCGTGCAGTCGCTGCGCGCGCGGGGCCGCTTCTCGTGCTTCGAGTGGACCTTCCGCTCCGCGAGCAGGAGTCACGCCGTCGAGGGCCGGATCACCGCGCCGCGCGACAGCTTCGTCGGGCTCGCCTACGACAACCCGCCAGGCGGCGTCAAGCACTGTCTCAACAGCAAGCTCGCGTCGTGCACGCTCACGCTGGCCGATCGGACGACGGGCTCGAGCACGGTCCTCGAGAGCAGCGGGCGCACCGCGTTCGAGATCCTCACCGACGACACGACGCACGGCGTGCCGATCGTCGCCTGAGCGCGACCCACACCCGGCACGCGCCCCGGCCGCTCAGTGCGCCGCCGGCACCGGGCCCGGCAGCGTGAAGCGCAACACCTTCGCGACCGTCGTGCCGAACTGCCGGCGCAGCGAGCCGGTGTTGTAGTCGATCCCGTAGCGCGCGGCGATCGTGCGCACGCGCGGCGCGATCTCGGGGTAGCGATTGCTCGGCAGGTCCGGGAACAGATGGTGCTCGATCTGGTGGCTCAGGTTGCCGGACATCACGTGGAACAGCCGTCCGCCGTCGATGTTGCACGAGCCGAGCATCTGCCGCGCGTACCAGTGGCCGCGCGTCTCGCCCTCGACGGATCCCTTCGCGAAGTGGTGCACGCCGGCCGGGAAGTGGCCGCAGAAGATGATGATGAACGTCCACACGTTGCGCAGCACGTTGGCGACGAAGTTCGCGCCGAGCACCCAGAGGAAGAACGGCCCGGCGAGCACCGGCCACAGCACGTAGTCCTTCAGCACCTGGCGCCCCACCTTGCGCAGCCCGTCGCGCACCAGCGGCCTCGCCTCGTCCCAGCTGCGCTTGCCCGACCACACGTGCGCGACCTCGATGTCGTGCAGTGCGATGAACCACTCGAAGAGGGCCATCATGACCAGGAAGGAGAGCGGCTGGATCGCGTAGAACGGGCTCCAGCGCTGCCGCTCGGTCACGCGCAGCATGCCGTAGCCGACGTCGCGGTCGCGGCCCATGACGTTGGTCCACATGTGGTGCACGACGTTGTGTGAGTGTCGCCACTGCGACGCGGGACAGACGTGGTCCCATTCCCAGCGATCGGAGCGGACCTCGGGGTCCCCCATCCAGTCCCACTGCGCGTGCAGGATGTTGTGGCCGATCTCCATATTCTCGAGGATCTTCGCGAGCGCGAGGCCGAGAGTGCCGAGACCGAGCACGACGAGGAACGCAGACATGCTCGCCCACGGCAGCGCGAGCCACGGGTGGAACGCGCACGCCGCGAGCATCGCGAGCCGCGAGCCGAGCGCCAGCGCGCGCTGCGTACCGATCAGGCGCAGGATGTAGCGCCGGTCGCGCGTGCCGCGGTCGGCGAGGATCTCCTCGCGGATTGCGTCGAGCTCCTCGCCGTACCGGCGCAGCTCGTCGACGCGCAGGTGGGACAGCGGCCCCGACTCCGCGACCATGTCCTCGGCCGCCGAGCGGGGAAGGACGACAGCTGCGCTCACAGCTCCACCTCGCACTCTCCGGCAGCGGCGGAGACGCAGATCTGCACGCGCGCGCCCGGCTCGTCGGTGACGCGCCCGTCGCGCAGGTCGCGCACGCGCCCGGAGCGCAGCGTGACCGTGCAGGTGTGACAGATGCCCATGCGGCAGCCGTGCGCCGGCGCGAGCCCCGCCGCCTCCGCCGCGAGCAGCAGGCTCTGCCCCGCTCCGGTCTCGACGGTGACGCCGCTTCGCCGGAAGCACGCGCGCCCGCCGGCGACGTCCGCCGGCAGCGGCGCCAGCACCGGCTGGAAGCGCTCGACGCGCAGCCGCTGCGCGCAGCCGCTGGCAGTCCAGTGCGCCTCGGCGGCCTCGAGCAGCGCGCGCGGGCCGCAGGCGTACGCGTCGCGTGCCCGCCAGTCGGCGCAGCGCGCGTCGAGCAGGTTCGGAGAAAAGTGTCCGGCGGTCGCGACACCGCTCGGCGGCTCGCACGTCGCGAGCACGTGCAGCCGGTAGCCGGGATGCGCCGCCGCGAGCGAGGCGAGATCGCGCGCGAAGATCACGTCGGCCGCGCGCGGCGCCCAGTGCAGGTGCACGACGTCGGCGAGCGCGCCGCGCGCCGACAGCTCCTGCAGCATCGCGCGCGCCGGCGTGACGCCGCTGCCCGCGGTGAGGAGCAGCAGGCGCGGACGCGGCGCGTCGGGCAGCACGAATTCGCCCTGCGGCGTTCCGAGCTCGACGTACGCGCCGCGCCGGATCCCTCGCACGAGGTGGCCCGAGACCCTCCCGCCCGCGACGTGCTTGACGGTGATCGCGATGCCGCCGCGCCCCGGAGCGCGGCCGGGCGCCGTGCTGATGGAGTACGTACGCGTGTGCCGCCGGCCGTCGATCGTCACGGTCACCGGAACGTACTGTCCGGCGCGGTACGCACCGAAGCCGCGGCCCGGACGGAGCACCAGCGTGCGCGCGTCCGCGGTCTCGTCGATCAGGTCGACCACCCGCGCCCACGTCGTGTGCGTGGACCACAGCGGGTTCACGAGCTCGAGGTAGTGCGACAGACCGAGCGGCCAGGCGAACAGGTCGGCGGCGCCGACCAGCCGGCCGCGCAGCGTCGAACGCGGCCTGGCGCCGATCGCGTCCGCTCGGGAATCGCGCGCCGCCTGCAGTCCGAAAGGGCTCGCGGTCTCTGCGGTGTGCATCTTGAAATGAGTCTTTCCGGGGCTCGAACGGCGCGGCGGACGGCCGCGCGGGCGGGCCGGGCCGCCGTGGTTACCGTTGCGTAGGTTACGCTAGCGTAATATCCGAGTCAACATGCCGGCTGCGCGCCCCCGCCCCGAACGCCTGCCCGCCGCCGCGCGCCGCGCGCAGCTGGTCGAGATCGGGCGCCGCCTGTTCGCCGAGCGCGGCTACGAGGCGACGTCGGTCGAGGAGATCGCCGAGCGCGCCAAGGTCTCGAAGCCCATCGTGTACGAGCACTTCGGCGGCAAGGAAGGCCTCTACGCGGTCGTCGTCGACCGCGAGATCGAGCACATCGTGGCGAGCATCGAGCAGGCGGTGAGCACCGGCTCGCCGCGCGCGCGCCTCGACGGCGCGGCGCTCGCGTTCATGACCTACGTGAAGGAGCGGCCGGACGGCTTCGCCGTCCTGCTGCGCGACGCGCCGCCGTCCAAGCGCGGCGGCGAGATGCCGGCCCTCATGTACGACCTCGCCGACCGCGTCGGCGGCATCTTCGCCGAGATCTTCCGCACCGCGGGCTACGACGCGAAGGCCGCGCCGATCTACGCGCACGCGCTGGTCGGCATGGTCGCGTTCGTCGGACAGTGGTGGACCGAGGCGCGCAAGCCGCCGCCCGCCGAGGTCGTCGCCAGCCACATCGCGGCACTGGCATGGATGGGGCTTCGCCACCTGCCGCGGAAGCCCGCGGCGCTCGTCCGGTGACGGCCGCCCAGCACCGTCCGCCGCCATCGTTCGTACGCAGCGGAGCGTGCAGGGCCGTCAGGGCGAGACGCCCGGCGTGAGCGCCACCGGCGCGAGTACGAAGGCGTAGCGCGCGCCGCTCTCGCTCAGCTCCTCCACCTCCGCGGGCACGGGGTCCAGCGGCGGCACGAACACCAGCACCGCCACCTGCACCTCGTCACCGGCCATGGCATCACCGCCGGCGCCGCCGACGACCGGCGTCTCGAGGCCGTGGCCACCGCCGGCGGACGACACCGCGAGCGGCTCGCCGATGTGCCAGACGTCCGCACCCGCCGCGCGCACGGCAACGCGCACCACGGCGCCAGCCGGCAGGCCCTCGACCGCGATCCCGAGCGAGACCATGCAGACGTCGCTCGTGCAGTCGACCTCGCCGGCGAAGCCCGCGTCGACGCGCAGCTCGTTCGGCCCCAGCAACGTCGGATCGCCCTGCCGAACCGGCACACCCGACGGGCAGATCAGCAGGTCGTCCGCGCCCTCCACGCAGCGGTTCTCGGTGATCGCACGGCCGATGAGGGTCGCCTCGAAGCCGCCGGGACCGATGTCGAAGCCGCTCGACCCGCTGCCGCCGCACGCGGCCAGCACCGTCAGGAGCAGGAGAGCGGACATTCGTCGCGCGCGCATCGTTCGCCTCATCACAGCACCGTCGACGTCACGAGAACGTTCAGGAAGGCCGTCGCGTCGGACGCGTCGGCTGCGTACTCCTCCGCGAGCTTGCGCAGCTCGCCATCGAGCCGCGCCTGGAACTCGTCGAGCCGGGCACGATCGATGTTGAGGAAGTGGTTGCGCATGTAGGTCCCGGTGGGCTGCTCGGCGAGCGCGAGCTTGTCGAGCAGGCCCTTCGCGAACAGCGTGCAGAACTCGAGCGCGAGCGCCTGGCGCTCCTCGGTGTCGGACGCGACGAAGTGCCGTCCGAGGCGGCGCACCCGGCCGCGCTCGATCGCGACGAGACCGCGCTGCACCAGCAGCTGCTCGATCTTCGCGAGCGCCTTCGCGTCGACGTCGTCCTTCGCACTGGCCTTCACCTCGCGCCGCCAGCGCGCGAGCGTCACCGCGCTCTCGTCGTCCGGCAGCGCCGCGATCGCCTGGCTCGCGAGCAGTGCGAGCTCGATGTCGTCGACGTGGCCGAGCGCCGTGGGCGCGTGCAGCACGCGGCGCAGCTCCCTGCCGAAGGCGTGCAGCATGCGGTCGCGCCACAGGATGGCGAGCAGCTCCTGCGGGTCCTGCTTGCGGAACGCGGCGAGCCGCCGCACCAGCGTCTCGCTCGGGAAGCGCTTTCCCTTCTCGATGTAGCCGAGCATCACCGGGTCGATGCTCGCGCCGAGGACGTCCTCGGAGAAGCGCTTGAGGGTCCACTCGCGCCCGGCGAGCACGCGGGTCTCGTAGAAGACGTCGCGGATGCCCTTCCGCGCCGGAGGTGCCTGCGGCTTCGCCATCGCGAAATCTCTCCTACCAAAACTCTTTCCGCTTGCCAAACTAACAACTCTTGTTTAGAAGCGGTCCCTGAAGGGAGGGCCAGCTCGTGGGGAAGCATGGCTTGAGAAGGGGACTCCTCGGACTCGGAACGGCATTCCTCGCCGCCGCCTGCGGCGGCGGGGGTGGCGGCGGTTCCGGTCCGAACGGCTCGCCGGCGAGCGTCGCCGGCATCGTCGTGGTGCAGGCCGAGGTCGCGCGCCGCGACCCGGATGCCATGGGCGTCGCA
>VGTK01000164.1 GCA_016874715.1 Deltaproteobacteria bacterium | reverse complement strand
GCCCGCCCTCTTTGCCGCGGCGCAGGCGCCGCCGCGCCTCAGGCGCCGCGCAGCACGTGCCCCGGCAGGGCACCGGTGTGGCGGCCGTCCTCGAGCACGACCGTGCCGTTGACGATCACCGCGACGTAGCCTTCGGCGTCGACGACGTAGCGCTCGGTGTCGGCCGGGAAGTCGCGCGCGAGGCGCGTCGGGCCGACCTTGAGAAGCGACCGGTCGAGCAGCAGGACGTCCGCCCACGCGCCCTCGCGCAGGAAGCCGCGCCCGTCGAGCGCGTGCACCGTCGCCGGCATGCCCGTCATGCGCCAGATCGCCTGCTCGAAGGTCAGCGGGTCGGGCACCCACTCGGTCATCAGGCGCGTCGTGTAGTCGGCGCCGACGAACGACGACAGGTGCGCGCCGCCGTCGCTCGAGCCCGCCATCACGAAGGGCTCCTTGATCCCGCTGCGCACCACGTGCGCGATGAACTGCCGGCCGATGTCGTTGAGGCCGGTCTGCCACTGCGTCTCGAGATTCTCCGCCAGCGCGCAGTCGAGGAAGGCGTCGAGCGGCGTCACGCCGCGCTCGGCGGCGATGTCGGTGACCGTACGGCCGACCCATGCCCGGTTCTTCTCGTCGCACACCCCCTCGACCTCGAGCAGGTCCCACGAGAACGCCGCGGCGCGGCCTTTCGGAGAGTCGAACTCGGCCGATAGCCTGGTGCGCACGGAAGGATCGCGCAGGCGCTGCGAGCGCTCGGGCTCGGGCAGCGTGAGGACGCTGCGCCACGTCGGCAGCTCGTCGAAGATGAAGGTGTCGGACAGCTTCAGGTGCAGGCCGAGCTCGTTGGTGGTGAACTGCGGGTGCAGGCGCACGCCCTGCGCCGACGCCTCCTTCGCGAACTTCAGCGTCAAGTCCCAGCCCATCGGGTTGTCGGGCGTGGGCACGAGGATGTTCAGCTCCACCGGACGGCCCGACACGCGGTACATGTCGAGCACGAGCTGGCGGTCGGCGTCGTCGTAGCCGGACGCGAAGCTCCGCGGGATGATCTCGAGCGCGCCGCGCTCGAACTCCGCGAGCACCGAGGAGAGCGCCAGGATCTCGTCGCGGCTCGCGTGATTGCTCGGCACCTCGCGGCCGTCCTCGCCAACGTGGATCGGGATCTGCGAGGTCGAGAAGCCGAGCGCCCCGTCGCGCATCGCCTGGCGCACGAGATCCTGCATCGCCGCGATCTCGTCCTGCGTCGCGGTGCGTGACGACGCGTCGTCGCCCATGACGAAGCGGCGTACGGCGCAGTGTCCGACGTAGCTGCCGACGTTCACGCCGAGCTTGCCGTCGAAGCGGCGCCAGTAGTCGGCGAAGCTGCCGCCGGCGAACTTGAGGCCCTCGCCGAGGGCCTTGCGCGACATGCCCTCGACGCGTGACAGCATGCCGGCGAGCCAGTCGACGTCGGCGGGCTTCGCCGGTGCGAGCGTGAAGCCGCAGTTGCCGGCGATGACGCTCGTCGTGCCGTGCCACGACGACGGCGTCGCGAGCGGATCCCAGTCGAGCTGGACGTCGTAGTGCGTGTGCACGTCGATGAAGCCGGGCGTGACCGCGAGCCCGGCCGCGTCGATCGTGCGCGCGGCCACCTCGTTCACGCGGCCGATCTTGACGATGCGCCCGTCGCGCACCGCGACGTCGGCCGTGTAGCCGGGCAGCCCCGTGCCGTCGACGACCGTTCCCCCGCGAATGACCAGATCCAGAGGCACGCCGCGCCCTCCGTCACTCCGGCAAAACGTCGCCCGAGCCGCCGAAGTCCTTCGGGAAGTCCTTGAACTTCGGCAGCCCGTCGCGGACGGCGAGCACCTTCTCGCCGTAGTGGACGTGCAGCGACGGCTGGTAGGCGAGCCCGGCGATGGTACCGGCCGGGATGTCCACCATGCCGATTGCGGGGTGCTCGACCAGCACGGGCGATCCGCAGGAAGTGCAGAACTGGCGGTGGCTCGCCTCGGTCTTCTTGAAGAGCCCGAGCTTCTCCTTGCCCCTGGTGACGCGCACCTCCGACGCCGGCCACAGCGCCGCGGCGTGGATCGGCGCCCCGAGCCAGCCGCGGCACGAGCCGCAGTGGCAGTACGCCTGCACCGCGGGCTCGCCGGTCAGCTCGACCTGCACCGCGCCGCAGAAGCATCCGCTCGTTCGCTTCGAGTCCGCCATGGGGCCTCCTTGCCGGGTCTCGACCCGCTGTCCCACGGCGTCGAAGCCGCGTCAAGAGAGGGTCGGTCCGTCCACCGGCCAGCTCCGTCCGCGGGACGTCGTTGCCCGGAGCGAGATATTGTCCTACATTTAACCGGTGCGCTTCGTCTGGGATCCGCGCAAGGCGGCGAGCAACCTGCGGAAGCACGGGGTCGCGTTCGAGGAAGCCGCCACGGCGTTCGATGATCCGCTGGGTGCCTACTACCCGGACAGGCTGCACGAGGAGCGATTCGTCCTGATCGGATTCTCTCGCCGGCAGCGTCTTCTCTACGTCGTGCACGCGGAGGTCGGCGCCGAAGCGATCCGGATCATCAGCGCACGAAAGGCGACGCGTCATGAGAAAGCGCGCTACGAGAACGACTGAGGGCCCGACCGCTCGCGAGCCACGAGCAGCGCGCAAGGTCGCGGCCGACCCCCTCGACGGCCCGGTCGACTTCGCGCGCTTCGGTCCGGTGCGACGGAATGCCTTCGCGGGATCCGGGGAGCCCGGCGGGCCGTCGCTGCTCGCGCTCTGGGAGATGCCGCAGCTCGCGACCGACGCCGTCCTGCTGCGACGGGGACGCCCGGCGAAGGGCGCCCGGCGAACGACGACGGTGCGCTCCGTGCGCCTGCCCGAGGCGCTCTGGGCGGAGCTCGAGCGCGCGGCGAAGACCAGGCACCTCAACCTCCACCAGGCGATGCGCGCTGCCCTCCTCGGCTGGATCCGCCGCGCGAGCTGAGCGTCTGTCGTGCAGGACTTCTTCCTGCCACCGCCGCTGTCCCGTGCCCCCCTCGTGGGAATCAGTTCGCCCAGTACACGAACTCCTCGCCGGGCTGCTCCGGGACGCCGAGCGGACGGTCGATCGCGATCGGGCCCTCGATCAGCGCCGGCCACGTCGGCTGCACCATCTGGCCGTCGAGCGCGTCGAGCGCGGCGGTGAGCGCGCGCACCTGCTCGGGGCGGGCGGCGGCGAGGTTGGTCTTCTCGTCCGGGTCGCTCTTCAGGTCGAACAGCCAGGTCTGCTTCGGGCGCTCCGAGAGCTGCAGCTTCCAGTCGCCGTCGCGGATCGCGCGGTAGTGGCCGGAGCGCCAGTAGAGCGCACGGCCCGCGCGCTTCGTCGCCCCGTCGCCCTGTGCCAGTGCGACCAGGTCCGTGCCGTCGATCGGGCGGTCCGACGGCAGCGGCGCGCCGGCCGCCGTCACGGCGGTCGCGAAGACGTCGACGTGCCCGACCGGCTGCAGGACTCTGCTCCCCGCGGGAATGCGTCGCGGCCAGCGCACGAAGAACGGCGTGTGCACGCCGCCCTCGAAGAACGTCATCTTCCAGCCGCGGTGCGGCGCATTGACGTCGGGCAGGCCGATGTAGTGCGCGCCGCCGTTGTCGCTCGAGAAGATCACCAGCGTGTTGTCTGCGAGACCGTTCGCCGCGAGCGCCTCGAGCACGCGGCCGACGCCGCGGTCGAGCGCGCGGATCATCGCGGCATACGTCCGCAGCGTGTGGTTCTCGATGTGACCGAGGGCGTCGTAGTCCGAGCGCAGCGCCTGCAGCGGCGTGTGCGGCGCGTTGTAGGCGAGGTAGAGGAAGAAGGGCCGGTTGCGGTTGGCCTCGATGGTGCGCGCCGCCTGGTCCGAGAGATAGTCCGTCAAGTAGCCGGCGGGCGCGAAGCGCGGCCCGCCGTCCTTGGTCACCGCGTAGTCGAGATTCGCCCACAGGAAGGCGTCGATCGGGTCGAACTCCTGCCGCGACTCGACCGAGTCGGGGTGTCCCGCCGGCAGGAACATCGCCGCGCCGGCGAGGAAGCCCAGGTACTCGTCGAAGCCCTGCGCGTTCGGCCGCATGTCCGGAGCCTCGCCGAGATGCCACTTGCCGATGCCGACCGTGTGGTAGCCCCGCGCGCGCAGGACCTCGGCCATCGTGATCTCCGATGGCGGCAGGCCCTCGAGATCCATCTCGGGCACGTCCTTCTCGCGCTCCGCGAAGTACACCGGCGGGCGCGCGTCGTCGTGACCCCAGCGTGCGATGAGCCGCATGAACGCCTTCGGCGCCGGCGTGAACTCGAAGCCGAAGCGGGTGGGGTAGCGGCCGGTCATGATCGCCGCCCGTGACGGCGCGCAGGTCGCGTTGCCGGTGTAGCCGCTCCGGAAGTCGACGCCGTCGTGCGCGAGCGAGTCGATGTTCGGCGTCGGGACGGTGCCGCCAGCGACCCCGCCGCCGTTCCAGGTCAAATCGTTCCAGCCGAGGTCGTCGGCGACGATGACGACCACGTTCGGAGAGCGCTCGGCCGGGGGCGCGCTCGCCTGGGCGGGCCCCTCCATCCATGCGATCTCCCGGTTCGGCGCGATCGGATTCCGCCAGCGGTTCAGCCAGCCCGGCACGTGCAGGACCAGCCAGTCGAACGAGAGATAGAGGGCGCCCGCCAGCACGACGACGCCGACGCCGAGGCGCTTGAGCCATTTGACTGCCCGCAAAGCCGTCTCCTTCCGCCGTCCCGACGTCCTACATGTATTTGCATGAATAGTGCAAGTAGATTTAGGAAGCTCGACCGGCTGGCGTCGACCGGCGCCGGCGCGCTACCACCGGGGACGCCGATCCCGCCACGCGTCCACCCCGCCCGATGAGCACCGTCGAAACCCCGCTCTGCGCCGTCTGCGCCGTCCCGATGGCGCCGTACCTCGCGGCCGCGCGCGACCCGCAGACGCTGGAGCGCTTCGACGTGCTGCGCTGCCCGCGCTGCGGCTCCGGCGTGATCGCGCCGATCCCGGGCGACCTCGGCCGCTTCTACGGCGCCGAGTACTACGGCAAGCGGCACGGCTTCACGGTGCGCTACCGCTGCTGGCGGCGCATGCGCCTGCTGCGCCGCCACGTCGCGAGGCCGGGACGGCTGCTCGACGTCGGCTGCGGCGACGGCGACTTCCTGGTCGCCGCGTCGCGCGCCGGCTGGCGCGCGGCCGGCGTCGAGCGCGGCGAGCGCGCCGAGGAGGTGGCACGCCAGGAGCTCGTCGTGCGCGGCTCGCTCGACGAGCTGCGCGGACTCGGCACGTTCGACGTGATCACGCTGTGGCACAGCTTCGAGCACATGACCGATCCGGTCGCCGAGATGGACAAGATCGTCGAGCTGCTCGCCGACGGCGGCACGCTGTTCCTGATCGTCCCCGACTTCGGCGGCATGCAGGCGCGGACCTTCGGCGGCAGCTGGTACCACCTCGACGTGCCGCGCCACGTGCACCACTTCACGCAGGCGGCGCTGCGCGAGCTGGTGGAGAGCCGGGGGCTGGTCGTGGTCGGCATGGACCACCACGAGATCGAGTACGACCTCTTCGGCTGGCTGCAGAGCACGCTCAACGCCCTGCTGCCGACGCCGAACCTGTTCTTCAACTGGCTGACGCGCAAGCCGCTGCCGCACCGCGGCTGGGACCTCTGGACCGGCATCGCGCTCGCGACGCTGCTGATGCCGCTTGCCGTGGTCGCGACGGCTCTCGGCATCGTCACGCGGCGCGGCGCGACGATCAATCTCGTGGCGCGCAAGCCGGCGTTCGTGCGGCGGGCGGACGCGCTGCGTGTGCCCCTCCAGGACGGGATGGTGTCCGAGGGGGCAGTGCCGTGACGACCCCTCGGCGGCGCGGCGGGCCGTTATTCTTGACGGCGTTCGCGGCGATTTTCGCCGTGGGGCTCGCGCTGCGACTGTGGAAGATGCGCTGGGGCCTGGGGGCGGGGATGGCGTTCACCGACGAGCTGCAGATGTGGCCGTCGTACCTTGGCGCGTTCGTACCCCTGAGCTGGCGGTCGTTTCTTCGGAGCGACACTCCGGGCGCGTTGATCTATCCGACTTTCTACGGATTCGTGTCCGGCGGTATCGCCGCGCTCGCCCACGCGCTCGGGCTGATCGGGCCGCCGAAGACGGACGTGTTCCGCGCGCTCGTCATCGCGCGCGGAATTTCCGCCGTCGCCGGCAGCCTGAACGTGATCGCGGTCGGAGCCCTTGGCTGCCGGTTCTACTCGAAGGAGACTGGACTGCTCGCTGCCGCGTTCATGGCGGTGGTGCCGCTCGACGCGATGCACGCGCACTACGCATCCGTAGACCCGCTCCTCGAGCTGTGGATCGCGATCACCCTCCTGGCATCGTGCGAGCTGATCCAACGCGGAACGATCTTCGTCGCGCTGGTCGCTGGGGCCGCAGGGGGCCTCGCGTTCGGCACCAAGTACACCGGGCTCATCGCGGGTGGCGCCATCGCGTGGGCCGTGCTGGAGGTCGCGCGCCGGGAACGCTCGGTCGCCTGTGTGTTGCGCCTTGGCGGCGCAGCCCTCGCGGGATTTCTCGTTGCCGTCGCGGCGTCGTGCCCACCATGCATCCTGCAGAGCGGGCTCATGCTTCAAGCAATGCAATTTCACAGCGCCACGAGCACCTTCGAGAACCTGCTGTTCTGGCGCCGTCCTCTGGTGCCGACGCTCGGCTGGTACGGGCGACCCTACCTCTACCAGCTCGTGGCCGGGATGCCGTTCAGCCTCGGCTGGCCGCTGTACTTGACCGCGCTCGCGGGCGTCGTGCAGGCGTGCCGGCGCCGGACGCCGACCGATCGACTCCTTCTCGTCACGCTCGCAGCCTACTTCCTCACGATCGGCACCTCGATCGTGCTCGAGGTGCGGTACTACATCCCGATGTTCCCGGCGCTCGTGGTGCTCGGCGCGGCTGCGCTCGTGACGCTGCCATGGCGGGGGGTCGCGGCCGCGCTCGCAGCAAGCGTGCTGCTCTACACGGGAGCCCTCGCTGTGAGCCAGGTGGGGCGTTTCTCGTATCGACAGCAGCATCAGGTCGCGGACTGGATCCGTACCGCCGTACCGGCGAGGAGCGCATCTGTCAGGGTCGCCATTCCGCAGGGCATGGACCCCTACTACAACCTCCGACAGCCGCTGGTGTGGGCCGGCTTGACCCCCGTCCCGCTGCCGGTCGAGCGCTGGCTGGAGGAGCCCGCGGTCGCGTTCGTCATGCCTGACTGGCTCGCGATCCGGATACGTCGCAACGAACCCGACGGACCGGCTGCGCGCATGCTGGACCGTCTTGAGTCGGGGCAGGGCGGCTACGTGGCGGCGGCACGCTGGGAGTCCCGCTATCTTCAGTCCGATCTCTACACGACGCTCGATCCGGCATTCGCCGCCGATCTCGTTCAGGGAGAGATCGGGTTCACGGTTTACGTTCCGAGCTCATCGCCCGCTCCAGTCCGGCCTGATGGCGGGACGACAGCCCCCGTGCACTGAGAGCATCGTGTTCGGCGCCTACCGGCTTCTGCTCGCGACATTCGTCCTCCAGGGGGACGTCCCCCCAAACGATGCTACCCGCCGCCGGCAACTACTCGGTCTTCGCGTTCTACCTGTTGAGCGGATACTTGATGACGCTGGTCGTCAGCGAGACGTACGGATTCTCGCGGCAGGGCATTTGACGGTTCCTTCTCAACCGAGCGCTGCGGATCTATCCGCCCTACTTTGCGGTACTTCTCCTCGCAGTGGCCTGCTTCTGGCTGCGCTGGTGGATACGCGGTACGCCGATCGGACCGCTCGACACCTGCTGCCGCGCTCTTCGCTGCGTTGGGGACTCGTTGCGCGCGGCGGGTTCACGATCAACGCGGTTGCGGGCCAGCGGCTATGGCGGGACGCAGCGATGGAAGGATTCTACCTGTCGCTCGTACTGGCCCTGGTTGCGGTCGTGATGCTGCGTGACGCGCGGGTGCTGGGTGTTGGGCAGCGCGTTCAACGCCTCGACGCCCGCTGCGGCGACCTCGCCTACCCGCTGTTTCTCGTCCATCACCCGATCACGCTGGTGGTCGTCGCGCTGCTGCCGTTCCGCCTGCCGGGCCGGAGCGCGTGGGAACCGGCGATCGCCGTCGCGCCGTCGTTCCTCGCGGCGTGGCTGCTCCACCGGCTCGTGGAGGTGCCGATCGCTTGCTGGCGCGATCGCGTCCGCCCGACGGCCCGAGCCGCGACCCCCGCCGGCCTCGAGGCGGTACAGCGGCCCGCGAGCAACGAGCGACCGCTCACTCGACGCGCGCTCTGATGGCGAACTTCGCCCCGATGCGCGACCGCCTGCTCTACGTGCTGCGCACGAACCTGGAGCTGTTCGGCATCCGCGGCCGCTTCCTCGACTACGGCGCGGGGCCCGGCGACGTCGCGCGCTTCCTCGTCGGCGAGTGCGGCCTGCCGGCGGGCTACGCCTACGACCCCGCGCTGCCCGACGACGAGGTCGGGCGCCAGGCCGTGCCCCCCGGCAGCGGCGAGCTGATCGGCACGCGTGTGCTCGACGCGGTCGAAGGGCCGATCGACGTCGGCATCCTGTTCGACGTCCTCGAGCACGTGCCCGACGCGGCGGCGACGCTGCGCGAGCTGCACGCGCACGTGCGCGACGACGGCTGGCTCGCGATGACGGTGCCCTACAACGCGCACGAGTGGGGCGTCGACGACGAGTTCTACGGACACCTGCGACGCCTGAGCCGCCGCGGCGCGATCACGCTGCTCGAGCAGAACGGCTGGAGCGTGATCCGCGTGCTCGATCCGACGTTCCCGACCATGTGGGCGATCCGGCGCGCGTACCTGCTGCTGCGCCGCTTCGGCGGCGGCTCGCTCGGCCTCGAGCGCGCCGACGCGCCCGAGGCGCCGAGCGACCTCGAGCGCTCGTTCCAGTCGCCGCGCCACACGCCGTGGAATCCCAGCGGACGCACACCGGTCGCGCTCGCCGAGAGCTTCGTGCCGTGGACCCTCGTGCGCCGCCTCGATCTCTACTTCGAGTCGCTGTTCTGGGGCTTCGAGCTGTTCGTGCTGGCGCAGAAGCGCACCCAGTCCGACGTCTGCGAGGTTTGCGACCACGGCCGCTGGACGTTCCACCGCTTCTTCGACCGCTACTCCCTGCAGGCCTGCGGCTACTGCGGCTCGGAGAAGATCCTGCCCGAGCTCGAGACGCACGCGGTCGCACGCGCCGAGGAGAAGCAGCTGGTCGACGAGCTGGGCGGCCTGCAGTCCTGGCTGCGCCGCCGCCGCGCGGTGCGGATCCGCCGCCTGACGCCGCGCGAGCGCACCCTGCTCGATGTCGGCTGCGGGCGCGGCGATCTGGTGCGCGAGCTCGCCCGCCACGGCTGGGCGACGCGCGGCACCGCGGCGAGCGAGCGCGACGCGGCGCTGGCGCGCGCGAACGGCGTGGACGTGGTGGTAGGTGACGTAGACGAGCTGTCCGACGACCTCGCCGCGGACGTGGTCACGATGTTCCACGTCGTCGAGCACACGCGGAACCTCAGCCGCACGCTAACGAAGCTCGACCGTCTGGTGCGGCCAGGCGGCTACCTCGTCCTCGAGTACCCGAACGGACGATCGCTCCTGAAGCGCGCGCTCGGCTGGCGCTGGTTCGGCTACGACCCGCCGTACCACCGGCTGCAGGTGAACCGGTCGGTGCTCGCCGACCGGCTCGGCCTCGCCAACTACCGCCTGCTGTACGAGGAGCACTTCTCGCTCGAGTACTCGTTCTTCATCTTCGCGCAGTCGATCGTCAACGCGCTGCTGCCGTTCCAGCGCGATGCGCTCTACCGCTTGCTGCGCGGCCGCTCGACGGACTCCGCCGAGCGCGTCTGGGCGTTCGCGAGCGTGCCGCTCTTCGTCCTGCTGCTGCCGATCTTCCTCGTTTACCAGCCGCTCGCGAGCTGGCTCCGGCGCGGCTGCGTCGTGCGGCAGACGTTCAAGAAGACCGACATCGTGGAGCGCCCGGCGGTACCCGTAGCGGCTTCGAAGGTCAGCGAGCCGGAAGCAGGCCCGGCGAGCGAGACCACGTGATCGCGTCGTCGATCGCGGGCTCGATCGGGCAACTCACCCAGGCGGTGCCTCATGTCGTCGCCCCTCACCACCGAGCTGCCCACCTCGGGGGACTCGCTCTTCTCTACGTCTGCGTGAGGGTGTGGCTGACGTGGCCGCTCGCCCCCGCTCCGCACGAGACGCTGCCCTGCACGGACCCCGCCTGCCACTTCGATACGACGTACTCGGCCTGGGCCATGGCGTGGGTCAGCCACGCCCTAGTGACGCCGTCCGCCTCGATCGGCGACGCCACATCTACTCCCCTGCTCCAGACGCGCTCTTCCTCGCGCCTCCGCGCGGCACCCGCCTGTCGCCGCAGAGCTATCCCGTGATGACCGCGCCCACGCTTCCGGCGGAGTTCGCCAGGATGCTCGCCGACGAGCGCTCACCCCTGCTCCATCTCCCCGTGTTCAATCCGCGCATCCCGTCCTCGGATGGAGCCGACGTCGCCACCGGGCCTCGGTACGCGATGCCCGAGCGGTGTTTGTGGGGGACCGTGCCGTTGTGCTTCCTTCCGCCCATCGTGTTCGGCGCCTACCGGCTTCTCCTCGCGACGTTCGTGCTCCTGGGTCACCTTCCGCACGTGACGGTACGCGCTGCCGGCAACTACTCGGTATTCGCGTTCTACCTGCTGAGCGGATACCTGATGACGCTGGTCCTGAACGAGACGTACGGCTTCTCGCCACGGAGCATCGGGCGGTTCCTGCTCAATCGTGCGCTCCGCATCTATCCGCCGTACTTCGCGGCACTCGTCCTCGCGGTGGCCTGTCTCTGGCTGCGCTGGTGGATGCACGGCACGCGGATCGGGCCGCTCGACGACCCGGGGATCGCCGACTGGATGAGTCAGATTCTCCTGGTCGACGTGCCCGGAGCGAGGGTGGCGCGCTGGATCGTTCCTTCCTGGTCGCTGAACGTCGAGGTCGGCTACTACGTGGCGCTCGTCTTCCTCGCGCGGCGGCGCAGCATCGTCGTGATCTGGACGCTTCTCAGTCTCGCAGTGCTCGCGAGGATGTTGTGGACGGGCGGATCGTTCATCGAGCGCTACTTCACCTATGCGGCGGCATCCCTGCCGTTCAGCCTGGGCAGCCTTCTCCATCACCTGCGCGACGTGCTGCCGCGGGCCTCGCTGGGCTGGGGGCTCGTCGCGTGTGGCGCGTACTCGATCAACGCCACCGCGGGCCAGTACCTGTGGCGGGATCCGACGATGGAGGGGTTCTACCTGTCCCTCGCGCTGGCCTTGATCGTGGTGGTTCTGCTGCGCGACCCGCGCGTGCTGGCCGTGGGGCCGCGCATCCGACGCCTGGATGCCCGGTGCGGCGACCTCGCGTATCCGCTCTTCCTCGTTCATCAGCCCATCACGGTCGCCGTCGCCGCGCTGCTGCCGCTTCGCCTGCCGGGTCGCCAGGCGTGGCTTGCGGTCGGCGCCATCGCGCTGTCGTTTCTCGGGGCGTGGCTTCTGCACCGGCTCGTGGAGGCGCCGATCGCGCGATGGCGCGATCGCGTGCGCCCGGCGGCTCCTGTCGGGCCCGCCACGGCCCTCGATGCCGCCTCGCGGCCGCCACGCGACGGGCAACTGCTCGATCGACGGGCATCGTCGTAGCGGCATCGTGAGCGTCGGCGCGCCGGCAGCATGCCGCGCGCGCGGAGCCAGCTGCGTCGACGTAGGGCGCGACGAACGACGTTGCGCGTGCCGGCCACGTTGGTCCGGATCACCGCCGGCGTGGGCTGCGGATCGAGCGTCACCGATGCCGCACAGTGGAAGTCGACGTCCGCGTCCGTGAACGCCGCCGTGAGTGCTGCCAGGTCGTCGAGATCACCCGGCACCCGCTCGATCGGCTCGCGCTCGAGGTGCGCCGTGCTCGCCGGGCTGCGCCGGATCGCGCGCACCGCGTAGCCCTGGCGCACGAGCTCGCGCGCGAGGTTCCCGCCCACGAGCCCGGACGCGCCGGTGAGCGCCGCTCTCACCGCGCCCACACCCCCGACTCGTTCGACGTGTAGCCGATCGCCCGATACGCCGCGTCGACCAGCGATTGCCCACGCTCGTTGAGCATCAGGCCGTTGCCCATGCGGTTCATCGAGTAGCCGAACGACAGACCCTCCCGCGGATCCGCGAAGCCGATGCTGCCGCCCGCGCCGACGTGCCCGAACGCGGCCCCCGACAGCAGCACGCTGTCCTTGTCGCCCTTCGCGCGCCGGCGGTTGTCCATCGACTTCATGAAGCCGAGCGCGAAGCGCGTCGGCAGCAGCAGCGTCGCGTCCTCGTGCGTCGCCATCGACACCTCGCCCATGCGCGCGAGCTGCTTCTGGTCGACGAGCTTCGCTTCGCCGAGCGTGCCGCCGCTGGCGAGCGGCGCGTAGAGCCCGGCGAGCCCGCGCGCGTTGGAGATGCCGCCGCCGCCGCCGATCTCGGCGGCGTGCGCCGCGCGGCTGTTCGGGTCGAAGCCGCCGACGTTGAGCAGCGACAGCGCCTGAATGGACTGTGGGTCGGAGAGCAGGGCGAGCACGAAGTCGCCGAGGCCGTCGGTCGGCGACGGCACGAACGGGATCACCGGTGCGACGCGCGCCTCGTGCTCCTCCGGGAGCCCGATCCAGAAGTCGATGCCGAGCGGGCGCGCGATCTCCTCGCGGAAGAACGTGCCCAGCGAGCGTCCCGACACGCGGCGCACGATCTCGCCCACGGTCCAGCCGAAGTTGACCATGTGGTAGCCGTTGCGCGTGCCCGGCTTCCAGTAGGGCTGCTGCGCGGCGAGCAGCCCGGTCATGTAGTCGAAGTCGTAGCAGCCGCCCGGCTTGACGGGCTCGCGGCAGACGGGAACGCCCACCGAGTGATCGAGCATCATGCGGACGGTCGCGTCTTCCTTGCCGTGCGCCGCGAACTCCGGCCAGTACTCGGCGACCGGCGCGTCGATGTCGAGCAGGCCGCGCGACGCCAGCACGTGCGCGCAGATCGCGACCGCGCCCTTGGTGCACGAGAACACGATCGACACCGTGTCGCGCGTCCACGGTACGTTCTCCGACGGGCGCGCCATGCCGCCCCAGAGGTCCACCACGGTGCGGCCCTCGTGGTGCACGCACACCGAGGCGCCGACCTCGGCGCGGTCGCGGAAGTTGCGCTCGAACTCGTCGGCGATCGAGAGGAACTTCGGGTCGCAGCTGCC
>VGTK01000163.1 GCA_016874715.1 Deltaproteobacteria bacterium | reverse complement strand
AGCGGGCGACCGGACGCAGGTGATCGCGTCGCCGCCGCCGGGCGCGGCCCGCGCCGTGCCGCCGTCTGCGGCACCCGCGAAGCCTGCGGCGTCGACGATCGACGCCACGCTCGATCCGGCGGGGCCTCGCACCGCGCAAGCGGACGACGAGGAGCGCACCGTCGTGCTCGCGCCGCGCCCGGTCGAGTCGACCCTCCGGCTCGTGCGCGTGGCACCGAAGGGTATCGAGGAGACCATCCGGTTCGACCGGCCGAGTCTGGTGCTCGGCCGCGGCCACGGCTGCGACGTCAAGCTGCGCACGCCGACCGCATCGCGCGAGCACGCGAAGGTCTTCGTGAGGGACGGCCAGTGGATGATCGCCGGCGTCGAGGGGAAGACGTTCCACGCCGACGGGACGCGCCGGAGCGGCGGCGAGGTCGTCCTGAAGGGCGGCATGAAGCTCCGGCTCGGCGATGACGAGTTCGAGGTCGTGGATACGGCGGAAGGTGCCACGAGCCGCTCCGGCAGCGGGCTGTGGGCGCGCGTCGCGGCGTTCGTACGAGGGTTGTTCGGCCGGCGCACCTAGAGTCGCGGAGCGTCGAAAACGTGCCTTGACGGCGGGGTACGGAGGGGCTGGGGGGCTCCTCCGCAACGAAGCGGGCGTGATGACATGTCGGCAAGACGAATCCTTGCAGTGGTTGGGCTGCTCCTGCTCGCCGGGCGGGCGCTCGCACAGGAAACGGCGGAACCGGCGGCCGGCTCCGGCGGGGGCGGCGACCTGACGTTCGGCGCGGCCGGGGTGAAGGGCCGCGAGGAGCCGCTGTTCCCGGACTTCGACCCGCTGCCCGATCGCTGGCGCATCGAGCCGCCGCCGTACCAGCTGACGGTGCCGGGCTCGATCTGGGACCCGTACAACCAGAACCCGCTGAAGGGCGACTACCCGATTCCGGGGACGCAGACGATCTTCCCGAAGGTCACGCTGGCGTCGAAGACCGTCGTCGAGGGGCGCAAGTTTCCGATCCCGAGCGGTGTCAGCACGGAGAATCCGAACTCCGAGGCGTTCTTCGGCAGCCCGACGAGCGTCGAGTTCGACCAGAAGTTCGCCGCCCGTCTCGAACTCATCAAGGGCTCGACGACGTACAGGCCGTTCGACTGGCAGTTCCTCGTCGAGGGCGTCGGCGACATCAACAGCGTCTGGTTCAACGAGCGCGTCGCCTACCCCGACGTGCGCGACGGCACGAGCCGCACGCTCGCCGACATCCGGCTCGAGCAGGCCTTCCTCGAGCTGCACCTCGCGGACCTGTCGGCGAACTACGACTTCATCAGCATGAAGGCCGGCCGGCAGGCGTTCAACAGCGACTTCCGCAGCCTCATCTTCCAGGACATCAACCAGGGCGTGCGCTTCTTCGGGACGGCCAACAGCGCGCGCTACCAGTACAACCTACTGTACTTCTACCAGGCCGAGAAGGACGTCGTCTCGAACCTGAACACCTTCGGCCTGCGCGACCAGCAGGTCGGCATCGCGAACCTCTACATCCAGGACTTCTTCTTCAACGGCTGGACCAACGAGTTCAGCTTTCACTACAACTACGACCAGGGAGAGAAGGCAGGCTTCGTCTTCGATCGCCTCGGCTTCCTCGTACGACCCACGCCGATCGGCGACCCGGTGCCGCACAACGTGCAGGCCTGGTACCTCGGCTGGGCGAGCGAGGGCCACATCGGCCGCATCAACGTGAGCCACGCCTTCTACCAGGCGCTGGGAAAGGATCAGTTCAACAACATCGCCGGGCGCCCGACCGACATCAACGCACAGCTCGCCTTCCTCGAGCTGTCGATTGACGTGGACTGGATGCGCTACCAGACGTCCGTGTACTTCGCGTCGGGAGACGACGACTCGCGCGACGGCGACGCGAACGGCTTCGACTCGATCCTCGACAACCCGAAGGTCGCGGGCGGCGAGTTCAGCTGGTTCAACCGCCAGTCGATCCGCATCACCGACCGCGGCGGCGCCGGCCTGAACCAGCGGCTCAGCCTCGTGCCCGACCTGCGCAGCAACAAGTTCCTCGGTCAGGCGAACTTCGTGAACCCCGGACTCCTGCTGCTGAACGTCGGTGCTGCGGCGGAGGTCACGCCCACCGCGACGCTGATCGGCAACGCGAACTACGTCCAGTTCGCCGACACGGCGGTGCTGGAGACGATCCTCGGGCAGTCGGACATCGACAACCAGGCCGGCGTCGACCTCAGCCTCGGTGTCGAGTACCGGCCCTTCCTCAACAACAACATCATCGTCAAGGGCTTCGGCGCTCTCTTTCAGCCGCTCGCCGGCTTCCGTCAGATCTACAGCGGCCAGACCCTGTGGCAGCTCGGCACCGAGATCACGCTGGTCTACTGAGGAGACGACGATGGCACGCCGTAGAGGAGTCGAGGGGATGAGCCGCGATCGTCGGATGGAACGCCCTGCCAGCGCCATCGTTCGTGGTCGGCGAAGCCGGTACGGACGTCGGATCGGGCACCGGGGTGCCGTGCTCCTGGGCATCGGCTTGGTGGTCGGGTTGACGCTGCTGCCGGGCAACCGCACCGGCGCCGGCGCCGCTGAGCCGGCCTCCGCGCCGAGCCCGTTGCTGCGCCAGACGCGCGGCGAGGCCGACGCGAAGAGCGCGGGCTGCGTCACGTGTCACGTCGGCATCGAGCCGATGCACGAGACCGGCACCGTCAAGCTGGGCTGCGTCGACTGCCACGGCGGCGACGTCGGCGTCACGTCGGGCGGTGCTGCGATGGGCAGCCCCGAGTACTGGGCCGCCATGGAGAAGGCGCACGTCCAGCCGCGCCATCCCGAGAAGTGGGCGGCGAAGAGCGATCCCGAGCGCGTGAGCTCGGCGAACCCGGTGCGCAGCTACACCCTGCTCAACAACGAGTCGCCGGAGTTCATCCGCTTTTTCAACCCGGGCGACCTGCGCGTCGCGCCCGAGACCTGTGGCGTCGCGGGCTGTCACCCGGCCGAGGTGCTCAAGGTCCAGAAGAGTATCATGACGACCACGGCGCTGCTGTGGGGCGGCGGCGCCTACAACAACGGCGTCGTGTCGGTGAAGAACTACATCCTCGGCGAGTCGTACTCGCGCGACGGCGTGTCGCAGAAGGTCAACACCGTGCCGCCGCCGACGCCCGAGGACACCGCCAAGGGCGTGCTGCCGTTCCTCGTGCCGCTGCCGCGCTGGAACGTCATGCAGGCGCCCGATCCGCTGCGCGCGTTCGAGAAGGGCGGCAAGATCGACCGCTCGGCGGTGTCCGAGGTCGGCAACCCGAACCTCGGTCCGTTCGTCGACCTGCCGGGCCTCGCCGACGCCAAGTTCGGCACGCGCGGTCTCGGCACCGATCTCCGCATCAGCGCCGCGGTGCTGAACATCCACAAGAGCCGTCTCAACGACCCCGTGATGTCGTTCCTCGGCACCAACGACCACCCCGGCGACTTCCGCTCGAGCGGCTGCACGGGGTGTCACGTCGTCTACGCCAACGACCGCGAGCCCACGAGCTCGGGCCCCTACGCGCAGTTCGGCAACCTCGGCACGTACCACGGCAACGACCCGACGATCCCCAAGGACGAGCCGGGCCACCCGATCCAGCACCGGCTGACGCGCGCGATCCCGACGAGCCAGTGCATGATCTGCCACATGCACCAGCCCAACGCGTTCGTGAATCCGTATCTCGGCTACCAGTGGTGGGACCTCGAGACGGACGGCGAGCTGATGTGGCCGAAGGAGCAGCGCTACCCGACGTCGCTCGAGCCCTGGCCGTTCAACAACCGGAACGGCGAGGGCCCACGGCAGTCGATGCTCGCGAATCCGGAGGGCTCGGTCGTGCGCGGTCTGTGGACCGACGAGACCTTCCTCCAGAACGTGAGCCGCCTGCCGACGAAGGACACGCGCTTCGCCGATTACCACGGCCACGGCTGGGTGTTCCGCGCGGTCTACAAGCAGGACCGCCAGGGCAACCTGCTCGACAAGAAGAACAACGTGATTGCCCCCGACGACCCGAAGCGGCTCGACAAGGCCGTCCACATGAAGGACATCCACGCCGAGCTCGGCATGCACTGCTCGGACTGCCACTTCGAGCAGGACGTGCACGGCAACGGCAAGCTCTACGGCGGCTTCGCGGAATCCGTCGAGATCCAGTGCATCGATTGCCACGGCTCGGTCCGTGGCCGCGCCAAGGTCAAGACCAGCGGCCCCGCCGCGCCGAAGGGCGGCCACGACCTGATGGGCGGGCTCACGCCCTGGAAGAAGCGCCGCTTCGAGTGGGTGGGGACCGACCTCATCCAGCGCTCGATGGTCGACGAGAACCTCGAGTGGAAGGTGAGCCAGGTCATCGATTCGATCGACCCGGCGTCGGGCGAGTACAACGAGCGCGCCGCGATCGCGAAGACCATCCGGCGCGACGGCAAGACCTGGGGCTCACTGCCCGAGGAGAACGTGTCGCTCGCCCACAGCGACGACAACATGGTCTGCTACACCTGCCACACCTCGTGGATGACGAGCTGCTTCGGCTGCCACCTTCCGCAGGAAGCGAACTGGCTGAAGGACTCGCAGCACTTCGAGGGCGGCGACTTCCGCAACTGGACGTCCTACAACCCGCAGGTCGTGCGCTACGACATCTTCATGATGTCGAAGCACAACGCGGCGAAGGGCTTCAAGATCGCACCCGCGCGCTCGAGCTCGGCACTGCTGATCAGCACGACGAACGCCAACCGCGAGCGCCTCTACATCCAGCAGGCTCCGGTCTCGGCCGAGGGCTACTCGAGCCAGGCGTTCAACCCCTTCTTCGGCCACACGGCCCGCAAGGAAGAGGTGCAGAGCTGCACCAGCTGCCACGTGTCGTCCGCCAATGACAACAACGCCTGGATGGCACAGGTGCTGACGCTCGGCACCAACTTCGTGAACTTCATCGGCCGCTTCGCCTGGGTCGGAATGGGCGAGGACGGCATCGAGGGCGTCGCGGTGACCGAGTGGGACGAGCCGCAGGCGGTGATCGGCTCGAACCTGCACCGCATGGCGTATCCGGCCGAGTTCCAGCGGCACCTCGACGACGCGATGGTGCTGAGCGAGGCCTACGAGCACGGCGGCAGGGACGTGAAGAGCCTGCAGCTGCGCGGCGAGTACCTCTACACCGCGAACGGCTCCGACGGTCTCCGCGTCTTCGACGTCGCGAACATCGACAACAAGGGCCGCTCCGAGCGTATCGTCACGGCACCGGTGTCGCCGCTCGGCCAGCGTGCCTACGTGACCACGACGAACGCGACCGGCGTGGCGCTCCCGACCAACATGCCGATCGACCCGACGCGCGAGCAGAACCCGGCGAACCAGGAGCAGCCCTGGAACCCGATCTACCGCTATGCGTTCGTGTCGGACGCGGTCGAAGGGCTCGTCGTCGTCGACGTCACGCGACTCGGCGACCGCGATCCGCAGAACAACTTCCTCGAGCGGGCGGCGACGTTCAACCCCGACGGCGCACTCGACGGCGCGTCGTACATCACGATCGCCGGCAATTACGCCTATGTCCTCTGCAAGCGCGGCCTGCAGGTCGTGAGCATCGCCGATCCCCTGGCCCCGCAGGTCGTCGCGACGCTCGGCGCACCGGCGCTGAACGAGCCGCGCGCGGTCACGGTCCAGTTCCGCTACGCGTTCGTCACCGACGCGGACGGCCTCAAGGTGGTCGAGATCACCTGGCCGGAGAAGCCGGCACTGAAGGGCTCGCTGCCGATCGCGGACGCGCGCGACCTCTACGTCGCGCGCACCTATGCTTACGTCGCGGCGGGCGCGCAGGGGCTCGCCATCGTCGACGTGAGCAGGCCCGAGAAGCCGCAGCTCTTCCAGATGTTCGATGCGGACGGCGTGATGAACGACACGCATTCCATCCGCATCGGCGCGACGTACAACAGCGTCTTCGGCTACGTCGCGGACGGCAAGAACGGTCTCCGCGTCCTGCAGCTCATCGCGCCGGGCGAGACGGTCGGAGCGCAGGGCTTCAGCCCGATTCCGACGCCGCGCCTCGTCGCGAGCTACCCGACGGCGGGTCCCGCGATCACGCTCTCGAAGGGCATGGACCGCGACCGCGCGGTCGACGAGAGCGGCAACCAGGTGAGCGTCTTCGGCCGCCTGGCCTCGCGGCCGTTCACGCGCCCCGAGATGGAGCGCATGTTCGTGAAGGACGGCAGGGTCTTCACGGTGAGCGAGGGCCGTCCGCTGGTGAACGGCAAGCCGGTCGGCCCGCAGAAGTTCATCCGTCCGTACGAGCCGCCGCCGGGCGAGTACGGCACTCCGGCAGGCGGTCCGGTGGTCCAGCCGCTGGCCCCCGAGCCGGAGCGGCTGCTGCCGGGGCGGAACTGACGAGGCGGGCCGGCACGCGGGAGCGTGCCGGCCCGCCGTCGACCGTTGCGACCCATCGGTCGTCCATCCCGCGGTCGGCGCTTTTCACGACGCGGTCCGTGATCTAGCTTCCCCCCGGATGCCGAAGGCCGCCAAGCGACGTCGTCCGCGCGGACGCCGTCTCCCGTCCGGCTGGGAGCGCTGGAGCGACGAGCAGATCCTCGACCTGCGCCTCGCCGACCTCGCGGCCACGCTGCGCATCGACGGCACCTGGCTCGAGGGCCGCATCGAGCAGCTCCACCGGGAGCTCGAGCGCTGCGGCATCGTCTTCCAGCCGCACTTCTGGCTGTCCGACGACTGGTTCACGCCCGAGGGGGTCCCGGGCGTCGCGATTCCGTTCTACCTGGCGCACCCGCGCCTGATGCGGATCGAGGAGACGCAGATGCTCGAGGTGGAGGGCGGCACCCCGGAGTGGTGCATGCGCATCCTGCGCCACGAGACCGGGCACGCGATCGACAACGCGTTTCGTCTGCGCCGTCTGCGCCGCCGCCAGCATCTCTTCGGCAAGTCGACGCTGCCCTACCCGGAGTCGTACGCGCCGCGGCCGTACAGCCGGAGCTACGTCCTGCACCTCGAGAACTGGTACGCGCAGTCGCACCCCGACGAGGACTTCGCCGAGACCTTCGCGGTGTGGATGACGCCGCGCTCGGGCTGGCGCCGTACGTACGCCGGCTGGTCGGCGCTGAAGAAGCTCGAGTACGTCGACGAGCTGATGTGGGAGCTCGCGGGGAAGACGCCGCCGATCACCAACCGCCGCGAGATCGAGCCGCTGCCCAAGCTTCGCAAGACGCTGCGCCAGCACTACGCGGAGAAGCGCAAGCGCTACGGTGCGGCCCTGCCGGACTTCGCCGACCGCGATCTGAAGCGCCTGTTCTCCGACTCACCGGTGTTTCGCGATCGCCCCGCCGCCGCGACGTTCCTGCGCCGCGTACGCAGCCAGGTGAGCCGGCGCGTCGCGCGCACGACGGGTGCCTACCAGTACGCCGTGGACCAGGTGCTCGAGGACATCATCAACCGCTGCCGTGGGCTTCGGCTGCGTCTCACCGCGCCAGAGGAGGAGACCATGATCGACTTCGCGATCCTGCTCGCGGTGCACACCATGAGCTCGCTCACGCGGCGGTCGCGGGTGGCGATGTGAAGAAGCTGCGCGTGCTGGCGCTCATGGACGAGCGCAGGATCCCGCCCGACGAGCCGACCGACGAGGAGCTGGTCAGCGCGGACTGGAAGACCGAGTACGACGTGACCGCGACGCTCGAGCGCCTCGGGCACGAGGTGCACGATCTCGGCGTCGGCGGCGACCTGAACGTCATCCGGCGCACGATCGACGAGGTGAAGCCGCACGTCGTCTTCAACCTGCTCGAGGACTTCCACGACGTGCCGATCTACGACATGAACCTGGTCAGCTACCTCGAGATGCTGCGCACGCCGTACACCGGCTGCAACCCGCGCGGGCTCCTGCTGGCGCGCGACAAGGCGCTGTCGAAGACGCTGCTCGCCTCGCACCGCATTCCCGTCCCGGAGTTCGCGGTGTTCCGTCTCGGCAAGGCCGTCAAGCGGCCGCGCCGGCTCGCGTTTCCGCTGATCGTCAAGTCGCTTACCAAGGAGGGCTCGGAGGGCATCGGGCAGGCGTCGATCGTCGACAGCGACGAGCGCCTCGCCGAGCGCGTGCGCTTCGTGCACGAGCGTCTCGGCACGCACGCGATCGCCGAGCGCTTCATCGACGGGCGCGAGCTCTACGTCGGCGTGGTCGGCAACGACCGCCTGCAGGTGTTCCCGGTGTGGGAGCTGCTGTTCGAGCGGCTGCCGGAAGGTGCCCCGCGCATCGCGACCGAGCGCGTCAAGTGGAGCCGCGCCTACCAGGAGAAGGTCGGCGTCAAGACCGCCGCCGCGAAGGGCTTGCCCGACGAGCTGCGCTCGTCCATCGAGCGCCTGGTGAAGCGCATCTACCGCACGCTCCAGCTCTCGGGCTACGCGCGCATCGACCTCCGGCTCGACGGCGACGGCCGTGTCTACGTGCTGGAGGCGAACCCGAACCCGCAGATCGCCTACGGCGAGGACTTCGCCGAGTCGGCCGAGCACGCCGGGATCAAGTACGGCGAGCTCCTGCAGCGCATCCTGAGCCTCGGCATGCGCTGGGCGCCGGAGACGCGGGGGTAGCCGGCCCGGGATTCCCAGCCGATCCACCGAGGATGCCGCGCCGCAGCGTTCGCGGCGACGATGCCGCGCCGCAGCGTTCGTGGGGGCAGCGCGCCCGGAGCGGGTCCCGCCGCGAAATCCCGCGCTCGCGATCCGTGACGGGCCGTTCGCACGAAAGCGTCGCGGGATGCGTTCCGGGCTTTCACAACGGGCCACGGATTGGTCACAATGGGGGCCTGGCAACAAGGGCGTCGGGGGACGGGCGCCCGCAGCGCCGCGCGCACGCGCGGCATCAAGGAGATGCGATGATGAACGGTTCGGCACGGTGGGCGGCGTCCCACCTCCGCGTCGCGGTGGCGTCCCTGGCGCTGCTCGCCGTCGCAGGCGCGGCCCACGCGGGCGACGGCGCGCAGTTCGACACGCTCTGCGACCGCACCTACGTCAACAAGAAGGTGGGTGACAACGAGCAGTGGGCGATCACCTGGGACATCTACGGCAACGCAACCGGGAACGTCTTCAAGCTCGACGGCAGCGCGCCGTCGTTCATCGAGTGCGTGAACATGGACGAGACCGACACCGAGACGGTTTTCGACTGCTACGGCGCGGGACCCTGCGCCGGCCCGACTTGCCCTAGCAGCGAGTGGACCCTGATCGGGACCGGGATCCGGATCCCGACGGCGTTCTTCCTGCCGCCGGGCGTCGACGTGCTCGAGGCGTTCGATGCGTGCGAGGTCGAAGACTGAGGCCAGCGCGGTGCGCCGTGACCGGTCGGACGTCCGCGTCCCGGCGGGCCACGGCGCGCGCGGCGCTTGCCGACCTGCGCCGCGCGTGCTCTCCGAGGAGCCCATGCGCTGGCTCCTCCTGCGTGGCCTGATCCGCGAGCAGCGGCACTGGCTCGACTTCCCCGAGCGCTTCGCCGCGCTCGTGCGCGGGCCCGACGTGTCGCCCACGGAGACGGTGCTCCTCGACCTGCCGGGCTTCGGCAGCGAGAACGACGCGGCCGTCCCGCCGACGGTCGCGGGCTTCGTCGACGACCTGCGCACGCGCCTGCGCCGCGTCGTGCCCGCCGGCGAGGCGTGCGGCATCTTCGCGGTGTCGCTCGGCGGGATGGTCGCGCTGGAGTGGCTGGCGCGCCACCCGGAGGACTTCGTCGCGGGCGTGGTGGTCAACACCTCGCTCGCGGATCTGTCGTGGCCCTGGGAGCGCATGCGGCCGCACAACTGGCCGCGCGTCGCGCTGGCGCCGTTCCTGTCGGCGCGGGCGCGGGAGCGCATGTTGCTGGGCATGACGCGGCACCAGGGCGACCTCGATGCTGCCGCCGACCGCTACGCCGCGATCGCCGCCGCGACGCCGCCCCGGCGGGCCAGCGCCGCCGGGCAGCTGCGCGCCGCGATGCGGATGCGCTGTCCGCCGTCGATCGCGGTGCCGACGCTGGTGCTCGCGTCGCGGGGCGACCGGCTGGTGTCGTGGCGCTGCGGCGCGCGGCTCGCGGAGCGCCTGGCGCTGCCCCTTCGCCTGCACGAGGGCGCGGGAGACGACGCGGCGGGACACGACCTGCCGCTCGACGCGCCCGAGTGGGTGTGCACGCAGGTGAGCGCATGGCTCGCGGAGCCCGCGGCGGATCGAGCGGGGGCGGGCGCCGCGCGCGCGACGTCCGCTCCGTGAGCGTCAGGTAGCCGCGACCGCGATCGAGCCCCACCAGCCCCGGCCGCGGGCCGCGAGCGCTGGATGGGGACGCCCGCGCCTGTTGCGTCGCGCGGGATGGGGAGCTGGCCTACTTGAGCGCGCCGTTGATCGCGGCGAGGCTGCGCACGAACTGGTCTGGGTTGTACGAGAAGCGGTCGACCGCGTCGATCAGCGTGCGCCGCTGCGGCGTGATCGCGCGGCACGCGGCTGCGCCGAAGCCGGGGTCGCACAGCGCACCGACGGCGAGCACCGCCTGCTCCGGACCGCCGGTCGTGTACCACCACGGCTCGTCGATGTTGACGATGCCGAGCACGTTCGATCGCGGCGGGCGCGAGTACGAGAACCGGTCGATCGAGCGCAGCTTGTCGCCGCTGGCGAGGATGGCCTTCAGCAGACGCTTGGTCTCCGCCTGGTTCAGCCGGTTCGACATCAGGCCGGCGTCGAGGCCGGCGAGCTGGCCCTTTAGCGCCTGCGCCTTCTGTCGCGTGGCGTCGGCGCTCGAGCCGGCGGCGCTCACCAGATCGCTCCACGCACCCGACAGCGATCCGCGGCCTGCTCCCCGCACCCCGAGGATCTGATCGATCATCAGGTAGTGGCCCCTGGTCTGGCGGACGGCGTCGGCGACCAGCTTGTGATGGCACTGGAAGCAGTTCCGGTCCTCGAAGTGCGAGAACTTGCCGATCGACTGGTAGTTCGACTCGCCGGCCCGCGACGCCACCATATCCAGCAGCCGGCGCATGCCGACGACCTGGCCGACGGCCCACAGGGTGGGGTCGACGCTGAACGATCCCGGCGGCACGTCCTCCTGGTCGTCCCAGTGCTTCATGATCTGGGCGTAGGCGACCATCTCGAACTGCAGCGGCGGGTGTCCGCCGGCGACGATCTCGTGGTCGATCTCGGTGTGGCAGGCAGCACAGCGCTCGGCGCGCAGCTGGAAATTCGCATTGTCGAAGAAGCCGCGCGCGTAGTAGCTGGACTTCTTGCTGTCCCAGTCGCGCTCGACGTGCGCCTGCAGCCACTCCTGCGCCGGCCCGTGGCAGGCCTCGCAGGTGACGCCGTCGGTCTTCTTGTAGCTGCTGCCGGGCGCGAGCTTCGCCGCCGGCGCGTGGCACGCGAGGCACTTGTCGCTCTGCGTGCCGTCGATGCCCATGTAGCGGGCGATCTGCTTGCCGCCCTCGGTGAGCAGCGTGGCATAGGCTCGCGAATGGCGGTCGATGTTGCGGTTGAGCCACTGCGTGCGCGCCGACTTCCAGGGCTTCCAGCTGACCCTCTCGGCGTCGGTCGTGGGCAGCCCCGAGCCGTGGCAGGTGGGGTTGCCGCACTTGGTGTCGCCGACGAAGCCATGGGGCTCGCCCGAGAAGTCCACTCCCTGCTCGGCGCCGGAGGCCGCCGGGGATCCGAGCACGAGGAGCGCGAGAGCGAGCACGACGACCGGCCTGGACATGCGCTCGGGATGGTATCGCGATCGCACCTGTTCTACAAAAGGTGGCGTCGTCATGGCTGCCCCGAAGCTCATCTCGCGACGGTACGAGGTCCTCGAGCTGCTCGGTCAGGGCGGCATGGGCGCCGTGTACAAGGTGCGCCACACGGCGCTCGGCAGCATCTCGGCGCTCAAGGTTCTGCCCATGGACCTGATGCAGGACCCCGAGATGGTGGCGCGCTTCTACCGTGAGGCGCGCATCATGGCGAACCTGAGCCATCCCAGCATCGTCCGCGTGCTCGACATCGACCAGGACGACGTCCTCGACTTCCACTACTTCGTGATGGAGTACGTCGAGGGCCGGACGCTCAAGAGCTACGTCGAGCAGAAGGGCTCGCTGACCCTCGCCGAGACGCTCGACGTCGTCGGGCAGGTCGCCCGTGCGCTGGCCTACGCGCACGGGCACACGCCGCCGATCGTGCACCGCGACATCAAGCCCGCGAACATCATGATCGAGGACCGCTCGGGCCGCGTCGTGGTGATGGATTTCGGGATCGCGAAGGAGCTCGACGGCAAGGAGCTCACGCGCCCCGGCGTCACCGTCGGCACGCTCAAGTACTGTGCGCCGGAGCAGATGCGGCAGGAGGAGCTCGACGGTGCGGTCGACGTCTACGCCCTCGGCATGGTCATGTACGAGGCGTACACCGGCGCGCACCTGTTCGCCGGGCTCGGCGAGCGCGAGCTGATCGCCAGGGTGCTGGTCGCCGAGAGCGAGAACGCGCCGGTGTTCGAGAAGCCGACGCCGCAGGTGTTCGCCGATCTGGTCGCGAGGGCGATCGCGAAGTCGCGCGCGGTCCGCTTCCCGAGCATGCCGGCGTTTCTGCGCGAGCTCGAGGCTTGCGTCGCCGAGTGCGCGACGGCACCGGCGCACAGCGGCACCACCGGACGCTTCCGCCCGCGCATCGTCCCGTCGCGCGAGGCGGGCGTGAAGGTCACGGAGCTGAAGCCGGAGTGGCGCGACGAAGCCGCGACGCGCCCGACACCGGCGGGGCCCGCCCCCGAGCTCGCGCTGCAGGTGCAGCAGGTGCGCGAGCGCACGAGCGTCCTGCGCGAGGCGACCAGCGCGGTCAAGGGCCGCCACCGCGAGCGGGCCGAGCGCGGCTGGCGGCGCGCGGAGAAGCTCCTCGAGGAGGGCAACTTCGCGGAAGCGAAGACCGGCTTCGAGGAGGCGGCGACGCTGTTCAGCGCGCTCACCAGCCGCATCGCCGAGGAGGGGGCGGCGACGGGCGGCAGCACACCGTCGCGCCGCGACGTCGCACCCGTCGCGGACGGCGGGGCTGCGACGGCTCTCGCGGCGAGCGCGCCCACCGTGGTGCCCGAGCCTGATGTCGTCTCGTCGCCGGGTGCGGCGGCGTCCGAGCGGACCGTCGTCTCGTCGCCCGGTGCGGCCGCATCCGAGCGGACCGTCGTCTCGTCGCCGGGTGCGGCGGCGTCCGAGCGGACCGTCGTCTCGTCGCCCGGTGCGGCCGCGTCCGAGCGGACCGTCGTCTCGTCGCCGGGGGCGGCGGCGTCCGAGCGGACCGTCGTCTCGTCGCCGGGGGC
>VGTK01000162.1 GCA_016874715.1 Deltaproteobacteria bacterium | reverse complement strand
TGACGACACGATCGCCGCGGGGAGCCGGCGGCCAGACTCGCCGCCCGCTCGGGGAGCCGGCGGCCAGACTCGCCGCCCGCTCGGGGAGCCGGCGGCCAGACTCGCCGCCCGCTCGGGGAGCCGGCGCCCGGACCGCACAGGCGACCCGGAGGCGAATGCGCGGAGCGGCGCCTGCGCCGCTCTCGACCGGGCGACCGTGCCCCTCGCTTCGCTCAATGCCCCCCGTGCACCGGCATCGCCGCCGCCGCCCCGGGGCTGGGCTCGGGGATCGACGCCGCAGCGCGCTCGAGCACGACCTCGTCGATCTGCAGGTTCGCCGCCTGCTTCAGCTGGTCGTAGAACTCCTTGGTCTTCCCCTGTACCGCCTCGTTGCGCAGCGTCGCACGAATCTGCTCCTTGACCTGGTCGAACGGCTTCTGCTCGCCGTCGCGGCGCTCCTCGAGCTGGATGACGTGGTAGCCGTACGGGGTCTTCACGACCTCGCTGATCTCGCCCGGCGTCTCGAGCGCGAACGCCGCGACCTCGAACTCGGGCACCATGCGACCGCGGCCGAAGAAGCCGAGGTCGCCGCCCTTGCGCGCTGACGCCGTGTCGACCGAGTTGCCCTTCGCCACGTCGGCGAACTGGCCAGGCGCCTGCTTCACCTGGGCGTGCAGTTCGCGCGCCTTCGCCTCGTCCTTGACGAGGATGTGCCGCGCCTTGATCGTCGTCGTCGAGTACTTGCCACCGTTGGCGTCGTAGTAGGCCTTGACCTGCTCGTCGGTGACCGGCGGCAGGTCCTGCAGCTTCTTGACGATGCGCTGCACGACGAGACGACGGCGCAGGTCGTTCACCTGGCGCTCGATGTCCGGGTCGCTCGCGAGCCCCTGCGCGACGCCCTCCCGGTAGAGGAGGTCGTTCAGCACGTAGTTCTCGATGAAACGCTTGCGCGCCTCGGCGTCCATCGTGGCGCGCGAGCGGGCCGGCAGGCGCTGCAGCTCGAGGACGATCTCGTCGGACGTCAGCTGCGCCTCGCCGTAGCGCGCGACGACCTCGCCGGTCTTCTTCGCCGCGGCGTCCGCCGGTGCAGCCGGCGCCGGCGCCGGCGCGTCCTGCACGTGTCGGGCCGCTGGCGGAGCCGGCGGCGGCGCGCCCCGGTCACAGCCACCGAGAAGGAACCCGGCAATCAGTCCCAGACAGAGCGAGATGCGAGCGAGCATGTGCTTGCCCTTACTAGAAAGCCGAGGAGGTTCAACGCCTGCGACCGGCCTCCCCACCGCCGCGGGAATTGACGCAGCGCGACCGTGTCGGCTAGACGTCTTCCCGGACTGGCAACCGCGGCCCGTGCGCGCCGATTCGCGATGCGTTTCCCGAGCGAACAACGGTTCCTCAAGTACTGCGTCAGCAAACGACGCACGTACCTGAAGCAGCTGTTCGAACGCCGGCAGGTACGATCCTTCTTCGACCTGTGGCAGGGCGAGCTGCGCCTCGCTCAGAGCCCGTTCGAGATCGACGGCCTGGCGTCCGAGCACGCCGCTCGCCTCGGCGTCCAGATGCGCTGGCTGCTCCTGCAGGACCTTCACCAGGTGGTCCGGATGGTGGTACCGGACTTCCCCCCGGCGCCGCCCAGCGTGCTCGCGGCCCTGCCCGGGGCTCTGCATCAGGTCCGGGTGGCGCGCTCGATGCTGATCGCCGGCGAGCGCGGCGTGGGCAAGGAGCAGCTCGCGATCCTGCTGCACGTGCTCGCGGGGCGCCCCGGTGCGCTGGTGCGGCTCGCCAGCGCCGAGCTCGACGGCCCCGGCGCGCCGCCGACGCGCCAGCTGATGCCGGAGCGCGGCACCGTCTTCATCGGGCAGCTCGAGCAGATCCAGGAGGCGGCCCAGGACGACCTGCTCGCGTTCCTCAACGGCGAGGCCCGGCGGCGCGACCTGTTGTTCATCTTCTCGACGTCCGCGGAGCCGCGCGAGCTGGTCGCGCGGCACGGGCTGCGGCGCGACCTCTTCGTGCGCGTGAGCCAGACGGAGGTGCGCCTGCCGCCCCTGCGCGCGAAGCCCCGCGACGTTCCGCCCTACGTGGGCGACGTGCTCTACGACCTGCTTCGCGTGCCCGCCGACCGTCTCCCGCAGCTCCGGACGGAAGCGCGCGACGTCGCCGAGAGCTGGCGCGACGAGCAGCTCGCTCCCGACCGCGAGGCCTACGACTACTTCTCCGAGGCGCTCTCGTTCGTCATGTGGGGCGAGCGCAAGGATCTCGCGATCCGCAAGGTCGACGAGCCGTGGTGCGCGCGCCTCCTGCAGAAGACGTGGCCGGGGAACTTCGCCGAGCTGCGCGAGCAGGTCGCGCGGACCTTCGATCGCGGCGAGGAGCGGCCGACGCTGCGCTCCGTCGAGGCCTACGAGACGCCGCGCGCGATCGAGCGTCCGCACGTCGAGCCGGCGCGACCGGCTCCGCCCGCAGCACCGCCGCGGGGCGGCGCCCAGACCGTGCCGACCAGCCTCAGCCGCGACCAGCTGCTGCGCGAGTACTACATCGCACTGCTGCGCGAGGAGCGCGGCGACCTGCGTCGCGTCGCGCTGCGCGCCGGACGACGGCTCCGCAGCCTGCACGCCGAGCTCGCCCGTCTCGACGTCCGCGCGACGGGATTCGACCCGTTCGCCCCCCCACCGCCCGACTCCTGAGCCGCGTCCGCTCGCGTTCGAGCCCGGCGGCACGAACGGTTTGCGCGCCGCGTGCGCATCGGCCACGATCCGGGACTCGTGGGCTTGTGGTACCTGCTCGCGTCCCAGGAAGATCCGAGCAATCCGTTTTCCCAGTCGGTGCCGGCTGCCGCAGAGCTGCCGGTCACCGGGCATCAGACTTCGAGGAGTTTCGAGATGGACGATGTGCTGCGTCAGGCAGAGGCCCTGCTGCGCTTTTCCGGCGAGGTGGAGAACCGGATGGTCGAGAGCGGCCTCGGCGGCGTGAACGGCGTCATCGAGCGCTACATCCAGCTTCGTCAGGCACTCGACCGTCTGAGCCAGCGCGAGCTCGACTGGGCGAAGGGTGAGGTCGACCGCCTGATCGCCACCCTCACCGGCGTGGCGGAGCAGCTCGAGCAGCTGCGCGCGATCAAGCTGGCGATCGTCGACCAGCGCTGAGCGGGCGCGCCGGAATACCGAGCCGGATGGCGATTCCGACCGCCGCTCCGAACGTGTCGAGCGCCACGTCGACCGGCGACGCGCCCCGGCTCGGAACGAAGCTCTGGTGGATCTCGTCGAGCACCGCGTATCCGGCGCAGAGGGCGAGCGCGCCGAGCGCGACCCCGCGCGGCGCGCGCGCGGGCCGGTCGAGAGCACGGCCTGCCAGCAGCGCGAGAATCGCGTACTCGGTCACGTGCGCCAGCTTCCGGACGATGGCGTGCGCCGCCTCGACGGTCGCTGGCGCGGCGCCGGGCAGCAGCATCTCGAGGAGCGGGCGGAGCCAGGTCGCGGTGTTCTCGCCCTGGAACGAGTCACCCGAAAGGACGGAGATCACCGTCGCCCAGACCGCGACCGGCAGCCAGCGCGCGACCGCGTCGCATCGGGAGCGTTCCCGCGTCATGCGCGTCCGGGCAGCCGCGCTGCACCCGCCTCAGGGGCGTGGCGCAGCCGGGTTGGTCGCGTCGGCGCGCTGGGCGCGCTCGATGGCGAGCGCGTACTGGAAGTGCTCGGGGCGAAGGCTGCCAGGAACCCGGCGTCCGTTGATGAAGAACGTCGGCGTCGACTCGACGCCCGCCTTCGCACCGGCCGCGACGTCGGCCGCGACCTTGGCCGCGGCGGCCGGCGACGCGAGGCAGCGCTCGAATTCGCCCTGGTCGAGACCGAGGCGCGCGGCGTAGCCGATCAGGCTCGGCGAATCGAGAGCACTCTGATTCTGGAACAGCGTCCGCGAGTACTCGGTCGCCTTGCCCTGCGCGGACGCGCACTCGTAGGCGACCGCCGCCTGACAGGCATGCGCGTGGCCCTGCTGCTTCACCTGCGGGTTGCAGTCCGCGCTGAGCGGGAAGTTCCGGTGCGTCAGCTTCACCGGCACCTGTGCTGCGCTCAGGATGGGCGTGAGGTCCATGAAGGCCCGGGCGCACGCGGGACACTCGAAGTCCGAGAACTCCACCAGCGTGATCTGGTCGGCCGGCGGACGAACCTTCTCGTCGTCGTCGACCTGCAGGTCGACGACCGGCTGCGAGATGTACCAGGCGTAGAAGCGGGGGTCGCGCTCGCGGATCGCATCGACGGTCAGCACCTGCGTGCTGCCGGACCTCGGCATCTGGAGGACGATCAGGACGATGACCAGCCCCGCCATCGTGGCGCCGGTCGGGGCCCAGAACCGCATCGGCGTCCAGCCGGGCGGCGCCGACACGTGCAGCGCGCGAACGATCGCGACCGCGACGGCGACGAGCGCGAGGTTCACCGCGTCGAGGCTGAGGCACATCGGGCAAAGGACCCCGATGACGAAGGTCGAGATGGCGAAGAAGTAGAGCGAGACGACCAGCATCGTGGCGGTGAACGCCGCCAGGGTCGCCGCGGCCCGGGCCCGGGCCTCGCTGCGCGCATGGCGAAGCGAAAATGCGAGGGCGGCCGTCAAGAGGTAGGCCACCAGAGCCCATCCGGCTACGGGGATGCCGAGGACCTTCGCATACGAGCTCGCCAGCACGACGTCACAGGACAGGTTCGACGAGACGTCGCAAAAACTCGTGTAGCCGCCCTGGCCACTGGCGAGCTGATGATGAATATAAAGCAGCACCGCGCTCAGGGCGGCGCCCAGCGCAGCTAGGACGATGGCCAGGGTAGGGAGGAATCCGATGTCGGGCGCCGCTTTCGAGGCTGCCGGGGAGCGACGCGCCGTACTCATGACAACGGGCGACCCTAGCCAGCACCCCCACGCGTTTCAACGCGACCATCTCGCGGTCCGGTGGCTCCTCGCGCTGCTGCTGATCCCCGCGCTGCTGCTGATCCTCAACCTGCCGGCACTCGCTCAGGGGCAGAGCCTGATCCGCAACGGTGGCTTCCTCGAGGGCGACGGAGATCAGCCCGAGGCCTGGAGCACCGAGCAGTGGAGCCCGACCCTCGGGACGACGTTCGGCTGGAAGAAGGGCGAAGCCGGGCTCGGGATGGTCGTCATCCGCAACCCGGTCGGCAACGACGCGCGCTGGATCCAGAACGTTCGCGTACAGCCCGACACCTGGCACCGGCTGTCCGGCACCGTGCGCGCCGTCAAGGTGGTGCAGGGCTTCGGCGCGAGCCTGGGCATCATGGGCGGCTTCGAGCAGGCGCGCGAGATCAAGGGCGAGGACAGCGGCTGGCAGCAGGTCTCGATGTGGTTCAAGACCAAGCCGGGCCAGAATCAGGTGACCATCGCCTGCCGCCTCGGCAACTACGGACAGATCGCCGCGGGCGAGGCGTACTGCACCGGCATCGAGCTCACCGCCGTCGCGTCGCCGCCGCTGAACGCCGACTTCGTCTACGGCCCGCTCGAGGAGACGACCACGCCCGTGGGCGTCCCGGCTGCGCTGGGGATCGTCGCGCTGCTCGCGACCGCGCTGTGGCTCTACGGACGCCTGCCCGCGGAGGTCGGGCTTCCCGAGCGCCTCGCCCTGCACGGAGTCCTGGTCGCCCTGCTCGTCGCGAAGGTCTTCGTCGCGCCCTATTTCTCCTACAAGGTCGACACCGGATCGTACTCCGCCTGGGCGCTGAAGCTCGCGGCGGAAGGGCCGGCGCGCTTCTACGCTCCGGGCTACTTTGCCGACTACCCGCCCGGCTACATGTACGTGCTCTGGGCGGTCGGCCTCGTGAGCCGCGCGCTGCGCGCGGGCTGGCAGTCCGAGTGGTTCATCTCCCTGCTGAAGCTGCCGGCGCTGCTCGCAGACCTCGCGGTGGCGCGGCTGATCTTCGCGCGGCTGCGTCCCGGCCGCAAGCAGGTGGCGTGGCTCGCGGCGATGGCGTTCGCGTTCAACCCGGCGCTCCTGCTGAACTCCACGATCTGGGGCCAGACGGACTCCGTTCTCGCGCTGCTCGCCCTGCTGTCCTTCCTCGCTCTCGGCGACCGCCGCTTCGAGCTCGCGTGGAGCCTCGCGGCGCTGGCGGTGCTCACCAAGCCGCAGGCGCTGCTCGTGGTGCCGCTGTTCGTGCTGTGGCCGTGGGGCTGGTGGAAGAGCGGGCGGCCGCTGTCGGCGCTGCTCGCGATCGCGGCCACGGTCTACGTGGTCGCGGACCCATTCCGCGGCGAGCGCCCGTGGACGTGGCTCGTCGAGCTCTACACCGGCACGACCGGCTACTACGCCGAGACCTCGGTCAACGCGATGAACCTGCCGGCGCTGCTGTTCGGCATGCGGCGCAACGACGCGGACGTGGTTCTCGGCCTCGGCACGCAGACCTGGGGCTTCGCGATCGGCCTGGTGATCGGGCTCCTGTTTCTCGTCCCGTACCTGAAGCGCCGCACGCGCTCGCTGCACGCCGGCCTCATCGCGGCGGCGACGCTGGTCGCCTTCATGTGCTTGACGCGCATGCACGAGCGCTACCTCTACCCGTACTTCGTGTTCGCCGGCCTGATCGGCGTCACCGGGCGCTGGGGCATCCTCTACTGGGTGCTGTCGGCGCTGTTCTTCGCGAACCAGCTGCTCGTCTACCTCTACCAGGCCGACGCGAGCGCGGGGCCGGTGTGGCTGTGGCGCACCCTCTCGGTGCTCGGCGTCGCGTGCGTCCCGGTCGCGCTGTGGCTCCACCGAAGACTCGCCGAGCGGCACGACAGCCCCTCGGGTGCCGCGGCACTCGACGAGGACGACGAGCGCTGGCGCGAGTCAATCGATGCCACGCGCGCCGCGGCCGCGACCCGCGCGTCGGCCCCGCGCACGGCGCCGCCCGGGCTCCCCGACACCGGCACCGGCCCCGCGTGGCGGTGGCAGGAGATCGCCTTCCTGCTCGTCCTGTCCGCGGTGTCCATCGGGCTCCGCGTGCACGAGATCGGACAGCCGACCGATCTCGTGTTCGACGAGGTCTACTTCGTCGAGCAGGGCCGCAACTACCTCGAAGGCAAGGACTTCATGGACCCCCACCCGCCGATCGCGAAGCTGACGATCGGCCTCGGGATCAAGCTGTTCGGCGACACGCCGACGGGCTGGCGGCTCATGAACGCCTTCGTCGGCACGGCGCTCGTACCGCTCGTGTACCTGCTCGGCCGCGTGCTGTTCCGCCGCCGCCTCGCGGCCGCCTTCGCTGCACTCTTCGTCGCGTTCGACGGACTCTGCATGGTGGACTCGCGCATCGCCGTCATCGACATCCACTACGTCACGTGGGGCGTCGCGGGCTACGTGAGCGCGCTCTATCTGGTCCGCAAGCAGGAGTTCGAGAGCACTTGGCGGCTGCTCCTGACCGGCGCGCTGATGGGCCTGTCGGTCGCTGCCAAGCTCTACATTCCGTTCTTCAGCTTCGTGCTCGTGCTCGGGACGATCGGCCTCACGGCCTGGGCCTTCGCCAAGGAGCGCGGCGTGGCACCGCTGCGATTCGCCCTGTGGCCGGTGTTCGTCGTCGGGCTCGTGGCGAGCACCGTGTACGTGCTGTCGTTCACGCCCCACTTCTGGTGGGGCTGGTGGCACTCGCCGCTCGACCTGGTCAAGTACATCGTGATCAAGGTTCCCGAGTACCAGGCCGCCGTGAAGGACGCGTCGCACCCGTACAGCTCCAAGTGGTGGACGTGGCCGCTGCTGCTGCGTCCGGTCTGGTACTACTGGAAGGACCCCGGCCCCTCGCCAGGCATGGTGGTCGGCATCTGGGGCTCGGGCAATCCGCCGGTGTGGTGGGCCGCGCTCCCGGCGCTCGTGCTGTGCGCCTGGCACGCGGTCCGTGAGCGTCGGCTCGCGCTGCTGTTCGTCGTGGCCGGCTGGGTGATTCACCTCGCACCCTGGGTCGGCATCGGGCGGACGCTGTTCCTCTACCACTACCTGCCGTCGCTGCTGTTCGCGTTCCTCGCCCTGTCGTGGGCGCTCGACCGCCTCTGGCGCGGCGAGGGCAGCACGATCGAGCGCGGGCTGATGGGCGCGGTGCTCCTGGCGAGCCTGCTGCCGATCTCGATGACGACTCTCGGCAGCTGGGGGCCGCTGGTGTTCCTCGCCATGCTGCTCGGCTACGAGGGCATGCTCTTCTCCGGCCAGCGCGATCAAGTGCCCGTCGGGCGCGCCGCGGTCGGCGTGTTCTGCGTCGCGATCCTCGCGGTGGCAGTGTATTTCCTGCCGATCTGGCTCGGGACCCCGGTGACCAAGCGCGCCTGGGAGGCGCGCATGTGGATCTCGGGCTCGAAGTTCATGAACTGGATATGAGCGCGCAGCGACCCCGTCCGAGTTCCGTGCTGGCCGCCCTCGCCGCGGTCTTGCTGCTCGCGTCCAGCGCGCGCGCGTCGACCGAGCTCGTCAAGAACGGACTCCTCACCGACGGCAAGGACGGCACGCCGACCGGCTGGCGCAGCGACGGCTACGCCGCCGACGCGAGCCGCTACACCTGGAGCGTCGATCCGAACGGGCTCGGCGTGCTGGCGGTCGACAGCGACAAGCCGAACGACGGGCGCTGGACGCAGATCGTGCCGGTGTCGCCCAACACCTGGTACCAGGTGACCGGGTGGCTCCGCGCCGAGGACGTTGGAGCCCAGTCCATGGGCGTCTACCTGTCGGTGCTCGATACGTTCTACAACTCGCGCGACCTGCGCGGCACCGCCCCCTGGCAGCCGGTCTCGTTCTGGGTGAAGACCGGCTCGATCGACACCTCGGTGCAGATCTCCTGCCGGCTCGGCGGCTACAGCTCGCTCAACACCGGCCGCGGCTGGTGCACCGGGATCTCGGTGCTGGCCGCGGGCACCCCGCGCGCCGGCGATCCGTTCGTCTTTGGCGGCAGCGCTCCCGGCGGCGAGGGCGACGGCGGCGGCGGACTGCCGATCGCCAGGGGCGTCGCGGTGCTGGTGGTCGTGGGAATCCTCCTGCTGCTGTGGCGCTACGTGGCCCCGCCGTCGGTTCGCATTCCGCGGTGAATCGCGCCCGGACCGCCGTCCTGCTGCTACTGACCCTGGTGGGCGGCGTGCTGCGCTTCCCGTCGACCGACTTCGGCTTGCCCGACAAGTACCGGCCCGACGAGGAGTACATGCTGTCGCGCGCGCTCGGCTTCGAGCGCAACTGGAACCCGAACTTCACCGTCTACCCGGCCGCGCACATGTACGTACAGCACGGGGTGCTGCGCGCGTACGCACTGGTGCACGGATACAAGCGGGGCTTCCGCGAGGTGTACGCCAAGGACCGGCAGGCGCTCGCGTACCTCGTCGCGCGCCGCACGTCGGCGGCGTTCGGCACGGCGACGATTCCCGCGACGTACCTCGCGGCGGCGCGGGCCTTCGGACCGCCGGCTGCGCTCGCCGCCGCGACCATCGTGACGTTCTCGACGATCCACGTGCGCGAATCGAAGTACGCGACGACCGACGCCGCGACGACGTTCTGGATTACCATCGCGCTGTGGCTCGTGCTGCGCGTGATCCGCCTCGGGCGCGTGCGCGACTCGCTGCTGGCGGGCCTCGTCGCCGGCTTCGCGGTGGCGAACAAGTACCCCGCGGGTGCGGCCCTGGTGGCGGTCGGGCTCGCACACTTCGAGGCACGCTGGCGCGAGGGGCGCTCGCTCTGGCGCACGGTGCGCGATCTCCGCCCGTACGTCGCGGTGTACGCGGCGGTCGTCGCGTTCCTCTGCGCGACGCCCTACTTCGTCCTCGACTGGGACCAGACGGTCAGGGACTTCGCCTACCAGCGCGGCTTCGTCCAGAACGGCGTCGGCAACATCGCGGCGGGCTGGGGCTGGTCGTGGCTCGCCTTCAAGGTCCTGCCACACGGCTTCGGCACCGCACTGGCGCTGCTGCTGGTCGCCGGGCTGGTCTGGGCGCTGGTCCGTCCGGGGACCGGCACGCTGCCCATCCTGGCCTTCGTGTTGGTCGCCTTCGCCGGCATGGCCGGCAGCCGCTACTCGTTCTACCGCTACGTGATGGTGCCGCTACCGGGGCTCGTGCTGCTCGCCGGGCGACTCGTGGGGGACGTCGCGGCCGGGCTCGCGAGCCGCATGCCGGCGCGGCGTGCGCAGACGCTCGTCGCGGCCGCCCTGGCGGCGCTCCTCGTCCCGTCGGCGATCCGCGACTGGAAGCTGAACCGCATCCTCGCGCGGCACGACACCCGCACCCTGGCGCGCGAGTGGATCGAGCGGAACCAACCCGGCGGCGGCACAATCGCGGCGAGCGACCACGGCACGCCGTACGGCAAGCCGCAGCTCCCGCCGGGCTACACCCTGGCACCGATCGAGGACGTCGCGACGCTCCGCGCGAAGGGGATCCGCCTGGTCGTCGCCGATACCTCCCCGCTGGCCTTCTACTCGCCCGGTCCGACGCCGGAGCAGCTCGCCGACCTCGACCGGAACGCCGCGCTCGAACTCGACCTGAATCCGATCGGCCCGGAAGCGCCGGCGCCGGTGTTCGACCTGGCCGACGCCTTCTACGCGCCGCTCCAGCACGCCTCGAGCATGTCGCGACCGGGGCCGCGCATCCGCATCTGGCGCATCGATCCGTGATCGTTCGCGTCGCCGCCCGCGCCGGTCGTTGCGTCGCACGGCGGACACCGGTAGCCACGATGCCATGGCGACGGCGAAGACGGTGTCGGTGTACCACAACCCGGTCTGCGGCAAGTCGCGCGGCGCGCTCGAGATCCTGTCGGAGCGCGGCATCGATCACGAGGTGATCGAGTACCTGCAGAGGCCGCTCGACCGCGCGACGCTCGAGCGCTTCCTCGATCTCCTGCCCGGCGCGCCCGCGGAGCTGGTGCGCAAGGACAAGCGCTTCCAGGCGCTGGGCTTGAACGAGGCCGACTACCAGACGCGTGAGGACGTCGTGAACGTCCTGCTCGCGCACCCGGAGCTGATGGAGCGTCCCGTGGTGATCCACGGCGACCGGGCGATCATCGCACGCCCGTCCGAGCGGGTGCTCGAGCTGTTCGATTGAAGAACGTCCCGCCGCACCCGGCCTCCGAGCTCGACGAGCCCGCGACGTCGTACGCACCCGCCGAGGACGGCTCGGTGCTGCACGGCGGTTCGCTGGTGTTCTTCGACGGCCCGCTCGAGCGTCTCGACGTCGTGCGCGCGGTCGCGCGTGCGGCGCTCGTCCACCCGGAGCTGCGCAACCGTCCCGTCACGCTGCCGCTGGCGGCCGACCTGCTCGCCTGGACACCGGAGGCGACGTTTCGCGCGAGCCGCCAGGTGCGCGTCGTCGAGCTCGACGACACGCGCGACCCGACCGCCCTGCAGCGCGCGGTCGAGATGGTGTGGTCGGAGCCGTTGCCCGCGCAGAACCCGCCGTGGCAGGTGACCGCGTTCGTCGACGGGCACGGCGGGCCGACGGTGGTGCTGGTGAAGGCGCACGTGACGCTGCTGCGCGCGTTCGGCATCACCGGTCTCGCCGGGATGCTGCTCGGTACGCCGCTCGACGCGAAGCCCGCGCCCGCTCCCCGGACACGGCGCCGTCCCGGTGTCGTGCCCGCACTGCTCGAGGCAGCGGCGACGTTCGCCGAGCAGAGCGCGCGCCGCTCGCGCGCGCTCGCCGGCGAGGTGCGAACGATTCTCCGCCCCGGCGTTGCGCTCGAGCGCACGCGCGATGTCGGGCGCATCCTCGAGTCGGCAGGCACGCTGCTGTCCTCACCCGCGCCGGAGACACCCTGGAACGCAGAGCTCGGACGCGAGCGGCGCGTCGCCTGGCTCGCGCTGTCGCGCGACGTCGTGGCCGGCATCGAGGAGATGCTCGGTGGCGACTGGGAGGATGCCTGGCTGACCATCGTTGCCGACGCGCTCGGGCGCTACCTGCGCGACAGAGGGCGCTCGACGATCGGCCTGACGCTGCTCGCATTCGTACCGGGGGAGGACCACGGCTACGGCGCGGCGGTGCTGTCCTCGGCCGCGAGGCACGCGACCGCCCGCCTCGTTGCACTTCCCGTCGACGAGATGTCGCCCGGCGCGCGGCACGCCGAGGTCCGCCGCAGCCGCCACCACCCGCTCGCGGCCGCACGCGGCTCGGGCGTCGAGCAGCTGGCGCGCATGTCGCATCGCCTGCCCGGTCCGCTGCAGTCGCTGCTCGGCTCGCTGTGCTTCCAGGCGGCGAACACCATCGTGCTCGACGAGCAGGCACCGGAGGGATGCTTGACGCTCGGCCCGCGCGTCGCGACGAGGCTCGTGCCGCTCGCGATGCTGCCGTGGCACGTCGGGCTCGCGATCGCCGCGGGCACGTCCAGCGAGGGCGAGCTGATGGTCGGCGTCACCGCGGACGCGACGCTCGTCCCGTCGATCGGCCCCGTCGTGTGCGCCCTGCACGACGCGTACGTCGACGCCGCTGCCGCGGCCGGCGTGCCGCCCGTCGCGCCGCAGCCGCGCTGAACGGCTGGTCGGGCGTGCGGGCGCCGACTCAGCGGCGCGCCGGGTTCGCGTCGAGCGTGGCGAGCTTTTCCTCCACGCGCCTGCGCCGCCCCTGCAACCACTCGTCATCCGGCGACGTGCGCGCGAGGTAGGTCTCGTACAGGGTGCGGGCGAGCGCACGCGGGCTCCTGCCCGCGCTTCCCTCGAGCCAGCCGCGCGTCGCGGGGCGCTCACCCAGCACCGCGACGACGTCGCGCCAGGTCTCGCGCTGCGGCTCGAGATCGGCGCGCAGCACGGCGAGGGCGTCTGCGAGGTCGATCAGCACGCCGTCGTCCCGCGGTGCAAGCGCCAGCGCCACCGCGAGCGTGCGCGCCGCCCCGGGCTGTCCGGCCTCGAACTCGAGGCGGCCCAGCACGCGCCAGGTCTCGGCGACGCAGCCGTCGATCGCGAGGGCGTCGCGGAGGCGGGCGGTCGCCGTCGCCGTCTCGAGTCCGCCGGCGGCGCGTGTCGCGGACTTCACGAGCGTGCGCACCGTCTCCTGCTGCCACGTCCCGAGCGGCTGGCGGCCCGCCTCCTTCCACGCCTGCCCGAGAGGAATGCCGAGGCAGCGGAAGGCGTCGCTCTCCTGCCACTGCCCGTCGTCGAAGCGCAGCACGCGTCCGCTCACGCGGCGAGTGTCGCCCGTGGCGCGGCCGCCCAGCGCGCCCACCTGCCAGGTCTCGACGAGGCGGCCGTCGCGAGCCTCGAAGCGCGACGTCGGTGTGAGGTGCGGCGCGCACAGGAACATCGCGCGGCGTCGCCGGAGCCACCAGCCGCAGGCGCCGGACAGCTCGTCCCGGGCGCCCTCGGGCGGCAGCAGCTCGCCGAGCACCACG
>VGTK01000161.1 GCA_016874715.1 Deltaproteobacteria bacterium | reverse complement strand
GCGCCGGGCAGCCCGTACGTCGGCGCGCTGCTGCCGAGCACGCCGCTGCACCGGCTGCTCGCCGCCGACGCCGGGCGTCCGCTCGTCTGCACCAGCGGCAACCTCTCCGGCGAGCCCCTGTGCATCACCGACGACGAGGCGCGGACCCGGCTCGGAGGCATCGCCGACTTCTTCCTGGTGCACGACCGGCGCGTCGTGCGCCCGGTGGACGACTCCGTCGCGCGCGTCGGCGCGGCGGGCCCGCAGGTGCTGCGCCGGGCGCGCGGTACGGCCCCTGCGCCGCTCGCGATCGCCGGCCTGCCCGCCGGCATCGTCGCGCTGGGCGCACAGCTCAAGCGCACGGTCGCGGTGTCGCTCGCCGGCGAGGCGGTGGTGAGCCAGCACCTCGGCGACCTGCACACGGTAGAGGCCGCATTGCTGCTCGAGCGCACCGTCGCCGACGTCGTGCGCCTGTTCGCCGTGCGCCCCGTGCAGGTCGTGTGCGACCTCCATCCGGACTACGCCTCGTCGCGCCTCGCCGCGCGCCTGGAGCGTGCCGCTCGTTCCGGTGCAGCATCACCGCGCGCACGTCGCCGCGTGCCTCGCCGAGCACGGCGCCACGGGCCCCGTGCTCGGTCTCGCCTGGGACGGTGCCGGGCTCGGCCCCGACGGTACGCTGTGGGGCGGGGAGGCGCTGCTGGTCGACGGGGCGCGCTGCCGGCGGGTCGCCCACCTGCGACCCTTCGCGCTGCCCGGTGGCGAGCGCGCGATGCGCGAGCCGCGGCGCGTCGCGCTCGGGCTTCTGCACCAGCTCGCCCCGGATCGCGCGGCGAGGTTCGCGGCGCACGCGTTCGATGCCGGCGCGGCGCGCGTGCTGCTCGCGATGCTCGCGCGCGGCGTCGGTGCGCCGAAGACGACCAGCGTCGGACGGCTCTTCGACGGTATCGCCGCGCTCGCCGGCCTGCGCGCTCTCGCCTCATTCCAGGGCCAGGCGGCGACGGAGCTCGAGCAGGCGGCGGACGGCTTCGCGGACGAGCCGCAGGACGCGTACCCGCTGTCGCCCGGCGATCCCGCGCAGGCCGACTGGCGGCCGCTGGTGCGCGCGGTCGTCGACGACCGCGCGCGCGGTGTTGCGGTCGGTGCCGTGTCCGCGCGCTTCCACGCCGCGCTGGCAGGTGTCGCCGTGACCATCGCACGCGCCGCCGGCGTCGAGCGCGTCGCGCTCGCCGGCGGCTGCTTCCAGAACGAGCGGCTGGTGCGAGCCGTCCGGGCAGGGCTCGAGGCGCGCGGCTTCGTGGTGCTGGTGCCGCAGCTCTACCCGCCGAACGACGGCGGTATCGCGCTCGGGCAGCTGGCCGTCGCTGCCGCGCGCGACGCGGGGAAGGAGTAGGGTCGCATGTGTCTTGCGATTCCCGGCGAGATCCGCAGCGTGCACGGCGGCGAGCTGCGCACCGGGCGCGTCGCCTTCGGCGAGGTGGTGCGCGAGGTGTGCCTCGCCTACGTTCCCGAGGCCGCCGTCGGCGATTTCGTCGTGGTGCACGCGGGCTTCGCGATTGCGCGGCTCGACCGCGCGGAGGCCGAGCGGACCCTCGTCTATCTCGACGAGGCGGCCGCGGCGCTCGAGGCGGAGCGCGGCCCGCCCGCCCGCGACCGGGAGCCGCGATGAGGTACGTCGACGAGTACCGCGACGCGGCTGCCGTCCGGCGCGTCGCCGACGCGATTCGCGCGGCGGTGACGCGGCCGTGGCGGATCATGCAGGTGTGCGGGGGCCAGACGCACGCCATCGTCCGCTTCGGCATCGACGAGCTGCTGCCGCGTGAGGTCGAGCTGCTGCACGGACCGGGCTGCCCGGTGTGCGTGACCCCCGTCGAGCTGATCCACCGCGCGATCGCGATCGCCGCGCGGCCGGGCGTCGTGCTGTGCTCGTTCGGCGACATGATGCGCGTCCCGGGGTCGGACCGCGATCTGTTCGCCGCGAAGGCGGCGGGGGCCGACGTGCGCGTCGTGTACAGGCCGCTCGACGCGCTCACGGTCGCCGCGAGCGAGCCGACGCGCGACGTGGTGTTCTTCGCGGTCGGCTTCGAGACCACCGCACCCGCGACCGCGATGGCGGTACACGAGGCGGCACGGCGCCGGCTCGCGAACTTCTCGCTGCTGGTCTCGCACGTGCTGGTACCGCCGGCGATCGAGGCGATCCTCGGTGCCCCGGAGTGCCGGGTCGACGGCTTCCTCGCCGCCGGCCACGTCGGCGCGGTGATGGGCGGAGACCAGTACGTGCCGCTCGCCGCGCGGCATCGCGTCCCGATCGTCATCACCGGCTTCGAGCCGCTCGACCTGCTCGAGGGCATCCACCGCTGCGTGCTGCAGCTCGAGCAGGGCCGCGCCGAGGTGGAGAACCAGTACGCACGTGCGGTGCGGGCGTCGGGCAACGAGACGGCGCGCGCGATGATCGAGCGCGTCTTCGCGGTGACGCCACGGACGTGGCGCGGCATCGGGCCGATCCCCGCGAGCGGGCTCCGCCTGCGCGAGGCGTACGCCGCGTTCGACGCGGAGCTGCGCTTCGACGTCGCCGGAGTCGGCGGCCGCGAACCGGACGAGTGTCGCAGCGGGCTCGTGCTGCAGGGGCGCATCAAGCCGCCCGAGTGCCCCGCGTTCCGCGTTCGCTGCACCCCCGAGCGGCCCCTCGGCGCGGCGATGGTGTCGTCGGAAGGCGCGTGTGCGGCCTACCACCGCTACCGGAGGAGCGAGAGCGCATGGCGACCGACTTCGACCTGAGCTGCCCCGTGCCGCTCGCGGCGCACGAGCGCATCGTCCTGCCGCACGGCGGCGGCGGCCGGCTGACGCGCGAGCTGCTCGACAAGGTCTTCGTGCCCGCGTTCGCGAACCCGGCGCTCGACGCGCGACACGACAGCGCGCTGCTCGAGGCCGGCGGGGCGCGCCTCGCCTTCACGACCGACGCCTACGTCGTCCACCCGCGCCGCTTCCCCGGCGGCGACATCGGCACGCTCGCGGTCTGCGGCACGGTGAACGACCTCGCGATGGCGGGCGCGCGGCCGCTCGCCCTGTCGGCCGCGTTCGTGCTGGAGGAAGGACTCGCGATGGACGAGCTGCGCGCCGTGGTGGCGTCGATGCGCGATGCGGCGCGCGCGTGCGGCGTGCCGCTGGTCGCCGGCGACACGAAGGTCGTCGATCGCGGCAAGGCCGACGGGATGTTCGTCACCACCAGCGGCGTGGGCATCGTTCCGCCGGGCGCGGACGTGCGCCCGGCGCGGGTCGCGCCGGGTGACGTGGCGCTGCTGTCGGGCGACGTCGGACGGCACGGCATCGCGGTGCTCTCGGTGCGGGACGGGCTCGCGTTCGACAGCCCGGTCGAGAGCGACTGCGCGCCGCTCGCCGAGCCCGTCGCGGCGCTGCTCGCCGGCGGCGTCGAGGTGCACTGCCTGCGCGACGCGACCCGCGGCGGCGTGGCTACGGTGCTCAACGAGATGGCCCGCGACGCCGGGGTCGCGATCGAGGCGGAGGAGGCGACCATCCCCGTCAGCGGCGGCGTCGCGGCCGCGTGCGAGATCCTGGGGCTCGACCCGCTCTACGTCGCCTGCGAGGGGCGCATGGTCGCGTTCGTCGCCGCGGCCGACGCCGCGCGCGCGCTCGACATCCTGCGCGGCCACGAAGTGTCGCGCGGGGCGGCGATCATCGGCGCGGTCGCGGAGCCCGGGGCCGGCGGCGCCTGCGGCACCGTCGCCCTGCGTACCCGGCTCGGCACGCGCCGGCTGCTCGACCTGCTGTCCGGCGAGCAGCTGCCCCGCATCTGCTGAGCCGCCGGGCCCCTCTGGTGCAGCGGGCCGCGCGGCGGTCGTCACCGGACCGTCGGCGGCCGTGGCTGCGCGTCAGGAGGCGAGCGGCCGTGGCTGCCCGTCAGGAGGCGAGCGGCCGTGGCTGCCCGTCAGGAGGCGAGCGGCCGTGGCTGCCCGTCAGGAGGCGAACTGAGGCATCAGCTCGCCGAGCCGGCGGCGAGCGAGTTCCAGGTGGTCCTGCTCGTCGGGGTGGAAGTCGCGCCGGAAGTACGCGCGCACGCCGGCGCGGATCCGCGCCAGGCCGCGGCCCTGGTCACGTGCCATCGCGAGCCGCCGCTGCGCCTCGACGTCGCGCCGCGAGATGCCGTCCTCACGCAGCAGCATGCGCGTGCCGACGAATGCCCAGCCGAAGAGCGCGATCGTGGCGATCACGAAGCCCGTGATCCGCAGCAGGTAGCTCGGGTGCGTCGCGCGCAGCACGTCGAAGGCGACCGCCTTGTGCTCGATCTCCTCGGTCGCGTGCCAGATGATGAGCTTGCGCATCGTCGGGTCGGCGTCGGCGAGAAGATGGAACTCCTCGATCGCACCCGCACCGAGCACCGCCGTGTAGTGCTCCGCACCCGCCGTCACTGACAGCCGCAGCGAGGCCGGAATCCACCGGTTGGTCCAGGTCATGAAGTGGTGGAAGCGGCGCAGGTAGCGGTCGACCTCGTAGCCCTGTGCGCGCAGGCAGTCGAAGTACTTCTCGTGCTGGTTCGCATGCTGGCCTTCCTGTGCCGCGAACTCCTTCGCCTGCCGCAAGAGGACGGGATCGGTGATGCGGTCGAGGTGGTCGTGCACGGCCTTGACGAAGAAGCGCTCGCCGTCGGGGAAGACCAGGTTCAGGCCGTTGAAGAAGTGCGTCGCGAACGCGTTGCCGTTCATCCAGTGACGCGGGATCGACGTCGCGTCGAACTCGAGATCGGGCTTGCGCAGCGGGATGTCGTGCCCGGAGGACGCGGCGGGATGGGTGGTCATCGGAGTGCTCGTTTCCCCAACGTCATCTTCGGTCGCGGCGGACCGTTCGTGAAGGCCTCGTCGTACCGAGCGGTCGATTTCCCTGCGCGACCCGCCGGTCCGGGGCCGGTACCGGGGAGCCGCCGGGTCGAGGCGCAGACCGGCCTGCCGCGCGGCGGTGGCTCCGGGCGCGTCCGAAGCATGCGCCGCGGCGGGATCGTCGCGTTCAGGTGGCGAGGCCGATCGCGTGCCTGGCCACGTACCCGTTGCCGCTTCGAGTCACCGTCCAGGCCAAGTCGTCGAGGCTCGGGCCGACGAGCAAGTCGGTCGCGTTCGTCGTGTCGCGCGCGCCGCGTGCGTCGTAGGGCGAGCGCGCGAACACGTCGTCGTTGACGGCCTCGGGAAAGTACAGCTGCGTCGTCAGACGCCGCGCGGCGTCGGGCTGAACGATCAGGTGGATGTGGATCGCCCGGCCAGGGTACCAGCCGGGATAGATGGTCGAGAACTCGACCACCCCGTCATCGTCGCTGACCTGGTAGCCGCGCAGGAAGGTCGAGCCGGAGGCATCCCGAAGATTTCCCTGGGCGCGGTCGTAGCCCGAATACACCCCTTCCGCGTCGGCGTGCCAGGCTTCGACCAGCGCGCCGCGGAGCGGCTCGCAGGACACTTCGGAGACCGAAGCGAGGCGAAGCTGGATCCGCAGCGGGATTCCCGGCCGGCCTTCGGTGATGTCGCGCCGCAAGAGGCCCGTGTCGAAGAAGAACGGGCCCTGGATCTGGCTGGGTGTGAGAACGCATGCGGGTACCTCCACGGGATTCGCGTCCCGGCCGTCACCGCAGCCCACCGCTGCGGCGGACACGGCGAGGCCGGCCATCGCTCGGAGCACCTCGCGCCGCGTGATCGGTTCGTTCATCGGAAGAGCGAGAGGTCCACCGCCTCGGCGAGCGCCTCGGCGCCGGCATCGGAAGGGTGGAGCTGGTCTGCGCTGAAGCCCGAACGCCAGCGCGACGGGTCGGTGGCGTCCTCGACTGCAGCCGCGAAGTCGATCACCGCGTCGAACTCGCCGCTCTCCCGGATGAAGCGATTGACGGCGATGCGCTTGGCTTCCTCGTAGGGCTCGTAGAACGAGAAGGGATTGTGCTCGGCCGGCGTCAGCGTGCCGCCGAAGATCTCGAGATCGGCTGCGTGCGCGCGCTCGATCAGCTCCCAGTATCCGGCGATGATCTGGTCCGCGGTGACGTCCGGGTTGCCGAGGCCGAAGTCGTTGATCCCTTCGAGCAGGATGACGTACTTGACGCCGGCCTGCCCGAGCACGTCCTTGTCGAACCGACGCAGCGCCGATTCGCCGAGGAGGCTGTTCCTCGGTGTAGTTCTGCCCACTGCCGGCGAAGACCATCCGTGCCTCGGTGTCGATGGAGACCGTCGACCAGAACGATGCGCCGTTGTGGGGCGGGTTTGCCGTGTAGTCACGCCAGGGCTGCCCGCCGGTCTCCCTGTCGAGGGCGGCCACGCCGCCGCGAAACGTCGCTCCTTCGCGGACGATCTCGTTCGAGCTCAAGCCGACGATGACGTAGCGCTCGAAGACGATCGGCGAGGAAGTGCCTGCCGCCAGCGGATGCTCGTCGGTGCTGGCGCGCCACTTCTCCTCGCCGGTCGCAGCGTCGAGTGCATGCAGGATGGCGCCGAAGTCGTGCACGAGGATCGTGCCCTCGCTGTATGCGAGCGAAGAGGTCGCCCCGAGATCGGCACGCCACGAGAGTCGGCCGGTCGCGCCGTCGAAGGCGAAGACCCCGCCGGTGGAGGTGATGTAGACGGTCCCGTCGACGACGACCGGAGCGCCGTAGACTTGACCCGGGGCATCGAACTCCCAGAACGCTCGCAGCTCGTGCGCGCTCGCTCGCGGAAGCTTCGTCTGGGCGCGGTTGGTGTATCTCGAGCCGTGGTCGTATCCGAGCATCGTCCACTGATCGAGCGCCGCGGTGCCCGAGCCGTCGCTCGGTCGAACATCGCATCCGGCCAGAGCGAGGGCACCTGAGAGGGCGAAGGCGAGAATCCGGCCTCGGGGAATTTTTCGTCGCACGGGTCCGTGGTAGGGGATCTCGGTGGCGTCCGCTCGCGCCTGTGTCCCCAGAATCGATTGCGCACTTCACGCCGAGGTCGGCACGGGCCGTGCGGCTGCGGGCGCGGCGGTCACGGCCGTGAATCCGGCGCCCGCCCAGCACCGCGGGGAGCCGGCGTGACGAGAGAACGCATCGTCAAGGCTGGGAACCGCGCCATCGCCGTTCTCGAGGCGGGCGACCCGGCCGGTCCGCTCGTGCTGCACAACCACGGCGGCCCCTCGAGCCGCCTCGAGGCAGCGCTCCTCGACTCGCCCGCGCGGGCGAATGGTCTGCGCTTCGTCGGGGTGGATCGGCCGGGCATCGGCGGGTCCGATCCGCAGCCGGGCCGCAGCTTCGCGAGCTGGGCCGAAGACCTGGTTCTCGTGGCCGACGCCCTCGGCGCACGCCGCTTCGCGGTGACCGGCTGGTCCGAAGGCGGCCCCTGGGCCCTCGCGGCCGCCGCGTACGTGGACCCGGCGCGCCTGGTCCACGCCGCGTCCATCGGCGGTGCCTGCTACGGGACCTTCGGAGCGGGCTGGGCGGCGCAGCATCTGGGCAGCCTCGACGCGCTGGGCGGCCGCTTGGCGCTCCACTTCCGCCCCGGCTTCGAGCTCATGTACGAGCTGCTCGGCCTGAGCGCGACGCATTTCGAGCAGAGCTATGGCAAGGCGATCCTGAAGGCCGTGAACGCCGCCGACCGGCAGGTGCTCGCCGACGAGGAGGTCATGCGGATGTTCCTCGCGGCGAGCCGGGAGTGCTTCCGACAGGGCGCGGACGGACTCGTGGTCGACGCCACGCTGCTCTACGAGTCCTGGCCGTTCGACATGGCGCAGGTGAAGCGTCCGGTGCACTTCTGGCAGGGTACCGCCGACACGTTGGTGCCCGAGGTGATCAACCGGACGGTTGCCGAGAGAACGCCGGCAGCGATCTGGCACCCGATCGAGGGTGGCGGACACTTCATCGCGCTCGGGAACGCACACGACATCCTTGCGCGGGCCGCGCGCGATCTCGCGTCCGCGGCGAGCTGAAGACCGCATTGGTCGCGCGCCGGGGCTCTGGCGGCGCTCGAGACGCAGCTGCGGTCCGCGGTGGACCGCGACCGGTTCGTGCGGCTCAGGCGCCGTCCGCGGGCGGCGCCGATGCGCGGGTGCGCACCGACAGCTCGGTGCCCTCGTTCATCTTGAGCGGTGCCGACAGAAAGCCGTTCGCCGGATCGCGCAGCCACGCGAGGTAGCCCGCGTAGTCGGCGGGAAACAGCCCGACGTTGTCGGTGACGATCACCGCGCCGTCGCGCAGCCGAGGTGCGACCAGCTGCAGGACGTCCAGCGCGGCGCGCGGGAAGCCGTCGTTGAGGAAGAGGTCCACGGGACCGTCCAGCTCGCGCAGCGTCTCCCGCGCGTCGCCCTCGCGGATCTCGACCAGCCCGGCGAGGCCGGCCTCGCCGAGGTGCTCGCGCGCGCGCGCCGCCTTGGCGGGGACCATCTCGGTGCCGACGACCGAGCCGCCGCCGTTGTCGCGCACCGCGAGCGCGAGGTAGATGGTCGATACGCCGAAGGACGTGCCGAACTCGACGATGCGGCGGGCGCCGAGCGCCCGGGCGAGCAGGTAGCAGAAGGCGCCCTGCGTGCGGTCGAGGCAGATGAACCGGTCGGCGAGCCGCCCTTCGAGGCGCTCCCAGGGCAGGGCGCGCCCGAGCAGGACGCGCGGCGCGACGTCGAGGAAGCGCAGTGCGAGCGAGAGGCTCTCGCGGTCGGCCTGCGCGTGCAGGCGATGGAGCACGCGGTGGGCGTGCGGGTCGGTGATCGCGGCGAGTGGGTCGTTGGCCATGGGTTCCTTCCTCCACCGCCAGGGTCGCCGTTCTCCGCTCATGCTGGAAGACGCAACGATGGCAAACTATGGTTGCGTGCCATGCAATCCACGATCGAGCTGAGCCTTCTCGAGAGCCTCGATGCGCTGCTCTCGAGCGGCAGTGTCGGCGGAGCCGCGGAGCGCATGGGCGTCAGCGCTCCGGCGATGAGCCGCACGCTCGCGCGCCTGCGTGCGGCGCTGGGCGATCCGCTGCTGGTGCGCGCCGGACGGGGCCTGGTTCCCACGCCGCGTGCCGTCGAGCTGCGCGACCGGGTGCGTGCGCTGGTGGCCGACGCGCGTGCCGTCCTCGGCGCGGCCGCACCGCTCTCGCGGTCGGCGCTCGAGCGCACGTTCACCGTTCGCGCGAGCGAGGCGTTCGTCGGCCCGATCGCAGCAAGGCTCACCGAGCTGATCCGGGAGGAAGCGCCGCGCGTCCTGCTGCGCTTCGCTCCCGAGGGCGACGAGGACGTCGCCGCACTGCGCGACGGTACGATCGACCTCGATCTCGGCGTGCAGGGGCCGCTCGGTCCCGAGGTGCGCGTCCAGACGCTGCTGCGCGACCATCTGGTCGGGGTGGTGCGGCGCGGACACCCTCTGGCGCGCGGTCGGGTGACGGTCGCGCGCTTCGCCGCGCACCCGCACGTCAGCGTGTCACGGCGCGGCCGGCCGCACGGCCCGATCGACGACGAACTGGGCCGGCTCGGCCGACGCCGCACGGTCGCGCTCGTCGTGCCGAGCTTCTACGGCGCGTTCTTCGCGGCCGTCGCCTCGGACATGGTCGCGATCGTGCCGGGGCGCTTCGCGGGCTGGCTCGCAGCGCTGGCGCCGGTGCGCTACTTCGCGCTCCCCGTGCGCACGCCGGCGCTGGTGATCGCACAGGCCTGGCACCCGCGCTTCGACGCCGATCCCGCGCACCGCTGGCTGCGCGGCTGCGTTCGCGAGGCGGCACGCAGCTTCGTGGGCGACCCCTTGCGGGGTCCGACGGCGCCCGCCGGGTGACCGTCGCGGCGATCGGCACCGCGCCGCCCGGTGCGACGCGCGGCCGCCGCGTCTCAGGCGGTCGCTCGTGTCCGGTGCCCGGGACGGTCCGCCTCGGGCAGCAGCACGCAGTGCGTGCCGCGGTAGATCGTCGGGATGCACCTGTTGCAGTGGATGCAGGCGGCGTCGGACGAGTCGCCGCGCTGCCAGCGCGCGATCAGGTCGGGCTCGCGCAGCAGGCTGCGTCCGAGCGCGACGAAGTCGAAGCCCTCGCCGACCGCGCCGCGCACGGTGTCGAGCCGGTTGACGCCGCCGAGCAGCACCAGCGGCATCTTCAGCGCCGCGCGGAAGCGGCGCGCCAGCGGCAGGAAGTACGCCTCCTCGTACGGGTACGCAGGCAGGAAGCGCTTGCCCATCAGGCGGAAGGCGGTGCGGATCGGCTGCGGAAACGCGAGCGCCATCTCCTCGATGGGCGCCTCCCCCTTGAACATGAACATCGGGTTCCTGAGCGAGCTGCCGCCGCTCAGCTCGAGCGCATCGAGGCAGCCGTCGGACTCGAGGAGGCGCGCGGCCTCGATGCTCTCGTTCACGTCGAGGCCGCCCTTGAAGCCGTCCACCATGTTCATCTTCGCGAGCACCGCCATCGACGGCCCCGCCGCCTCGCGCACCGCGTGCACCACCCGGCGCGGAACTTCGGCGCGGTTCGCGACGCTGCCGCCGTAGCGGTCCGTGCGGCGGTTGAGCCGCGGGCTCAGGAACGCGCTCAGGAGGTAGCTGTGGCCGAGGTGCACCTCGACGGCGTCGAAGCCCGCGTCTCGCAGCAGCGTCGCGGCGGCAGCGAAGTCGCGCACGACGCGCGCGATGCCGGCCTCGTCGATCGCGCGCGTGAAGCGCAGCGCCATCGGGCTGAACTGCCGCGACGGCGCGATCCCGCGCCGTCCGGTTGCGGCGGCGACCGGGCCCGCGTGTCCGATCTGCGCCGAGATGCGCGCACCTTCCGCGTGCACGGCGTCGGCGATGCGGCGCAGGCCCGGTTGCGCCTCGGGGCGGACGACGATCTCGTTCGGTGCCCCCTGGCCGTCCTCGGAGACGGCGAGATACGCGATCGTCGTCATGCCGACCCCGCCCGCCGCCATCGCGCGGTGGAAGTCGATCAGCCGGTCGCTGACCAGGTTGCGCTCGGCCATGCCCTCGAAGGTCGCGGCCTTCAGGAAGCGGTTGCGCAGCGCGACGGGGCCGAGCGTCGTCGGCGCGAACGGATCGACGGTCGCTTGCTCGCTCCTCACGCACTTCCGGTCTGTCACACGGGCCGCACGTCGTCGACCGGCGTGGGCCGCGCCGCCGCGTGCCCCTCGTCGTCAGGTGGTCGTGCTGCCGCCGTTGAGCTCGATCGTCTGGCCGGTGATCCACGAAGCCTCGTTCGACGCGAGGTAGACGCAGAGCGGGGCGATGTCGTCGGGCGTGCCGAGACGTCCGACCGGGATGCCCTTCGCGAGGAGCTCGGTGACCGAGGCGTCGAGGTGGTTGTCGATGAGCCCGATCGCGACCGTGTTGGCCGTCACGCCGGTGCGCGCGTTCTCCATCGCGAGGTGGCGCATGAAGCTGATGCCGCCGCCCTTGCCGGCCGCGTAGGCCGACACGCCCAGCGCGATGCCGATCGTGCCCGCACCCGACGAGATCGTGATGATGCGACCGAAGCCGCGCGAGCACATGCCTTCGATCAGCGCGCGCGAGCAGTTCATCACGCCGTAGACGTTCAACTCGACGTACTTCCGCCAGTCGGCGGGCTGGCTGTCGCGGAACGGCTGCACGTTCATGCCGGCCGGCACGCCCGCGTTGTTCACCAGGATCGCGACCGGTCCGAGCGCGCTCTCGGCCGCGGTGACGCCGCGACAGACGGCGTCGTAGTCCGTGACGTCGAACGCGACCGCCTCGGCGCGGCCGCCGTCGCCGCGGATCGCCGCGACGGTCTGCGTGGCGCGCTCCCCGACGAGGTCGTTGACCGCGACCGCGGCTCCCTGGCGCGCGAGCGCGCGCGCGATGCCTGCGCCGACGCCCTGTCCGGCTCCGGTCACCAGCGCCGTCCTTCCGGTGAGATCGAACATGCGGGAATCCCTCTCGTAGACGGCCCGAGGTAGCTCTCGGCGCCTCTTGTCACACGCACGGCAAGCCGGTCAACGCGCCGGCGCACGCGTGTGCCGGCGTACGCGTGCCGTGCGTCCCGTGCCGGCGCACGGCTTGCCGGCGCGCACCGCGGGACTGGATCGCCGAGGTGCGACCTGCAACGCTACGCGGCGATGGACACCCGGTCCGACGACGAGATCCTCGCGCACGCCCGTACGATCCTGCGGGCGAGCCGTCGCGCGGTCGCACTCACCGGGGCCGGACTGAGCACGGAGTCCGGTATCCCCGACTTCCGGAGCCCCGGCGGCGTCTGGGAGCGCTTCCGCCCGATCGAGTACGGCGACTTCGTGTGCTCGTCGGGGGCGCGCCGCGAGCACTGGCGCTACAAGCTCGCGACCGTGCCGGTCATGCTCGAGGCGCAGCCCAACGCCGGGCACCGCGCGCTCGCGCGCCTCGAGCAGGCAGGGCGCTTGCAGGCGATCGTGACGCAGAACATCGACGGCCTGCACCAGGCCGCCGGCAGCAGCACCGTGTACGAGCTGCACGGCACGAACCGTGCTGCCGTGTGCCTGCAGTGCGACCGCCGCGAGCCGATCGAGCCCGTGCTGGCGCGCGTGCTGGCGGGAGACGAGGAGCCGCGCTGCGACGCCTGCGGCGGCATGCTCAAGCCCGCGACGGTCTCGTTCGGGCAGTCGCTGCCGCGCGACGTGCTGGAAGAGTCGATCCGTCTCGCCGAGGCCTGCGACTGCCTGCTGGCGATCGGCTCTTCGCTGCAGGTGCAGCCGGCGGCGTCGCTGGTGGAGATCGCGAAGATCGCCGGCGCCAGCGTGCTCATCCTGACGGCCTCCGCGACTCCGTACGACGCGCTCGCCGACGCGAAGCTCGACGGCGCGCTCGGCAGCACGCTTCCGGCGCTGGTCGACGGCGCGCTGATCCTCGACGGGTGACGGACGAGGGAGACTCGCAATGCGCTTCGGCATCGCCGTTCCGAACTACGGGCCGCTCGCCACGGCCGAGAACATGGTGCGCCTCGCGCGCCGCGCGGAAGCCCTCGGCCTCGACTCGATCTGGGTCGCGGATCATCTCGTGGCACCGGTCGGTGTGCAGAGCATCTACCCGTTCGACAAGAGCCCCGACCCGAAGCCTGGCGACATGGGGGTGATCGAGGAGTTCTACGAGCCGCTGACGACGCTCGCGTTCCTCGCGGGTACCACGAGCCGGATCCGGCTCGGAGTCAGCGTGTACGTGATGCCGTACCGGAACCCGGTCGTGACGGCGAAGACCGTCGCGACGCTCGACGCGCTGTCGGGTGGGCGCGCGATCTTCGGGGTCGGCGTCGGCTGGCTGCGCGAGGAGTTCACGGCGCTGGGGCAGGACGCGCGCCACCGCGGCCGCGTCACCGACGAGTACCTCGAAGTCTGCCGCCGGCTGTGGCGCGACGAAGTGGCCGAGTTCGCGGGCCGCCACTACACGCTGCCGGCGGTGCGCAGCGGCCCGAAGCCGGTGCAGCGGCCCTGGCCGCCGATCTGGATCGGCGGCAACTCCGAGGCTGCGGAGCGCCGCGCGATCGCCCTGGGCGACGGCCTGCACCTGATCGACCTGTCACCCGGCGAAGTGGCCGGCCGCCGTGC
>VGTK01000160.1 GCA_016874715.1 Deltaproteobacteria bacterium | reverse complement strand
GTGCGAGGACGCGCGTCAGGCTCGTCCCGGCGGCGAGCACCAGGCCGCGGCGGCGGTCGTTGCCCACCTCGACGAGACGACAGCGCTCGCGCGGCACCGCGCAGCCGCACGCGAGCGGCTCGTCGGCGAAGGCCGCCGCCGCGGTGCCCGGTGCCTTCGCCGCGAGCGCGCACAGCAGGTCGCGCGACAGCGGGCGCGCTGCACCGGCCGCGACGGGTGCGGCCAGCAGGACGAGCAACGCGGCCGCGAGCCGGGCACGCCCGGACGATGCGCATCGCCGCGCGCGACGGCGGCCCGTACGGCGTTCGCGCCGGTCGCGTTCGAGCACCCGCCACGGATACGCGCCCGCACCGCCGGTGTCGACCGCGGACCGCCGCCGGGCGGCGCGAGCGACGGCGCGTGAGCACGAGACGGATCGCAACAGCTACTCGCTATCACTACGTGCCCAGCCAGGCGCACACGGGCCCGTGACGAAAATGAGCGCCGCAGAATGAAACAATGCACCAGACGATCCATTTCGACGGCGGCTTCACATGGAAATGAATCGCTGGACGATTCGCGCTCGGTGGAGCGAGCGGGGGGCGTGCCCTGGGGCGTGCCCCCCGCTCCCACACGTGCTCAGCGCAGCTCGTTGCGCGAGTAGCCGAGGATCGTGCGGGCGATGATCAGGTTCTGGATCTGGCCCGTGCCCTCGTAGATGTCGGTGATGCGCACGTCGCGGAACCACTTCTCGAGCAGGTGCTCGCGCGACACGCCGAGCGGCCCGAGGATCTCGATGCAGCCCTGCGTCACGAGGCGCACCGCCTGCCCGCCCTTCGCCTTCGCGATCGACGACTCGAGGTTGTTCGACTCCTGACGGTCGGCGAGCCATGCGGCGCGCATCACCGTCAGCATCGCCGCCTCCTGCATCGCCTCGAGCTCGAGGAACTTCTGCGCGAGCGCATTCTGCGATGCCGTCGAGGCGCCGTAGCGGATCGCGATGCCGGCCAGCTCGAGCTGCTCGCGTGTGAAGTCGAGTGCCGCCTGCGAGATGCCGAGGCCGATCGCCGCCACCGCAGGGCGCGTCATGTTGAAGGTCTTCATGACGCCGCGAAACCCGCCCGACCCTTCCTTCGCGACCGTCTCGTCGCCGCCGAGCAGGTTCGCGCGCGGCACGCGGCAGTTCTCGAAGACGTACGCCGCGGTGTCGTCGGCGCGGATGCCGAGCTTCTTCTCCTTGCGCACCACGGTGAAGCCGGGGGTGCCCTTCTCGACGAGGAAGCTCTTGATGCCCGCACGGCCGGCGTTCGCGTCCACCGTCGCCCACGCGACGACGCCGTCGGCGCGGCAGCCGGTGGTGACGAAGATCTTCTCGCCGTTGAGCACGTAGTGGTCGCCGTCCTTCGTCGCCGTGGTCTTGACGCGCGATGGATCCGAGCCGCAGCCGGGCTCGGTGATCGCCATCGCCAGCGTGAGATGGCCCCACTTCTGCTGCTGCTCCGGCGAGCCCGCGGCGCGCAGCGCGGAGTTGCCCAGCCCGCCGGCGGGGCGGCGGAGGCGCACCGAGTAGTCGCCCCAGGTCTGGGCGGCCGTGATGAGCATGCCGAGAACGTTCATGCCGGAGTCGTCGACGTCGCGTCCGCCGAGGAGCGAGTAGAATCCGGGGCGGTCCTTCGCCTCGGGCAGCTGGTCGGGCGGGAACTCCTCCTCGTTCTCGTCGAAGTGGCGCGCGTACTTGCGCGCGATGAGCGACTCCTCGCGGATCGCGTCGAGGACCTTCTTGTCGTGTTCCGTCAGGTCGAACGAGATCATGTGCCTTCTCCTCAGACTGCCGCGGTGCCTTCGAGGACGCCGAGCGTGCGCGCGTGGCGGTACCACAGCTCGACGGGATGCTCGCGGATGAAGCCGTGCCCGCCGAGCACCTGGATGCCGTTGTCGGCGATCTTCATCGCCTGGGCCGACACGTAGCCGCGCATGAGGTGCGTCGCGCGGGTCGCGTCGCGGCCCGCTTCGAGCTCGGCCGCGGCCTTCCAGACCAGCCAGCGCATGGCGTCGGTCTCGATCGCCATGTCCGACAGCATGAACGCGATCGCCTGCTTCTGCGCGATCGCCTCGCCGAATGCCACCCGCTCCTTCGCGTAGGGGATCGTGTACTCCATCACCGCACGAGAGAGGCCGACGAGTGCGGCGGCGATGCCGACCCGCGCGCAGTCGAGCAGCCGCGCGTAGTCGAAGCCGGTGGGGCCGCCGACGCGGTCGTCCTGCGGGACCTCGACGTTCTTCAGCTCGAGCTGCGCGAACGGCAACGCACGCAGGCCGAGCGTCGGCTCGGGGCCCGCGACCGAGACGCCGTGCGCCTCGCGCGGCACGACGAACGCCGCGGGCTTGCCGTCCGGGTCGGTGGCGACCACGATGAAGTGGCCCGCCTCCCCCCCGTAGGCAACGAACGACTTGACGCCGTTGAGCACCCAGGCGCTGCCGCGCGACTCCGCGGTCGTGCGCAGGACGTGCGCGTCGAACGCCGGCCGCGGCTCGACGATCGCGACCGACGCGGCCTGGAAGTCCGCGCCGCAGAGCTGCGGCAGGTAGCGCTCCTGCTGCTTCGCCGTGCCGTGATCGACGAGCGTCGTGGCGAACAGCGCCGGCGAGAGCGCGGCGAGCGCCAGCGCGGCGTCACCGGCCGCGAGCTCCTCGAGCAGCAGCGCGCCGGTCATCGGCGAGCGTGGGGCTCCGCCGCCGCCGAAGGCCTCGGGGATCTGGTTCGACACGAAGCCCAGCTGCCAGGTCGAGCGGAGGAAGTCCGCGGGGATCGCGCTCTCCTCGTCCGCGTCACGCGCCAGCGGGCGAAGCGCCTCCGCCGCGAGGTCGCGCGCCGTCGAGCGGACCAGCTCCTGCTCCTCGGTAGGTTCGAATGAGATCATCCTGGAGACTCCTGCGGCGCAGCGCCGGGGGTGGCGACCGATCGACCGGTCGGGGGACGAATACTGCACCGACAATGCAGGAACAAGAGGGGAATCCGGGCGGCTGGCGAGGGCCTCCGCGGGCGGGTCTATGGGCCGGCGCGCTGGCGCCGATAGTCCGTTGGGGCGCGGAGAGACGTCGAGGATGGTGGGGCCAGCGTGAAGGTGGCGAGCAGCCCGGATCGGACCCGGCAGGCGCTGGGAATCCTGTTCCCGCTCGCGGGCGCATTGCGCGCGAACCGCGTGCTGCGCGTGCGGCGCCCGGAGATGGACTTCGCCCTGCCGGTGTTTCGCGACAACGAGATCGCGCACTGGCAGGCGGCGCTCGACGCAACTCCGTCGCTCGGCGCCGTCATCGATCAGGTCTACGAGCAGGCGGCGGCACGCGGCGCGGCGGTCGCGGCGAAGGCGCAGCGCACCCTCTCCACCGCGGCACTGGTACTCGCCCTCTTCACGCTGACCGCGTCGCTGCCCGCGATGGCGACGGCGACGGCGGTGTCGCCGTGGCTGGTCGTCGCGGCGGCCTACGCGTTCACCGCACTGCTCGCCGCGACCCGTGCGGTGCTGCTCGACCGCCCGCTCGCCGTCGAGCTGGACGCCCTGGCCGATCCGATCACCGCCGCGACGGCGACGCGCGGCGAGGCCGCAATCGGCGTCCTGTTGCTCGCGGTGCGCGCGCGGCGCGCGGCCGCGGTGCTGCACAATCGGGTCGCCGTGCAGGCGTCGGCGAACCTCGCGGATGCAGCCGTGGCGAGTCTGCGCAATGCGTTCGTGGCCCTCGCCGCATGGCTCCTGCTCCAGGTCGTCCCGGCGGCCCTCGCGGACACGCTTCGCTGGTGGGGTTCTTTCGTTTGACCGTGGGCGCGCAGGCGGCGTGACCCGCGGCGATGCTGTCGCCGCGGATCTGCGCCGCGCGCGCCGCGCTCTGCCCCGTTTGCACCGTCGCGCTCAGCGGCTGCGTACGACCCCCACGCGCGGGCACCAGCGCGCAACCGGACACACCGAGCACTTCGGCGACGTCGGGTGGCAGAGCGTCTGCCCGAAGGCGACCAGCAGGTCGTTGATCACGAGCCAGTGGCGCGCCGGCAGCCTGGCGCGCAGGGCCATCTCCGTCTGCTCCGGCGTCTTCGTCCGCACGTAGCCCCAGCGGTTGGTGATGCGGTGCACGTGCGTGTCGACGCAGATCGCCGGCTTGGCGAACGCCTGCCCGACGACCAGGTTGGCGGTCTTCCGCCCGACGCCGGGCAGCGTCAGCAGCGCGTCGATCTCGTCGGGAACCTTGCCGTCGAAGCGCTCGAGGATCTGCTGCGCGATGCCGATCAGCTGCTTCGCCTTGGTGCGGTAGAAGCCGACCGGGTAGATCGCGCGCGCGAGCTCGCTCTCCGCGATCTCCGCCATGCGCTCGGGCGTACCCGCGATCGCGAACATGCGCCGTGACGCGATCGCCGTGACCTCGTCCTTGGTGCGCAGCGACAGGATGCAGGACGTCAGCGTGCGGAACGGATCGCGCTCGTGCGTGTTGATGAGCGTGACCACCGGCGCGTTCCACTTCGGCGCCTCGCTCTGCAGGATACCGAGCACGCGACCGATGCCGCGGTTGTCGACCGCGCGCTCCGGAGAGACGCGCGACCGGACGGGTCGCGGAGCGGCGGTGCGGCGTGGCATGCCGGCGACCGTACCGCCGCGCACCCGGTCCCGCCACGGCGGGCCTTGACGCACCTCTGCCGCCGATTTCTTTCGAATTCGAACTGATTGCTCGAAGGGGAAGCGAGTGGCGACCAGACACCAGGGCACGAGCCGGGAGAAGCGCGCGCTCGACGCGTACATCGCGCTGATGCGCGCCTCCGAAGCGGTGACGGCGCGCACGCATGGCCACCTCGCCGGCGCGAAGCTGACCATCGGCCAGTTCGGTGCCCTCGAGGCGCTCCATCACCTGGGGCCGTTGCGGGCGACGGTGCTGGCGCGGAAGCTCCTCCGGAGCCCGGGGAACATGACCACCGTGCTCGACAACCTCGAGCGCAGCGGACTCGTGCGCCGCACGCGGGAAGAGGGCGATCGGCGCTGCACGAAGGTCAGCATCACCGCGCGCGGCGCGGCGCTGATCCGCGAGATCTTTCCGCGCCACGTCCAGCTCCTCGCCGGGGACATCTCCGTCCTGACGGCCGCCGAGCAGGACGAGCTGAAGCGCCTCTGCCGGAAGCTCGGACGCGGCGCCTGATCGTCGCGCCCGGATCATGCGAATTCGGAGCGAAAGGAGCACCCCCCAGCGTGTACGACGTACGAAGAAGCGACGCGCGCGGACACGCCGACCACGGCTGGCTCGACAGCCGCCACACGTTCTCGTTCGCCGACTACCACGACCCGGCGCACATGGGCTTCCGCGCCCTGCGCGTCATCAACGAGGACCGCGTCGCACCGGGCCGCGGCTTCGGCCGGCACCCGCACCGCGACATGGAGATTCTCACCTACGTCGTGTCCGGTGCCGTGCAGCACGCCGACAGCATGGGCAACCGCGCCGTCGTGCGGCCCGGCGAGATCCAGCGCATGACCGCCGGCACGGGGGTCACGCACAGTGAGGTCAACCCGTCGCCGGCGGAAGACCTGCACCTGCTGCAGATCTGGATCGAGCCCGACCGGCGCGGCTACGACCCCGGCTACGAGCAGGTGCGCTACGCGGACCGCGACCGCAACGGCCGGCTCGTGCAGCTCGCCGCACGCGAGCCGCAGAGCGGCGCCGTGCGGATCCACCAGGACGTGTCGCTCTGGACCGCGGCGCTCGAGCGCGGCGCGCGCGTCGTGCACGACCTCGCGCCCGGACGCCACGGCTGGCTGCAGGTGGTCGAGGGGACGGTCGAGGTCGCGGGGCACAGGCTGAGCGCCGGCGACGGGCTTGCGGTCAGCGACGAGACGAACGTCGCCATCGCCGGCATCGAGCCGGCCGAGATCCTGCTGTTCGACCTCGCCTGAAGCGCGCGCGTCGAACCCCGAGAAGGAGAGAGACCATGCCGACCATCGTGCAGATCGTGTTCTACAGCACCTACGGCCACGTGTACCGTCTCGCCGAGGCGGTGGCGGAAGGCGCGCGCTCGGTCCCGGGGACCGAGGTCGAGCTGCTGCAGGTGCCCGAGTCGATGTCGGACGAGGCCCTGAAGCGCACCGGCGCCGACAAGACGCGCGCCGCGTTCGCACACGTGCCGGTCGCCACCGTCGCGCACCTGGCCAGCGCCGACGCGATCGTCTTCGGCACGCCGACGCGCTTCGGCAACATGGCGGGCCAGATGCGCAACTTTCTCGACCACACCGGCGGGCTGTGGGCGAAGCACGCGCTCGTCGGCAAGGCCGGCAGCGTGTTCGCGAGCAGCAACTCGCAGCACGGCGGCCAGGAGACGACGATCACGTCGTTCCACACGACGCTGCTCCACCACGGCATGGTGATCGTCGGGGTGCCCTACTCCTGCCCGGAGCTGGCCGAGACGACCGAGGTGAGCGGCGGGACGCCTTACGGCGCCACCACCGTCGCCGGCAGCGACGGCGCGCGCCAGCCGAGCGCCAACGAGCTCGCGATCGCGCGCTTCCAGGGCCGCCACGTCGCGGAGATCGCGGCGAAGCTGAAGGGCTGACCTCCGCCCCGGCTTCGCCGGCCACGACGGCTGGAACCGGCAGGGCGTTCCATCCGACGCGACGTCGATGCGGCGCCGCGGGGTCGCCGGGCCGCGATCGTGCCGCGCGGGGTCGCGCGCTCCGCCGGAAGCGGCCCCTCGGTCACGGCCTTGCGTACGCGGACCACCTGCCCGCCCGCCTCGACCGGTGGCTCCTCGCGGCCGGGTCGACGGCCGGCCGGTCGCACCCCTTGCAGCGCGGCCGGGAAGCGCGCTCTGGTGTCGCGATGCGAGCCTCTCCTGCACCGGTGCCGGAGCTTCCCCCGGTCGTCGCCGCCGCGTACGCGCGCGCACGGCGACACGGCTTCGTGCTGTCGTGCGAGCCCGAGGTGGGCCGTCTGCTCGCGACCCTCGCGGCGGGCGTTCCCACCGACGGTCGCATCCTCGAGATGGGCACCGGCGTCGGCGCGGGCACGTCGTGGATCGTACACGGGCTCGGCGCGCGCGACGACGTCCGCGTGACCTCGGTCGACGTCGACGGGGAGACGTCGGCGATCGCGCGCGAGGCCGGCTGGCCTGCGTGGGTCACGCTGCACGTCGCCGACGTGCTCGACGTCCTCCAGGCGCTCGGCCGCTTCGACCTGATCTTCGCCGACGCGCAGGGCGGCAAGTGGACCGGCCTCGGGCGCACCATCGCGGCGCTCCGCCCCGGTGGTGTCCTGCTGGTCGACGACATGACGCCGCCCGCCTGGATGGACGACGCGCACGAGCGCCACACGGCGCAGGTCCGCGCGACGCTGCTGACCCATCCGGACCTCGTGACGACGGAGCTCGCCTGCGGCTCGGGCATGATCCTCGGCACGCGGCGGCGGGACGGCGCGTGAGGTCCACCCGTACGACACCCTCCTATCGCCTGAGATCCACCCCCACGACACGCTCGTATCGCGCGAGATCCACCCCCACGACACGCTCGTATCTCGTGGTCGAGCCATGAGACTCTTCCTCGCCATCGCCATCGCCATGAGCCTGAGCGCCCACGCACCGGCGGTGCGGGCGCACGACTTCTGGATCGAGCCGTCGACCTTCACGCCACGCGCCGGCGAGACCGTGACGCTGCGCCTGCTGGTCGGCGAGCGGCTTGCCGGCGAGCCGCTGCCGCGCAACGACGCGCTGATCACCAGCTTCGTGACGAGCGGGCCCGCAGGCACGGCCCCCGTGCGGGGGCGCGACGGCCTCGACCCGGCAGGCTTCGTCACGCCCGAACAGCCCGGGCTGCACGTCGTCGGCTACCGGAGCCGCCCGAGCAGCGTCGAGCTCGAGCCGGGGCAGTTCGCCTCGTATCTCGAGGCGGAGGGACTGCAGTCCATCGCGAGCCTGCGCGCAGCGCGCGGCGAGAGCGATCGGCCCGTGAAGGAGAGGTTCTCGCGCTGTGCGAAGGCCCTGCTCGCGGCCGGGCCGCCGCCCGTCGCCGGTTCCGATGCGCCGCTCGGCCTGACGCTCGAGCTGGTCGCGGAGAAGAGCCCCGCAGCCCTCTCGCCCGGTGACACGCTACCGCTGCGTCTGACGTTCGACGGACGACCGGCCGCCGGCGTGCTGGTGAGCGCCCTCAGCGTGTCGAGTTCGACGGCGAACGTCGCTGCCCGCAGCGACGCGGATGGACGGGTCACCCTGCCGCTCGCGGTGCCCGGTGCGTGGCTCGTCAAGGCGGTGCACATGATCGCGCTGCCGCCGGACGACGACGCCCAGTGGGAGAGCTTCTGGGCGTCGCTGACGTTCCGCATCGCGCCCCGGCAGGCGAGCGGGGCGCGCTGACCCGAAGCGCAGAGCCCGCCCGACCGAGGGGAGCCGGTCACGGCCGGAAACCCGCCGCCGCGCCGGACGAGCGGTTTCCTAGCGCCCGTCGGGAATGCGCAGGCCGACCTGCGCGGCGAGCGCACGCAGCTCGGCGGGCAGCGGCGCCAGCAGCTCCGACGGGAGCTCGCCGTCGCGAAAGCGGATGGTGTGCGCATGCAGCGCGTGGCGCGGGTGCTCGGTACAGGGCGGCGTGCGGTAGACCTTCTCGCCGACCAGTGGGTGGCCGACGTGCGCCAGGTGGAGGCGCGCCTGGTGCGTCCGGCCGGTGACCAGCGTCACCTCGAGGAGCGAATGCCGAGCTGTCCGACCGAGGACGCGAAGGCGCGAGGTGGCGTCCCGTGCACCGACGTCGGCCTGCCGCGCGACGCGCCACCAGGGCGGGGTAGGGCTGCCGGTCGCCCCGAGCGGCGCGCGCACCTGCAGAGCGTCGAACGCGGGTACGCCGTGGCAGATCGCGAGGTACTGCTTGGCGGCGCGGCGCGCGAGGCGCTCGACCCACGGCGCCACGAGCGACTTCCGCGTGACGAAGACGATGAGCCCCGACGTCTCGGCATCGAGCTGGTGCACGGCCCACACGGTGCGGCGGAGCCGCTCGGTGAGCAGGAACTCGAGCGAGTCCGGGTCGTTGCGGTCGCGGCCGGTCGCGGGCAGGCCCGCCGGCTTGTCGACGACGATCACGCGGCCGTCGTCGTGAACGAGCGTCGGCTGCCAGCCTGGCGCGTGATGCCCGGATGCCACGACGGTCTTGTAGCCGCACCGCGCGGCGGCGCCACGACGACGATCGGGCCCCGGGGAACGACACCGTTCCAGTGACCGGAACGCCTCTTCTGCAAGCCCATGTTTCGATTCATCGTCCTCGGCCTCCTCCGCCGCGGCCGCAGCCTGCACGGCTACGCGCTGATGAAGGCGTACAAGGGGCGCACCGGCGTGCAGATGAGCAGCGGGACCTTCTACCGCGAGCTGCAGAACCTCGTCGGCGATGGTCTGGTCCGCACCGTCGAGCGCGCCGCGGAGGACGACGCACGGCGCACGCCCTACCAGATCACCACCAGGGGTGCCGAGCTGTTCGACCGCTGGCTCATGCGTCCTCCGCAGCTCGCGCTCGGCACGGACGACGAGCTGACCGCGCGCACGATGTTCCTGCACGAGGCCCCACCCGAGACGGCGAGCCGGATGATCGACTTCTGGAAGGAGGAGCTCTGGCTCCTCGGCAAGAACGTCGAGCGCGACCGGCAGAACGAGCTGCACCGCTGCGCCACGGACTGCGAGCCGTTCTCCATCCTGGTCCTGCTGCTCGCGCGGCGTCTGCACCACGTCGCCGGCGACATCGCCTACCTCAACGAGCTGCGCGAGGCGCTCGATGCTCTGCGCCCCGCCCCAGCGTCGGCGCCGATTGCACCCGCGAGGGCCGTGCACAAGGCGACGGCGCAGGGAATCGACGAGAAGCGCCCACGGCCACGTGCCGCCGCGAGCGGCTCGCGACTACGCTGAAGGGCGGCCTCGCTCACTCGCAGCGGAGCGCCTCGATCGCGGACATGCGGCTCGCGCGCGCCGCGGGGAGCGCGGCCCCGACCAGGCAGGCCGCCGCACCGAGGACCGCGGCGAGGGTCGCGACCTGCCAGCTCGCGTGCAGCTCGAGCCGCCACCCGAGCAAGCTCGGAATGAGGCCCTCGACGAACGCGAAGCTCATCGCGTGCCCGACCGCGAGCCCGAGCCCGAGCCCGACGAGCGCGATCGCCAGCGCCTGCGCGACGACCTGCGCGCCGATGTCCCGCCGCGTGAGGCCGAGCGCCCGCAGCGCGCCGACCTCACGCGTGCGCTCGAGCACGCTCGCCGCCAGCGCGTCACCCGTACCGATCGTCACGACCACGAGCACGAGACCCGCGAGCGCGCCGAGAAACGAGAACGCGCGTCGCACACCCGCCCCGTACCACCCGGCCAGCTCGTCGCGCGTCAGGACCCGCAGGCGCTGCTCGCGACCGAGGGTCCCCTGGATCACCTCGGTGACCTCGCTCGCCGATGCTCCGGGCTCGAGGACGAGAAACGCCTGCGTGATCGTTCCGTCTCCCCACCAGCGCTGGTAGACCTCGCGGCTCAGCATGACGTCGCCCGCGGGCGAGCGGAACTTGGTCGGCGTGATCCCCGCGAGCGGCAGCTCGAGGACGCCGGATGGGGTCGTGATCCGCACCGGCGCGCCGACCGCGAGAGCACGACGCGATGCGAGGGTCGCGTCGGCGAGCAGTGCCTCGCCACGCGCCACGCGCTCGAGCGCGTCGGGCCAGGCGCCGTCCGCGAGCGGCCACGCGCCGAACGCTGGATCACGGAAGCGGATCGGATCGGCCGCGACGAGGCCGGTCGCGGGGCGAAGAGACACCGCGTTCACGCCGGCGCCGACAGCCCGCACTCCGGGAATCTGCGCCAGGCGCTGCAGCATGGCACCGTCGATGCGCGCGTCGTCGCCCACCGTGAGGTCGTTGAAGCCGGAATCGACGGAGAGATCGGACTCGCGATCGAGCATCAGGTTCCGAACGACGTACGACTCGAAGCTGCGCGCCATGCTGCCGATCCAGATCACGACCGCCACGCCGGTCATGAGAACGATCGCCGCGCCGACCGCGCGACGGGGCGATCGTCCCTGGTCCTCGACACCGATTCGCGCGGCCGGACCCAGCACGGAGCCGAGCGGTCGGCTCGCCCAGCGAAGCCCGGGCTCGACGCCGAGCGCCCCCGCGAGCGCGACACACGCCATGGTCAGCCCGGCAAGCCCCCCTGTGGGCGTGGCTAGCTGCAGCACGAGCAGCGTCAGCGCACCGGCGACGGCGGCGACGCGCCCCAGCCGCTTGACGCGTCCTTCCGGCGCCGCGTCGCGGCCCGGCCCGGCACCGAGAACGGTCACGATCCGCGCGCGCGCGACGCGCAGCGCGGGGAGGAGGGCGGCCAGCGCGCCGGCGAGAAGCCCCGCCGCACCCGCGGCCAGGAGCGGCCCGGGCCGCACCGTGACCCCGCTCGCGGTCACCACCTGCTGCAGGTTTAGCGACATCGTGTCCGCTACCGGCTGGACGATCAGCCGCGCAACGCCGACGCCGACCGGCAGGCCGATGAGCACGCCGCCCGCGGACACCATGAGGGACTCCGCGACCAGCCCGCGCACCAGCGCACCCGGTGGCAGGCCCAGCGCGCGCTGCACGGCCATCTCGCGGAGGCGCCCCTGATAGAGCGTCGCGAGGCGGTTTCCCGTGATCAGCACCGCGAGCACGAGGCCCATCGCGGCGATCGCGTCGAGCATCGCCTGAAACGCCGACGCGGCGCGGGCAAGCTCGCGCCTGCGCTCCGCGACGGGGGCGACGTCGAGGTGCGAAGGCAGCACGCCGGCGAGCGCCTCGCGCACGCCGGCGACCGCGCCGGGCGTGGTCGCCACTACGTCGATCTGCGATGCACGGCGGTCGGCCCCGAGGGCCTCTTGGGCGGCGAACAGGTCCATCACCAGCAGGTTCTCCGCCACCGCCACGCCGGAATCGTCGAGCAGGCCGCGTGCGACGAGCCGCCGCGGGCCGAGCGCCGTCTCGACGTCGAATGCACCATCTTCCGGCACGCCGAGGCGGGTCGCGAGCGCGCGCGGGATCAGCACCGAATCCTGCTGGCTCAGGAAGAGGAGCGGGTCCTCGAGCGCGGCACCGCCACCCGGTCCGCGGTAGACGCGCACGGTCGCGTCGTCGAGCAGGTCCACGCCGACCACGCGCAGCCGCGTCACCTCGCCGCCGTGGCGGGTGAACGCCGGCGCGAGCAGCAGCGGTGCCGCCGCCTTGACGCCCGGCACCGCGCGGATCGCGTCGAGGATCCCCGCATCGAAGGTCCCACCGCTCACCGCGGTGACCTGCAGGTCGGCGACGCCGGCGAGCGCCTCGACGGCGCCGTCGAAGCGTTCGCGCAGCGACCGGTTCGCGAGCAGCACCCCCGACGCGAGCGCCACGCCCAGCGAGATCACGACGACCGCCATCGCCACCTGCGGCAGGTCGTGCACCAAGCTCTCGAGACGCGTGCGGAGGCCGCCGATCACGACCGGTCCTGCTGGAACACACGGGCACCGACGGCGAGCCGGAGCGACGGGGCGCCCTCGGCGAAGGACCCGACGTCGCGCAGGATGCGGCCGTCCTGCATCTCGATCGTGCGATGGCCGCACGTTGCCGCGAAGGCGTCGTGCGTCACCATGATGATCGACGTTTGGCGCTCGTAGTTCAGTCGCCGCAGGAGGTCGAGGATCATGCGGCCATTCGCCGAGTCGAGGTTGCCGGTCGGCTCGTCGGCGAGCAGCAGACGGGGCTCGGGCGCGATGGCGCGCGCGGCCGCGACGCGCTGCTGCTCGCCGCCGGACAGCTCGCTCGGGTAGCGCGACCACGCGGTCGGGGCCACGCCTACCTGCTCGAGTACGGCGGCCGTGCGCGTGCGCACCTCGCGTCGGCGCAGGCCGATGCGCTCGAGGCGCCACGCGACGTTGCGTTCCACGGTGAGCCGCGGCAGCAGGTTGAAGCTCTGGAAGATGAACCCGATCGAGCGCAGGCGCAGCTCGCTTCGTGCCCGCTCCGACATCGTCGCGAGGTCGCGCCCCTCGACCAGCACGCGGCCGTGAGAAGGGTGGTCGAGGCCGGCGACCAGATTGAGCACGGAGCTCTTGCCGCAGCCGCTCGGGCCGACGATGGAGACGAACTCGCCCTCGGGAACGGCGAGCCCGACCCCGTCGAGCGCGGTGACGATCGCGTGCCCCACGCCGTAGGTCTTGCCGACTTCCTCGAGGACGACGACCGCGCCCATGCAGAGCTCCTTTTCCGACGTCGAGCCGCGGGCCTAGCAGCTCGCAGGACGACTCATCAAGTATAAATTGCATCGCTGCAGTGCATCGATCCGCGGGAGCGTTGACCGCGGCCGCGGCACGCGCCAGCGTCTCCGCCGTGCTGCGCGCTCTCCGCATCGCCACGCTTCCGGCCGCCGCGCTCGTTGCCCTCCTCGCGTGGAGGCCCCCGGCCGTGCGCGCGAGCGACGCCACGGCGTCCGGGGTGCGCGCGGGCGACGCCACGGCGTCCGGGGTGCGCGCGGGCGACGC
>VGTK01000159.1 GCA_016874715.1 Deltaproteobacteria bacterium | reverse complement strand
TACCGGCGAGCGCCGCGCGGCGCGGGTCCGGGCGCACTTGCCTCGACAGGGCGCGGCGCGGGTCCGGGCGCACTTGCCTCGACAGGGCGCGGCGCGGGTCCGGGCGCACTTGCCTCGACAGGGCGCAGCGCCTCGCTTGCGTCGCGGCGGACCGCGGTGCCAAGATGCGCTCGCCGATGTGCTTGCCGCCGCACTCCTCGGGGGGGAGCCCCGTCGGGGATCTGGCGTCCCCGATCCAGCCTCGGGAGGCGAGTGCCGTTGCATCGGTCTCGGTGATCGTTCCGGTGTACAACAGCGCGCCCATCCTGGCGCGTCTGGTCGACCGTCTCGAGCCGGTGCTGCGCGCGCTCGGTACGTCCTACGAGCTGGTCCTCGTGAACGACGGCAGCCGCGACGACAGCTGGGCGGCGATCGGGCAGCTCTGCCGCCGGCATGCGTGGGTCCGCGGCATCGACCTGATGCGCAACTACGGGCAGCACAATGCGCTGCTGTGCGGGATCCGCGCCGCGCGGTACGCGACCGTCGTGACCATCGACGACGACCTGCAGCACCCGCCGGAGGAGATCCCGACGCTGCTCGCGGCACTCGAGATCGGCAACGACGTCGTCTACGGCGCGCCGGTCGCGGAGCAGCACGGGTTGCTGCGTGACGTCGCGTCACGCGTCACCAAGCTCGCGCTGTCGCAGGCGATGGGTGCTCCCATCGCGCGCCAGGTGAGTGCGTTCCGCGTGTTCCGGACGCCGCTGCGCGACGCGTTCGCCGGCTATGACGGCTACCACGTGTCGATCGACGTGCTCCTCACCTGGGGCACGACGCGATTCGCCGCCGTGCCGGTGCACCACGCGGCCCGCGCCGACGGGGTCTCGAGCTACACCTTCCGCAAGCTCGTCGCGCACGCGATGAACATGATGACCGGCTTCAGCACCTTCCCGCTGCAGATCGCGAGCCTCGTCGGGTTCGGCTGCACGCTGTTCGGCGTCGCCGTGCTCGCATGGGTGCTCGGACGGTGGCTCATCTACGGCAGCGTGGTGCCGGGATTCCCGTTCCTCGCGTCGGTGATCGCGATCTTCTCCGGTGCACAGCTCTTCGCGCTCGGCATCATCGGCGAGTACCTCGCACGGGTCCACTTTCGCACGATGAACCGGCCACCCTACGCCGTGCGCTCGATCAGCGACCCGCCGGCGTCAGCCACAGGTGGTAGTACAGCTTGACCTCGGTGGTGAGAAAGCCCAGCTGCTGGTAGAGGCGCTGCGCCGGCACGTTGCGCCCCTGCGTCACCACCTGGAGGCGCGCCGCGCCGCGCTCGCAGCCCCACGCGATGCCCGCCGACACGAGCCCGCGTCCGACCCTGCGCTGGCGCTGTGCGCTCGCGACGCCGACCAGCTGCAGGTCGCAGAGCTCGCCATGCATCTTTGGGCACACGAAGCCCAGCACCTCGCCGTCGCCGGCGTGGGCGACGAGCACCGCGTCCACGTAGCCGTTCCACGCGTTGCGAATCCAGGTCCGGTAGAGACGCTCGGTGTCCTCGCGCGGGAAGCGCTGGTCGGCGGCGTAGCGGCTCGCGCGTGCGACGTCGATCGCGATCGCCTCGAGGCGCGGCAGGTCGTCGGCGCTGCCCGGCTCGATGCGGAACTCGGCATGCGCAGTGGGCGGCGGCAGCGGACCTTCGGCCGGGCGCTCGAGCACGACGCGGACGTCGACGAGGTGGCAGCCGAGGCCCTCGGCCGCGACCACCGTCTCGAAGTCCTCGGCGGCGGCCGCGAAGTAGACGCAGGCGAAGCCGGCTGCCCGCGCATCGCTGGCGAGGCGCTCGGCAAGGCTCGCGTCGAGGCGGCCGGTCCGCGCGCGCCCGATCTCGATTCCGAAGAACTCCGAGTCCCAGTCGAGACGCTCGACCAGCGGTGTCGCTGCCGTCACCATGCCGTGAACTCTCCCAAGGCCGTGATCACCTCCTCCTGCTCCCGATCGTCGAGTCCGACATACAGAGGGAGGCGGAGCAAGCGCTCGCTCACGTCCTCGGCGACGGGACAGTCGCCCGGGCGCCCGCCGAGCTTCCGCCCCATCGGAGATGCGTGCAGCGGCAGGTAGTGGAACACCGCGAGGATGCCGCGGCTCTTCAGGTGCGCGACCAGCCGCGCACGCACGGGCTCGGACGGCAGCAGCAGGTAGTACATGTGGTACGCCTGATCGCAGCCTTCGGGCACGATCGGACGCCGCACGTCGTGCGCGTCGGCCCACGCCGCTAGCTCGCGGTCGTAGCGTTGCCAGAGGTGCTCGCGCCGCCGCTGGATCTCGCGCCACTCGATGAGCTGCCCGAAGAGGAACGCTGCGAGCACGTCGGACATCAGGTAGCTCGAGCCGACGTCGACCCAGCCGTAGCGGTCGACCTCGCCGCGGAAGAAGCGGCTGCGGTCGGTCCCCTTCTCGCGCAGGATCTCGGCGCGCTCGACCCAGCGTTCGTCGTTGATGAGGAGCGCGCCGCCCTCGCCGCACGTCACGTTCTTGGTCTCGTGGAAGCTCTGCGTCGCGAGCCCGCCGAAGGTGCCGAGCCACCTGCCCCGGTACTTCCCGAACAGGCCGTGCGCGTTGTCTTCGACCACCTCTGCACCGCAAGCACGCGCGATCTCGAGGATCGGCTCCATCGCGCAACCGACGCCGGCGTAGTGCACGGGTAGGATCGCTCGCGTGCGCGGGCCGACGACGCGCTCGAGCTTGGTCTCGTCCAGGTTCAGCGTGTCCGGCCGCACGTCCACGATCCGCGGTGTCGCACCGCGCAGCACGAAGGCGTTCACCGTCGAGACGAAGGTGAACGACGGCACCACGACCTCGTCGCCCGGCGAGATCTCCAGCAGGAGCGCTGCGAGCTCGAGGGCGTGGGTGCACGATGTCGTGAGGAGGGCGCGGTGGACGCCGAGCGTGGTCTCGAGAAGATCGTGGCAGCGGCGTGTGAACGTCTGGTCGCCGGCGATCTGCCCGATGCGCATTGCCTGGGCGATGTACTCGAGCTCGCGCCCGACGAGCGTCGAGCGGTTGAACGGGATCCGGTAGCCGCCGGACACGCCGCCCTGGTTGCCGGCCATGCTCACGACCCTTCCCCCGCTGCGGTGCCCGGGAATGCGTAGAGGTCGGCGACCGTGCCTTCGCGCACGCGCACGAGGCCGGCCGAGGCGGGATCGAAGCGGGCGGCGAGAGCGCGCGGAAAAACCAGGACCTTGGGACGCCCGGGCATCGCGGACCCGATCTCGCGCAGCGCGGTGGTACGCTGTGCCGCGGGCGTTGCCTGGCCGTAGAGCCCCTCGACCTGCGCCGCGCGCTCCTCGAAGGCCGGCAGCCCGCGATTGTAGTGCATCCCGTCGACCACGTAGGGCACCCGCTCGGAGAGCACGTAGAGCACGCTCCGGTCGCGGAAGATCAGCGGCACCACGACCACGGTGTCGAGCGGGGTGTTGGCGCGAATCCACGCGAACAGGTCGGCGTACTCGATGCCGGTTCCGGCCGCGAGGGCTCGCGGCGCCGGCGCCCGCGCGGTGACGTGACGTCCGTCGTACGAGAACGTCGCGTCGGCGAAGTGCGCACCGCGCAGCAGCCCGCTGCCGAACAGCGCGACGTTCCAGCATGCGAGCAGGAGCGCCAGCGCCGCCACGAGCGGACCCGCGCTGCGCCAGCCCAGAGCGCGCGTCGTGACCAGCCGCGTGATCGGGCCGAGTGCCACGAGGCACAAGCCCAGCGACGCCAGGTAGATGAACTTGTACTCGTTCCTGCCCGAGATCGAGACCACGGTGGCAAGAGCGTACCCGCCGAGGCACATCAGCGCGAGGAAGAGGACGCGCCTGTCACGCTCGCGCAGGCCGCGGACCGTTCCTGCGACGAAGAATGGCAGCAGAGGCCAGCTCACCGCCACGACGGACCAGGCGTACGCATCGGGTAGGCCGATGCGCGGCGGCTCCGGGAACTCGCTCGACGCGCTGGTCACGAAGTGGAATACCGGCACGGCGAGCGTCACGAGGACCGCGAGCCCGGCGGCGAAGCGGAGCGCGCGCGGGCGCGCGCTCGTGGCGGCGGCTCTCCCGCCGCCGCGCGACGGCGTGCCGAAGAGCCCGCCGCCGGGCGATGTCGTGCCGATGCGACCGCCGCCGAGCACCGCCGTGACGACGGTCGCGCCCGCGGCCGCGCCGGCGAAGCCCGCCAGCATGAAGGCGCCCGTGATCGCGTGCAGCGCGAACGCGCCCAGCAGCGCCATCACGCCCAGCGCGACGTCGAAGGCCCGCGCGCGGCCCTCGAGCGTGCGTACGACGACCAGCAGTCCGAAGACGTAGAAGTACAGGCCGAGCGCCGCCCCGGTGTAGTTGACGAACTTCGCGAGCAGCGTGGCGAGCCGGACGTCGCCCGCGATCACCATCGTTCTCGGATCGAGCGGACCGCCGGCCGCCGCCTCGAGGATCCAGTAGAGGCCTGCGAGGAGGTTCGCGCCGAACAGTCCGAACACGCCGCGCAGCACGCCGAGCCCCGGGCGCACGCCGCCGTACAGCTCGCGTGCGATCGCGGATGTCCAGGCGAGGCTACCGGCCAGTACCGTGACGTTGAGCAGCGCCGAGGCCAGCGGCGCGGCCACGCCGAGCAGCTCGACGAGGGCCGCGAGCAGCGCGTGATAGGGCCAGTAGGTGTTCGAGGGATAGCCCGGCAGCGTGACGTTCTCGGGCGGGACGTTGCCGGCAATGACCTGGTACACGTAGGCCGAGTGGAAGAAGCCGTGATGCGAGATCTGGAGGCGCGGCGAGGCAAGGACCGCGAACACCGCCGGAGCGAACGCGCCGCACGCGACGAGCAGTGCCGTCCACCCGAGCCATCCCGGAGCCACCCACCGCGGCGGTGCCTCGTCGAGGATCGCCGACCAGCCGCCGCGACGCGCGAGGAGCACCACGCTCGCCGATCCGAGGACGCTCGCGACCATCAGGGCCGCCCAGCCTCTACCGCCGAACGCGCCGTGGGCGGTGGTGCAGAGCAACCCGAGGGCGGGAAACGACGACAGGCTGAGCAGCATCGTCGAGTTCAGGAGCCGGGCGGACATGGGAGGATTACCCGGACGCGGGTGTTGCGGAGCGCACGTGCGTGACGGAGTCGAAGGCCACATGGTAGGTTTCCCCCCACGCGTGGTCAACGCGCAACCGCGCCGCGAGCAGCGGCGCGCAACGCGGAGGAACGGTGATGCACGTCGGTAGCGTGGCCGGGATCTGGCGGTACCCCGTGAAGTCCATGGCGGGCGAGCGGCTCGACGCTACTCCCGTCGGGCTACTCGGCCTGCCTGGCGACCGCGCGTGGGCGGTGCGCGACGAGGAGCGCGGCGGAATCCGGGGGGCGAAGAAGATACCCGAGCTGATGCGCAGCGAAGCGCGCTACCTCGCGGAGCCGACGGCCGGGCGCGCTGGCGATGTCGAGATGCGCCTGCCCGACGGCACGACGCTGCGCAGCGACGATCCGGCGGTCGCGGAGCGTCTGAGCAGCGCTCTCGGCACGCGCGTCACTCTCTGGCCGCTGCAGCCGGCCGACCAGCTCGACCACTTCCGTCGCGGTGCCCCGACGCATGCCGACCTCGAACTGGAGCTGCGCTCGATCTTCGGTCTCGAGCCAGGGGAGCCTCTGCCCGACATGTCGGGCCTGCCACCCGAGATCCTCGAGTTCGAATCCCCGCCGGGCACCTACTTCGACGCGTTCCCGCTGCTGCTCGTGAGCCAGTGCTCGCTGACCTCGCTGGCACGGCTGGCGCCGGGCTCGAAGATCGACGCTCGCCGCTTCCGGCCGAACTTCGTGCTCGAGCTACCGGAGGCACGGGACGGGTTCCCCGAGCACGAGTGGGCTGGTCGTCACGTCCGCATCGGCGGGCTGACGGCCGAGGTCACCATCCCGTGCATGCGTTGCGTGATGACCACGCTCCCCTTCGACGACCTGCCGAAGGACCCCCGCATCATGCGAACGCTGGTCCGCGAAACGCGGCAGTGCCTCGGCGCCTACGCGCGCGTCGCCGAGCCCGGCATCGTCCGGATCGGCGACCCGGTCGAGCTCGTCTGAGCCGAATGCTGCCTCAGGCAGCGTGTTCGACGAGCAGGCCCTCGTAGCGGGCGAGGACCTTCTTCACGTAGCGTTCCCGCTTCGCGTGCTGCCGCGACATGCGGAGCGCGCGCTGCGGGCCCAGGTTGTAGGCCGCGATGGCGACGTACGGATCGCCGAACTTCTCCTCGAGCTGTGCGAGGTAGCCGAGGCCGAGGCGGATGTTGAGGTTCGGCTGTACCAGGGCGCCGGCGCCCCCCCAGGCCAGACCGAGATCCTTCGCGACCTCACGGGCGGTCGAGGGCTTGATCTGGGTCAGGCCGACGGCGCCGCGCGGCGAGTTCGCGGTCGGCGAGCAGGTGCTCTCGACCTCGATGATCGCCATCACGAAGAGCGGGTCGTAGCCGTGCCGCGCGGCCTCCTCGCGAATCGCGTCGACGATCCGCCACCGCTGCCGCTCGCCGAGAGAGGGCCGGCACTGCGAGATCGCGGCGAAGAGCTTGGCCCGCGTCTCGGCCGACTCGAGAACCTGGCTCACCACCTGGGGCGTCGCGTCGACGGCGCCCGCCGTGCCCTCCCCAGCCGGGCGCGGCGTCTCCGATCGGGCCTCGGCCCGCGTCGCGCCGTGCGTGGACATCAGCGCAGGGGCGAGCAGCACGGAGATGGACCCCCCGAGCGTCGCCGCAGCCAGCGCGCGACGCGTGCGCCGGCCCATTCCACGTTGGACCGCCCGCGCCGGGTCGAGGGCTCGGGCGGTGTCTGCGGCATGGGGCGCAGCCGTTCCTCGGGGTAGCAGGGCTTCCTTCATGATGGGTTCCTGTCGAGCAATCGCACGACACGTCGACCCCGGGAGAACGGGGCGGCCAGGAATCTCGAGCCTCGGGTGAGATGTCCGATTCGGGCACCGGCACCCCGGGGGCGGATGGGCCCACGGCAGGGTAGCGGTCACGGACTCGCGCTGGCGGTCGCGGTTGGCTGGGGCGGCTATCTCGCCGCCAACCCCATCGCAACACATTGGATCGGGTTCCTCAAGTCTTGTTCGGCGGGCCCGGGGGGCCCGGGGAGCACCTTCCGGAGGCGCTTGCGCGGCCGCTTCAGTGCCGGGGGCGGGGCTCGAACCCGCACGGCCGTTGCCGGCCTGGGGATTTTAAGTCCCCTGTGTCTGCCAGTTTCACCACCCCGGCGCGGGGTCAGCAGCCATCTTCGTGAGCGCCACCTGCGGCCTCTGCCCTGCAGCCCCGGAGATCGAGCAGCCGGACCCCTGCCCTGCCGTCGCCGGTGAGTGCGGCTTCGCCCGAGAACAGCCGCCGCAGCGCCTCGCCCGCGATCTCCGCGCGCCAGCCGCTCGACAGCCGCCCCGAGGTGCGACCAGCCGCGAGTGCCTGGACGTCGGCGCGCGTGGCGAGCAGCGACGGCTCCATCTGACGCTGCGCGGCCAGGTGCGCGACCAGCGCCAGCCCGAGAGCGACGCAGGGCCCGGCCTCGTCGTCGATCGGCGGCTCGCCGCGGGCCGGCATGCGCAGGTCACGCGCGTCGAGTGCGAGGCCGCGCTCGACGGCGGCAAAGATCTCGTCGGCAGTGCCGCCGCGCAGGTGCCGCGGCTCGAGCCCGCGGATGCTCGACATCTGGTCCTTGGTTCGTGGCGGGCGCTGCACCACGCCCGCGAGCGCGAGATCCGGGAGGATGAAGCGCGGCGGGATGTCCCGGGCCATCGCGAGACGCTCGCGCCATGCCGCGACCTCCTGGGCCACACCGCGCGACTTGCCGCGCAGCGTCCGGCTCCCCTTGATGCGCCACCACGCCGTCTCGGGCTCCGACGCGCCGAGCGGTCGCAGGCGAAGCTGCTCGCACTCTTGCTCGACCCAGTCGAGGGTTCCGGTCGCACGCGCGCGCTCGCAGAGCCGCTCGTGCAGGAGCAGCAGGTGCTCGACGTCCGCCGCCGCGTAGGCGATCTGGCTCTCGTCGAGCGGGCGGCGGGTCCAGTCCGTGAGCCGGTCCCCCTTGGTCATCGTCGCACCGACGATCGACGTCACCAGACGGCCGAGCGCCGCGAAGCCCAGGCCGATGAACGCGGCGGCGATCTGGGTGTCGAACAGCCGTGACGGCCGCGTCCCGCACGCCAGCTGCAGTACCTCCAGATCCTGCTCCGCCGCGTGGCAGATCATCAGCCCGGGCCCCTCCAGCACGCTTGCGAGGGGGGCGATGTCGACCGCGATCGGGTCGACCACCGCGAGGCCCCCCGTCCACGACACCTGAACGAGGGCAAGGTGCGGGAAGTAGGTCCGCTCGCGGTGGAACTCCGTGTCGAGCCCGTAAGCCGGCTCGTCGCGGAGTCGGGCGATCAGCTCGTCGAGTCCCGCCCGGTCGTCGATCCAGATCGGCGTGTGCACACCGCCACTATACGTGCGGTGCGGGCCGGAGCGCCACCGCTCGCCGCTGCCCGAGGCGACCCGCAAGCGCCACGGCCGGCCGCCGCCGGCCGTGGCGCCGCGAGATCACGGGGTGGGGGCGAGGTTCGAGAAGATGCCCATGTAACCACCGCTGATGCGGGACACCTCGACTTCTTGCAGCTGGAGCCCGAAGAACTCGGGCAGCGGGATGCTGCCGAGCGCGTCGGCGAGGGTCGGCAACAGCGGGCCGAGGACCGCGGGCAGCAACGACTGCACGGCGGCCTCGTCGATGCTCAGCGGGTTCTCGATCAGCGCGATGGTCAGGTCCGCCGGCCCGGGCGTTGTGATCGTCAGCGAGATCGCGCCCGCCCCGAACGTCATGTCGAAGCCCAGGCGGGCGTCGACTGCGATCGTCGCCAGGACGACCTCGCCGGAGGTGTTCGGGTCCGCGACCACATCGGCGAGGAGCTGCGCGATCTTGAGCTCCGCGATCTCGCCCAGCGGGCCCGCCGCACCGGTCAGGATCGGAGCGATGGACGGCGCGAGACGCACCGCCAGCGGCGTTGCTGGCGGAACGATCGCCAGCTCGGGGATGAACGCCGCAAGCAGCCCGGCCGTCGGCGGGATGGGTCCCGTGCCGAGATCGATCGCGGTGAGCTCGGAGCGCAACAGACCGCTCTCGATCTGGGCGCGCAGCAGCTGGTTGAAGGACGACGTCGACAGCGTGATGACGATGCCGTAGGGCAGCCCGCCCGGCGTGCTGGGGCCGAAGGTCGGGAACGTCTCCGTCACATCGAAGGAAGCCAGCAGGTCCGGCGCTTTCGGATCGGGCGTCGAGGCCGTCGCCGACGCATCGATCCTGAAGGTGATGCCGACCGTATCCTCGGTGACGGCGTTCACCGGCGTGTCGAGCACGACGCCCAGCCCGTCGCCGATCGGGCCCGCGATGTCGATGCCGGCGAGCGCGGTCTCGATCGCACCCGCGATCGGGGTGTTGCCGTTACCGTCCTCCGCGTTGAGGAAGTCCTCGAGCGCGGGCTCGAACAGGTCCTGGATGTCTCCGATGAAGAGATCGATCAGCAGCTCGACGATGCCGCCGAGGAAGCCCGAGCAGTTGGTGCTGTCGTTGAAGCCGCTGAGGACGACGTCGTTGGTGCCGATCTGAGCGACGTCGATCTGCGTCGGCGCAGAGGCCAGGGGCGACAGCCCGTAGTCGCCGAAGATGTTGACCACGTTGGACGTGATGTCGATCGTGCAGCTGAACGAGATGCCGGTCACGCTGTTCACGTTCGCGCGGACGTAGAGGTTGTTCAGCGTGATGTCGCCCGCGACGAAGTTCGTCTGCGAGTCCATGTCGATGCTGAACCCGCCGATCGACGGCGGCGGAGTGCCGCTGATCCTCACGTCGACGCGGCCCAGGCAGCCGAAGATCCAGTCCTGGTAGTAGCAGTAGTCGTCGATCACCAGCGTGTTGGGCGGGATCAGCTCGGCGGGGTCGATGTCGACCAGGTCCTCGACCGCCGGCTCGATCGCGTCGAGGCCGCTGTCGTTGAAACGCATCCCGATGGCGTTGGGCGACGGGTCGCCCTCGGCGATCGACGGACCCGCGATCACGACCACGCGGTCCTGCACCTTCTCGCCGTCGCTGGTGCGGGTGAGCGTCGCCAGGATGGGGTTGAAGATGCTCGCCTGGCTGAGAGCCACCGTGGTCGAGAAGGTCTTGTTCGGCTGGATCGTGACGGCTGCGCCGTTCACGGTCAGCGTCGCGTCGTTGAGGTTGATGTTCTCGATGTAGCCCGTGACAGCGGTGCTGGTGGCGAGGGTGAAGATGCCGTTGTCCGGCGTCTGGATGACGACCCGCGGCAGCTCGCACGCGGCTGCCGTGGTCTCGAACTGGCACGTCGAGCTGCAGCAGTCGCCGCCGTCGGTGTTGCCGTCGTCGCACTGCTCCGACGGCTGATCGAGGGCGTCGTCACCGCAGACCGGCAGCGCTTCGCGACAGCTGTCGTTGGCTGTGCCGTCGTCGAACAGGTCGCAGTCGCGCGACAGTCCGTTGACCGCATTCAGCTGCTGGCAGAGCCGGCAGTCGATCCGATCGACGAGGCAGCCGGCGAAGCCGGCGCCGGAGCCCGCGCACTCGCCCGGGAACACGGTGGCCAGATTCTGCCCGAAGCACGACTTGGTGACCGTCGCGGCGAGCTTGGTGGCGCACTGCTTCTCGATGAGCCCCTTGGCGTCCGGCTGGCCGCTCGCCGGGTCGCCCGCCGTCATCAGGCAGGTCGACTGGAGCAGGGGCTCGCTGGCAAGCCCGTTCTTCAGGCTCGCCTTCTCGCACTCGTTGTACTCCTTGCGCTTGGTGCGCTCGCACTTCAGGAGCTGCTTGGTGATCGCCGCCTGGCACTTCGCGCCGAGCGCATTGGCGGCGCCGACCAGCACCGCGTCGTCGATCGGGTTGCCGAAGACGTCGATCAGGAGCGTGTTCTCGGCGCTCACGCCGGTGGCATTGCTGACCTCGGCGTAGATCTCGTGCAGCACCGGATCGAAGGCCGTGGCGACGGCGGGCGGCACGTAGGGGCCGGCGAGATCGGGCACGCCGAAGCCCGGTAGACTCCCGGCGGCGCAGCTCTTGAGCTCCTTGCCGACCGATACCACACCCTTCTTTGCGACCTTGCCCTTGGCGTCGGCGTGGAAGCAGGCCAGCGCGGCCGCGGGATCGCCCAGGGTGCCCTTCGCCGCGTCGCGGAAGCAGGAGTTGATCACGCCCGCCTGCGCCCACGCGACCGCGTCGGCGTTCAGGTCGGCTGCCGCTGCGCACTTCTGCTGCGCCGCATCCTGCACCTGCGCAGCGACGGGTGCGGACCCGAGCGCGAGGAAGAGAACCCCTGAAACGACGATCGACCTTCTCATCGCGACTCTCGCTCGCCCACGGAGTGTCGGTCGTCCGTCGTGGCGTGTCTGGTGCATCCCGCGGGGCGCGGTGTGGATACTGCGTTAGCCGGTCGGGGAGTGGCCGGGCGAACTCCTCGATGTTCGGGTGCGTCGGCGCTGCATGAATGCGAGCCCGCGCCTATCCGAACCGGCGCGTTCCAGTCAAGCGGAATGCGCCGTTCGGCAGCCGGAGCCCGGGTGAGCTGCCTCCCCCGGCGCCAGGGTGCGGTGAGAGGCGGCGGTGAGAATCGAACTCACGAATAAAGGTTTTGCAGACCTTCCCCTTAGCCACTTGGGTACGCCGCCCGGGCCGGGAACGCGCCCGAAAGCGCTGCGACGGGCTAGCACACGACCCCCGCCCGCGCCAGCCGCGGCCCAGCGTCAGATGAACACGCCCTGCGGGTTCAGCCTTCGCGGTCGGCGAAGCCGGTGGGACGTCAGACCGGCTCGCGCTCGCTCTGCTGCTTCCGCCGCGTCGCTTCTGCGCGCTTTGCGTCGGTGAGGTGGGAGCGCGCGACCGCGGCCCACTCGCTGCCAGGCTCGAGATCGAGGAAGCGCTCCCAGTGCCGCCGCGCGAGGGCCCAGCTCGAGAGCTTCTCGGCCACCAGCGCGAGGTTGAAGTGGGCATCCGCGTAGCCCGGCCAGAGCGCGATCGCACGACGATAGGCCCGCGCCGCCCCGAGCAGATCGCCTACCTCGTCGCATGCGTTGCCGAGGTTGAAGTGCGTGCGTGGGTTCTCGGCGTCGAGTGCAGTCGCGCGTGCGTACATGTCGCGGGCGCGCGCGAACTCGCCGAGCTCGTAGTAGATGTTGCCCAGGTTGATCAGCGACGGCACGTGCGCCGGGTCGATCTTCAGCGCGCGCTGGTAGGCAGCGATCGCGGTCGGGTAGCTCGAGCGATCGCGATCGGCCCAGAAGCCGACGTCGAACCACGCGTCCGCAGACTCGGCCTCCGGCCGCACCGAGATGCGGCGCGGCTTCGGCTTGATGGCCGCCATGGGAAAGCGGAACTCGAGCTGGCCCTTGACGGCGGGAGCGAGTCGCAGGATCACCTGCGCGAGCGTGAGGCCAGCCCCCAGCATCTCGTCGACCTGGCGCAGCACGCGCAGATCCCCGAAGCGGTAGCCGGCTCCGTTGGGCAGGGCGACCGGCCTGACCAGCCCATGCTTGGCGAGGCTCCGCCGCCGCGCCCACGTCACGCGGGGGTAGAGCCGGGCGGCGTGGCGTGCCGGGACGAGGTCGGTGAGCTCGGGGGGGTCGGGAAGCGTTTCGGTCGTGACCGCGCAGACGAGGTTCAGAAACTGCGCCTCGGTGAGCGTGCGTCCCGCGGACTCGCCCAGCGGGCGGCCACCGTTGCCGAGCACCAGGTAGTCGAGCGCCGGGCCACGCGCGACGTGGCCCCCGACACTCTGGACGAGCTCGCGTGCGAGTCGACGATCACAGGAGAGGAGACGTCCTGCGAAGCCGATCCGCTTGCCCGTCAATGGGGAACGCTGCGCCTCTTCCACACAACCACCTCGGCTGCGGCTGGGGTCGCCAAGCCTCCGACGCACGCGACGTGCGCGCGTCGTCGCTGCTCGCTTCGCGCAAAAACATCGGCATGTCAATGCGGCGTGAGGCGCCGCTCAGGCCTGCTCGCCGCCGAACGCGCAACCGCACGCGCGTGTCTGAACCTGGCGCAGCGCCGCCTCGATCGTCGCTGCGTTCACCGACAGCCCGAGGTCAGGGACCGTGGCCGTGGAGGCGCGCGCCTCGTCGCTCCGGTCGATCACGATGCGATGCCGGAACGGCGGTCCAGCGTCGTTGCCGGCCGAGGTCCCGCGCACGATCGCCGTCGTCCCGCCCGCTTCGCGGCCGCGCGCCTTGCTCACCACGAGACGCCTGCCGCGGAACTCGGTCTCCTTCAGCTGCTCGATGGCGAGATCGATCGCCTCCGGAGCGAGGAGCTCCACGAAGGCGAATCCGCGACCGCGGCGAGTCTCCCGGTCGACGATGATCCGGACGCCCTGTACCGCGCCGATGGCTGCAAACGTGCGTGCAGGTCGTCTTCGGTCGTCGAGAACGGAAAATTGCTGACGAATAACGTGTGCGACGCCATGGCGGACGCCTAACACGGGCGTCCCGCGGCAGGGAATCGAAAACTTCTTCGCCGTTCCGCGATGGGAACGGGAGAGCGGGTGACCGGGGTCGAACCGGCGACCTCAACCTTGGCAAGGTTGCGCTCTAGCCAACTGAGCTACACCCGCGCGTGCCGTTTACCGTCGTGCCGCTTTGATACTGGACGATCGACGAAGGAGCAATTGCCGTCGAGCACTTTCTGACAAGCGGAGAGAGTGGGATTCGAACCCACGGTACCCTTTTGGGGTACACACGATTTCCAGTCGTGCCCGTTCGACCACTCCGGCACCTCTCCATTCAATTTTGCCCCCGTGCGGTCCTCGCCACTCGCTGCGCGAGTGGCTGCGGTCCTCCGATGGGCCTCGTCGGCGCGGCGGAGCCGCGCCTCCTCGCGATTACTGCTGTCGGCCTCCTCTTGTGACCCGTG
>VGTK01000158.1 GCA_016874715.1 Deltaproteobacteria bacterium | reverse complement strand
GGCGTCCCGTGCGTGCGGTGCGCGGCGGCCGTCCGGCGCCGCGCGCGGCGGGTCACTCCAGCTGGACGCGCCAGCCGGTCTTGACGGCCTCCCAGTGCTGGGTCGAGATCGCGACGTCGTCGCCGACCAGGATCTGGACCGACATCGTGGCCAGCGTCGTCCGGGCCTTCATGACGCCGTAGGCCTTGAAGTTGACGCGGTACGTACCGTCGGCGAGGAGCGTGAAGCGGACCTTGAAGATGCCGCCCGCGGTCTTGGCCGCCTTGACGGTCGCGGTCCACGACTTGCCGACACGCTTGACGGTGGCCGGCACCAGGAGGTCGGCGAACACCACGCCGTTCGCGTTGGTGATCAGCAGGCCGACCTGCTCCATGGCGGGTCGATCGGGGTGAGCGGTTTGAACGACGCCTGCAGGCGCAGGAGGTCCGGGCCGCTCCGCTTGAAGATGATCTGGGTGATGCAGGGGTGGTAGCAGGTGTCGACGATCGGCGGACACGCCGGACAGTCCGGATCGAGGCAGTCGATCAGGCCGTCCTCGTCGTTGTCCTCCAAGTCGTGGCACAGCTCGCAGAGAGTTTGCACGCCCGTGCAGATCCCGCCGACGCACTGGTCGCCGGCCGAGCACATGTCGCCGTCGCTGCACGTCGTGCCGTCCGCGACGGTCGGGTTCGAGCACTGGCCCGTGCCGGGCGCGCAGGAGCCGGGCAGGTGGCACCGGTCGAGCGCCGTGCACTGCACGGGGTTGCCGCCGAGGCAACTGCCGCTCTGGCAGGTGTCGGTCTGCGTGCAGAGGTCCCCGTCGGTGCACGTGCTTCCGTCCGGCCTGAGCACGTCCGTCGGGCAGGCGGCCCCGGCGCCGGTGCGGGCTTCTGCGACGTCGCACTGGCCGTTCGCCGCGCGGCACGGCGTACCGGGCGCGACGTACCCGTCGTTGGGACACGCAGCGCCGGTGCCGTTGCACACCTCGGCGACGTCGCAGACGCTGGCCGACGCGCGGCACACGCTGCCGCTCGGCTTGACGCCGTCGGTCGGGCACGCGGCGCTCGAGCCGGAGCACTGCTCGGCGAGGCGTGCTGGTCAAGAACAGGACAAAAAAACGTACTTGCAAGAAAATTTGCGCGTGCTCCTTGCGTGATCGGCGGCGGCGCTGGCCGTGTGTTTCGCTGCGTGCCGGCACCGCCGCGCGGGTGCGTGCGGGCTTTGTGGTCGCCCCCCGCCGTGTGGCACAAAGGTGTCCGTCGATGGGGTCGTCGCGGCCGCGCGACGCAGACGTCCACGAGGGGAGTGATCGTGTCCGTGATCGAAGGTGAGGTGCCGTTCCGCGTCCTGCCTGCGCTGACCGAGCAGAATCGAGACTTCTGGACCGCCGGTGCGCGCGGCGAGCTGCGCTTCTGGCGCTGCGGCGACTGCCGCCACTGGATCCACCCGTGGCAGCCGATCTGTCCCGCCTGCCACTCGAAGAGCCTCGCGACCGAGGCGGTTTCGGGCCGTGCGGCGCTCGCGACCTACACGATCAACCACCAGCAGTGGATGCCGGGTCCGCAGCTGCCGTACGTGGTGGCGATCGTGGAGATCGTCGAGCAGCCGTCGGTGCGGCTCACGACCAATCTGGTGAACTGCCCGCACGACCGGATCCGCATCGGTATGCCGCTGCGGGTGATCTTCGAGCCGCACCCGGACCCCGACGGCGACATCTTCATTCCCCTGTTCGAGCCGGAGGACGCGTGATGGCTGCCGCAGTCGAGAGAGCCACCTGCATCAGCGGCGTCGGGCAGTCCGACGTCGGGCGCCGGCTCGGCCGCGAGCCGCTCGAGCTCACGCTCGACGCCTGCCTGGCCGCGATCGACCACGCCGGGCTCCGTGTCGCGGACGTCGACGGGCTGTCGACGTATCCCGGCTCGCTGAGCGTTCCGCCCGGATTCAGCGGGGCGGGGGCGTACGAGGTGATCAACGCGCTCAGGCTGAAAGTCGGCTGGTACGACAGCGGGCTCGAGACGTCCGGTCAGCTCGGCGCGGTGATCAAGGCGGCGCTCGCCGTGGCCGGGGGCCTCTGCAACCACGTACTGGTCTTCCGCTCGGTGTGGGAGGGCAGCGCGCAGGGCGGGCAGGGGCGCTCGGCGGTGATGCCGGGCGGCGGCGGTCGCGGTGGCTTCAAGGCGCAGGGCTTCTCCGAGTGGTTCCTGCCGTTCTCGGCGCCGTCGGCGGCGGTGTGGATCGCGATGTTCGCCCAGGCGCACTTCCACCGCTACGGCACGACGAAGGAGCAGATGGCGTGGATCGCGCTGAACGCGCGCCGCAACGCCGAGCGCAATCCGAAGGCGATCTACCGCACGCCGATGACGCTCGACGACTACATGGCGTCGCGCATCGTCGCGACGCCGTTCTCGCTCTACGACTGCGACGTGCCGTGCGACGGCGCGACCGCGGTGATCGTGTCGCGCATCGACCGCGCGCGCGACCTGCGCAACCCGCCGCTGCGCATCGAGGCGATGGGTGCGGCGCTGCACGGGCGTCCGTCGTGGGACCAGTACGAGGACCTGACCACGATGCCGAACCGCGACGCGGCGGCGCAGATGTGGACGCGTACGGACCTGAAGCCGAAGGACGTGCAGATGGCGCAGATCTACGACGGCTTCTCGTTCCTCACGCTGTCGTGGCTCGAGGCGCTCGGCTTCTGCCAGGTAGGCGAGAGCGGACCGTTCGTCGACGGCGGTGCGCGCATCGCGCGCGACGGCGAGCTGCCGCTGAACACGCACGGCGGGCAGCTGTCCGCCGGGCGCCTGCACGGCTACGGATTCCTGCACGAGGCCGCCGTGCAGATGTGGGGGCAGGGGGGGGAGCGTCAGATCGCCCGCGTGCCCGAGGTCGGGGTCGTCGCCGCCGGCGGCGGCCAGACCTGCGGCTGCCTGCTGCTGACCCGGGGCTGACGTCCGGTCGCGCTCCGCAAGCGCGGGGCGTGGGCCGCCCCGCGCTCGGAGCCGCCGCGGGCACCGTCGCGCACGCGCGGGGCCCACGTTCGCCGACGGCGGGGAGCGGTGTCCCCGTGGAGATCTGTCCGGCGCTGCAGCAGCGGGACCCGGGGCCCCTCCCTTCAGCGCCACTCCGACTCGGGGATCTGGTTGCCGAGCGTGCAGGGCTCCCAGAGGTCCTTGCGGATCGCGTCGCGCAGCCCGGCGAGCGGGAACTCGAGGGTGACCGGCTTCCCCTTGCTGGTCACCTGCGCGTGCAGCGCCGCTTCCGGGCTCGCGTCCGAGCGCCCGATCATCGTGCGCACCAGCTCCGACGGCACCGGCACCAGGTAGAGCACGTCGCGCGTCTTCGCGCGCCGGCGGACCTGCCACTGCTCATTCGGTCCCGGCTCGGTGGTGAACGAGACGCGGACCTGGCCACCGTCGTCGAGCGGGAAGCTCGCGCCGAGCGGCGGGCCGATGACGACGCTCCGCCAGCGATCGCCTTCGCATGCGACGATCAGGTTCACGCGCGGCTCGTTGCGCGCCGGCTACACGATGGCCGTCGAGTGATCGCCGTAGCCGTTGGTCACGTCGACGAGCTGCCAGGCGTGCGCTGCCGGCGCGCCGCCCAGCGCCGCGATCGCCACGAGCGCGCGGGCTGCGCCGCGGCGCAACCGGGCGGATCGGGGCGCGCCAGGAGCATCATGGGCGGGAAATCGTTCGTCGCGTCGGGGCATGGCGTTCTCCGTGCGTCGAACATCGGCGATCGCGCGCTGTGAAGCAAAGTGGTCGGCGCGTTCGATCGGCTGCGAAACTGCGAGCCGCTCGGGCAGGCCCGCAAGAGAGCGATGTCGTCCGCGCTGCGCGCTGCGCCATCGGAGTCCACCGCGGCGTGCACCGCACATCCATCGTCAAGCTACAGGGGAGGATGCGGCGATTCGGAAGGCGTTGCGCGCAGCCGCGAAGCTTGCACGGATGCCACATTTTCGCCCCGTCGCTGCTGGAGAATTTCGGGCCTCGTTCTTACGTGAGGGGTCGGTCGTGCAGCGATACGATTCCCGTCGCATCCCAACCCGTCGGAACCCCACCCTCGCAGTCGCAGAGGAGCCCGCCATGTCGTTGCCGTCCCCGTCCCCCCCGCGAGCCGCTTTCGTACCGCACGCGCCGTTCTGGCGCTTGCCGCCGTGCTGACCGCGCCATCGCTCGCGGCGGCGCTCGCGCCGCCGCTCACGCCGCCGCCGGACTGCCGCGCCTACACGATCCTCGCCCGCGAGACGCTCATCGTCGGCGCCGACGTGGACCTGCGCGGGCCGATCGTCGTGCGGAACCCCGGCGGCACGCTGTCGATGGGACCAGCGAGCACGCACAACGGCAAGACCCGCGAGGAGGCGATCGCCGCCGCGGACATCTTCATGCTGAAGCCGAAGAGCGCCGTGGTCGACGTGGTGACCAACGACCTGCGCGCCGAGGCGACGGCGAAGATCACGGGCGTTCTCGCGAAGCCGCTGTCGACGCCCTTCCTGACGCTGCCCGCGCTGCCGGAGGCGGTGCGCGATGCGTGCGTCGACAAGGGGGCGACGGTCACGGTGTCGCCGGGCGGCCAGCGGACGCTCACCCCCGGCTGCTTCGGCGACGTGGTGCTGCCGAGCGACGCGCGGCTCTACCTGAAGCCGGGCGCCTACCGCTTCCGCAGCTGGGATCTGCGCGACCGGGCGTCGGTGATCGGCATGTCGGGCAAGGTCGTCGTGTACCTGCGCGACGCCTGGCGCAGCGCGCCCGGCGCGGTGGTCGGCTCGGGCGCCTTCGACGCGAAGTCGTTCGAGATCTACACCAGCGCGCCGACGATCGACGTTCGCGAGGAGGGCGTGCTGGTCGCCGAGCTGTACGCGCCCGAGACCGAGTGGCTCGTGCTCTGGCCCCGCGCGGTGTTCGTGGGCCATGCGGTCGCGCACCGGGTGCTGGTCGAGGACGAGTCGCGCTGCGGTATGCCGCCGCTCGTTCCGCCGTCCCCGACGCCGGTAGGCGGCACGCCGACCCCGACGCCGTCGCCGCGCGGGACGCCGATCGACGAGCCCACCCCGAACCCGTCCGTCTCGCCGACGCCGAAGCCGACCGAGCACGCCGAAGCCGACGTACTCGCCGAAGCCGACCAAGACCCCGGGCGAGTGCCCTCCGCCGAGCGGTGAGCTCGACGAGGGATGCACGCCCGGCTACTGGAAGCAGTATCACCACTACGACTCGTGGAAGGAGCACGAGCCCGGTGACGACTTCGCGACGGTGTTCGGCGTGCGGCCCAGCTTCCGCGCCACCCTCGGCCAGGCCATCGCGTTCGGTGGTGGCGGCGAGTACGCTCTCGCACGCCACGCGGTCGCGGCGCTGCTCAACGCCGCGCACTCGCGCGTCGACTACGCTTACACGCGCGCCGAGGTGATCGAGGTCGTGCGCTGGGCGTACGAGCGCGGCGACTTCGCGACGGCGAAGGACAACCTCGCCGAGGCCAACGAGCAGTCCTGTCCTCTCGACTGAGACCGCGGCGCCCCGCGATCTCTGCCGACCCGGTCAGGTGGTCCGCGCGCGCGTTCCGCGCGCGGACCCGACCGCGGTCGCCGAGCACCGGCGGGGAGGTCGTGCCCGCGGCGCGGCTCGTGCCGGCCGGTGGGACGTCAGTCGGCTCGCACGGAGAACTCTCCGGTCGCGTCGACCGCGCCGACGCCCGCTCCGCCGCGGGCAGCGGCCGCCGCCGGCGGCGGAATCGGTGCGCTGTTCATGAGCGTGATCGGACCCTCGTCCTCGATCGCCAGGAACGGCCCCCCGTCGAAGAAGGTCTGGACCAGGACGTAGGCGCGCCCCGAAGGGATCTGCAGCGTGAACGGATAGATGATGTCGCCGCACGTCGTGCTGTTGGTCTCGACGAACGGCCCCAGCGTCGAGCGGCCGGTCACCACCTGGTAGGGCGAGATGTTGCCGGTGAACGCGCTCCACGTGTAGCCGTTGGCCGACAGCGTGGAGGTGAAGCCCGACGTGTTGCACTGGAGGTCGTTCGCGTAGCGGATGGCCACCTCGCCGCCCACCCCGTTCGTCTCGATGATGACGAAGTTCTGCTGACCCTGAACCCACTCGACGGTCGCGGTCTCGCCGGTCGATGGAAAGTTGTTCAGGACGTAGGTTGCGGAAGCACCGGTCAGGAAGTTCGTACCGAAGGTCGCGACGCTGAACGTGGTCTGTGCGAACGGCACCCCGCTCTGGCGCACCGTCGCCGTGTGGACGCCGGTGCCGAACAGGTTGAAGTTGATCTGCGAGATGTAGCCGTTGCGTCCGTCGTTGCCGCACGCGCCGACGGTGTCGTTGCGCCGCACCCGGCTCGGCACGGGGATCGGCGAGCCGCCGTCGACGACGATCGAAATGTCGTCGTTCGGCGGGCACTTCCAGCCCGAGAAGTAGCCGACGCCGCTCGCGTTGCCGCCGTTGATGGGTACCTCGAAGACCGCCGCAGACGCGGTCGAGGTGAGGCACAGCAAGCAAGCGGCGAGGGTGTGGCGGAAGAGATCGCGCATCGAGCTCATGACGACTGCTCCTGAAAGAGGGGTGGGGGAACCGACGAGACGAATTCAGAGTACGTGAGGAGCCGCAGGCACTCCAGCGGGCGTTTTTCCCGGAGGCGACGGCGAGGGAGGCCGCCGACACCGCGGCAGACCGAGTCTCGGTGAGCGGCGAACCATCTCCCGCTCGGTCGCCGGCTCGCAGGGCGAGCCGGCACGACGCGATGGCGTGGCCCCTTCCGCCCGGCCGCCGGAGCCGGTGCGGACGTCAGTCGGGAAACGTGTTGCTGCGCGCGATCGCGCCGAGCCAGTCGGCGCTCGGCTTGGGACGGCGCCTCTGCGTGGTGCGATCGACCGCCACGAGACCGAACTCGGGACCGTAGCCGAACAGCCACTCGAAGTTGTCCATCAGCGACCAGTAGAAGTAGCCGCGCACGTCGATGCCGTCGCGCATGCACTTGACCAGCGCTGCGAGCGCACGGCGCTCGTAGTCGATGCGCTGCGCGTCATCGGTGGTGCCGATGCCGTTCTCGGTGACGTGGATCGGGACGTTCGCGGTCTTCGCCGCGTAGCGCACGGTGCCCTCGAGCGCCTCGGGCCAGAACTCGTAGCCCATGATGAGCACCGGCACGCCGGGCTCGGGGCCCATGGGGCCGTTCGCGTCGAAGCGGCTGCGGCTGTAGGTCTGCACGCCGACGAAGTCGTCCTCGCGCGCGGCCTCGAGGAACGGATCCCAGCTCTCGGCGCGCGCCCGCGCGACGTGCGCCTCGCCGCCCGGCAGCGCCTGGAAGTCCTGCATCGCGAGCGTCACGCCGACGGGGAACGAGCCCGGTCCCGACTTGATCACGTCGCGCGCGCGCACGTGCGCCTCGAGCATCGTGTCGCGCAGCTTCATCGGGTCGCCGAGCAGGAACGGGCCGATGCGCTCGGGGGTCGAGCCGTAGCGCTTCGCGGCCTCGCCGACGAAGCCCGCGACCGACTTGAGCCCGCCCGGGGGAAACACGCCCGCGACCTGCAGCGTCGCCGACAGGTTCGCCTCGTTGATCGTGTACGCGGTGTCGATCAGGTCGCCCAGGTGCCTGACGGTACGCTCGCAGAAGCGCAGGAACCGGTCGACGTTGGCGCGGTCCTCCCAGCCGCCGTCGAGCGTGAACCAAAGCGGCGAGGTGAAGTGGTGGAAGGTCACGCAGGGCTTCACGCCGTGCTCGTGGCAGCTCGCGATCATGCGCCGGTAGTGGTCGAGCGCCGCGATCGAGAAGTACCCCTCGACCGGCTCGATGCGCGCCCACTCGACCGAGAACCGGTACGCGCCGAAGCCGAGCTGGCGGATCATCGCGATGTCCTGCGGGTAGCGGTGGAAGTGGTCCACCGCGTCCCCCGAAGGCTCGCGGAACAGCGTCCCGGGCGCGTGCTCGAGCATCCAGAAGTCGCTCGCGACGTTGTTGCCCTCGACCTGGTGCGCGGCGGTGGCGGTGCCCCAGACGAAACCCTGCGGGAAGGAGTACGGCATCGGCACGGGATGCCACGGCGGGCGGGGGCGAGCAAGCGCCGGTGTCATGTGCGGCAGAAGCCATGGCGTCGTCCGCGTGGTCGCGCAGGCGTCCCCCGCGTTCGGCACGGCATCCGCAAAGAAGCCTGCGCGACGAGCCGATTGGCCTTTGTCGAAACGGCCGCTCGTACCCGAGGAGAAAACATGGTCGATCATCCCCACGCCGCTGGCGCCGTGTGCGCCGTCCCCCGCAGCCTGCGGACCGTCATGATCTGTGCCGCGCTCGTTCTTGCGGAGGCAGGCGCGGCGAGCGCGAACGACGCCGATCACGTCGTGACGATCGTCAACAAGTGCAAGCAGCAGATCTGGATCGGCGAGTTCGGCGCGCCGGCGCTCGAGCCGCACGATTGGGCGCTCGCGCCGACCTGCACGAAGCGGACGGAGAAGCGCGTCTGCGGACCGTCCGGCACCTGCGACGGCGGCGCGTGCGAGTGCGCGAGCGACGCGGACTGTGCGTTCGGGGTATCTGCCGGAACGCCCACCGCGAAGTGCGACGTCGGCAGCGGCAAGTGCGTGCGCCGCCTCAAGCTGAAGATGCCGGCCGGCTGGCAGGGGCGCCTGTGGCCGCGCACCGGCTGCTCCGGCGACACGGGGTCTTTCACCTGCGAGACCGGCCAGTGCGGACCGGCGAGCGGCGGCAACATCGACTGCAACGTGCAGAACGCCACCGGCAACCTGGCCACGCTGTTCGAGATCGCTGCCGCGGGCCTCGGCGGCGCGGACAGCTACGACGTGAGCACCGTGAGCGGCTACAACGTGCCGATCGCGTTGCGCGTCAACCGCCCCGACGACGCGCCGGTCTGGCAGGCCAACACCAACTTCGCCGCCGGCGCGATGATCGTCGAGCGCATCGGCAGGGACAGCTTCGAGTTCGTCAATACGGGCCGGTCCGGGCAGTCCGGCACGACCAAGCCCGACTTCGCGTCCATCGCCACCTGGGGCCAGCAGCTCGCCGACGGCAGCAACGGCGTGGCGTGGAGCAACAACGGGCCCTCGTGTCAGGCGTCGGGCTGCTCAAGGCGCGGCATCGACGGTTCCCTGTGCCCGTCGGTGCTGCAGGTGCAGGGCGCGAGCGGCGCGCGGGTGGCCTGCGACGCGCCTGGGAACGCCTGCGGCGGAGCGCTCTCGTGCACGACCGACGAGCAGTCGCACTTCCAGTGCGTCAACAACGGCGGGCAGAACGACATGTTCGGCAAGATGATCCCGCTCATGTCCCCGAACGGCGCGTCGCCCGTCTGCTTCGTCAATGACGGCGGCGCCAGCGACTGCCAGGCGGGAACGACGTGCACCCCGGTCACGGCGTGGAGCGCCGACGGAAGCGTCGGCGTCTGCACGCCGGTCATCCAGAACGGCGGCTGCGACGGGAGCAACGACGGCCAGGCGTGCCCGGCCATCGACTATCCGTATCTCGGCTACACCTGCCAGACGGTGACCACCACCGAAGGCAGCACGTATGCGTGCGTTCCGCCGCTCACGTCGGGAATGGGCGCCTTGTGGTGGAACGCAGACAACTTCGTTCCGTCGCCACTGCCGCCGCTCGACCCGCCTTGCACGACCGACGGCGATTGCGGTGGCTTGAACAAGTGCATGGCGGGCGGGCCGGTCAACGGCGGGCTGAAGGCTTGCGAGGACGGCGATCCGGTCTGCGGCTGCTATCAGCCGGTCAATTGCTCGTCGTCGGCCAGCTGCACGAACGGGACGCTGTGCGAGAACTCCGACGGCGTCCAGAGCGCGGACTGTGCGACCACCGAGGCCTGCTTCTGCCAGTCGCAGGCGATCTACGGTGGCGTGTGCGGACCGACCAATCCGGGCTGGAGGCAGGCGACCGGCATCGTCGCCGAGGGCGGCGCGTCGTGGCCGCAGGGCTTCAAGCACGGCTGCCCGCTCGCGTACTCGTACCAGTACGACGACCCCTCGAGTAACTGGGACTGCACGAATTCCGCGACCGGACTGAACAACTACCGCCTCATCTTCTGCGGCGCCGCCGCGAAGTGACCGGCGCGCGTGGCGGACCGGGACGGACGCCATGGCGTCCGCCCGGTCCGCCACCGCCGCGCCCCGCAAAGTCTGCGAACCGCAAAGTCTATTGACCGCCGCGCTGCGTGACGGTAGGCTCGCCGCCACTTCCGCCAGCTCCCGCCCTGCGGGATGCGTCGATCGTTGAGGTTGCTGCGCCCCGCTCGCCGGGGCCGTGCGACTCGGAGCCTGCATTCATGATCCTTCGGAACTCGAGCGCTCGCGCGCGCCGCACCGTTCGGCGTGCGGGACTTCTTCTGCCCGCCACGGCACTGATCGTCGGCGCCCTGCTCGGCGCGAGTGCCTTCGCCGCGGAGCGCTGCAGCCGCGAGCTGCAGCGGAATCCCTGTGCCGAGGCCAACCCGGTGTGCCCGGCCGTGGCCGGTCCGGTCGGGCCGAGCGCGGGGTCGTGGCCCGTGTTCCAGGGCAACGCGCAGCACACCGGCGCGAGCCCGTTCCGCGGTCCGGTCTGCGACCGCAGGATCTGGAGCCGCAAGCTGCCCGGCAGCCTGTTCGCGGCCCCGGCGCTCGCACCCGGGCTTCCCGGCGAGCCCGAGACGCTCTTCGTTCCCGTCGGCAAGGCGCCGCTCTGCGCCCTGAACCCGGCAGATGGCTCGGTCCTCTGGTGCGGCTCCGACCAGCAGGGCAGGCTCGCCGATCGCTCTTCGCCGGCGATCGGCAACGGCGGACTCGGCTACGTCGGCACACGCGACAACGACCTCTGGGCGATCGACCTGCCGCCGTTCGGTAGCGCGGACGCGACCGTCGCGTGGCGGCAGAAGGTCTGCACCGATGGCGACATCACCGCACCGCCGGTGATCGGCAACGACGGCCTCGTCTACATGACGTCGGACTCGCTCGGCGCGGGCACGGTCATGGCGATGTGTCCGGGCAACGTCTCGCAGCTGAAGTGGTGCATCAACCCGCTCGGCGGCGGCATCCGCAACGCGTCGCCGGCGCTCAGCCCGGCGGGCGACGAGCTCTACCTCCTGTTCGGCGGCGCCGGCCTGGCGGCACTCGACGCGCAGACCGGCGCCGAGCGCTGGCGCATCCAGCTCGAGCCGAAGCGCAGCGTCGGCCGCATCCCGAACCACGCGCCGGTGGTCAACCCCGAGACCGGCCGCATCTACGTCGGCCTGTGGCGCGGGATCTGGGCGGTGGACCCGCCGGCCTCGCCCGGTGGGCAGCCGACCGCGACCCTGCTCTTCGATACCGGCCAGGGCGAGCGTATCCACACCCCGCCGGCGATCGACGTAAAGCGCCGGAGCATCGTCGTCGGCGTGACGGATCCGCTCTCCAGCACGCTCTACTCGCTCGACTTCGCGGGTAACGTGGAATGGCAGCGCAGCGACCTCGGCGCCGGCGACTTCCGCAGCAACAACCCGCCGGTGCTCGACGTGCGCGGACGGATCTACCTGGCGTTCGGTCGCAGCCTGATCGCTCTCCAGAAGGACGGCACCACACTGTGGCATAGCGAGTTCTCGGGCCCGTTCGACTCGTCGCCGATCCTCGGCGACGGCCGCGTCTATGCGGGCACGAACGAGGGTACGGTGTACGCGATCGGCGACTGCCCCCCCTGAGCCACGGTTCCCTGCGCGGCGACGCAGGGCTTCTCCGTTCCGGCCGCGGTCCCCGCCCAGTACCGGGGATCGGGCTTGCAACGTGCGCGATCCGGAGCGATCGGTACGGCTGAGCCGCAGCCGTGCGCCGTCTCCCGGCCGTCGCTGCGTCTTTCGATCACGATGACGTGGCGAGGCACACGGAGCGATGGGATCGCCACCCAGCCCGCGCCCGCCACGCAGTGGGCGCCGGGCGACGGCCGCGGTGGTACGACCTGGTGGCACGCCCCCGCGCTGCTGGTGATCGCGCTGCTGCTGCTCGTGTCGTGGCGGGACGACAGGCCGCTGCACGGCGATGCGGCGATGTACGGCGCGATCGCGAAGTCCGTCCTGCAAACCGGCGACGGGACGCATCTCACCTTCAACGGCCGGCCGTACTTCAACAAGCCGCCGCTGTTCTTCTGGCTGACTGCCGCCGCGTCCCGGCGCCTCGGCAGCGGCAGCGCGGCGCCGCAGCTCGTGTCGGGGCTGCTCGGCGTCGTGAACGTCCTGCTGCTCTACGCGCTCTGCCGCCGCATGCGCTTCGACCCCGTGACCGCGTTCGCCGTGGCGCTGGCGTACGCGACGACGCCCGAGGTCGTGCACTGGACGCGCGGTGTTCACCTCGAGAGCCTCCTGACGCCCTGGCTCCTCCTCGGGCTCCTCGCAGCGTGGGAGTCGGTCACGCGCCCGGCGGCGGTCCTGCTGCTCGGGCTCGCCGCCGCGGGCGGCTGGATGTCGAAGGGGCCGCAGGGGCTGTTCGGCGTCGCTGTCGCACCGCTCCTTTGGTGGCGGCACGGCGTTCTGCGGGAGCGGGTCACGTCGCGCTGGTCGCTCGCCGCCGCCGCGGTCGCAGCCGGGCTCGTCGTGCCGTGGACGTGGGCGCGCATCGTGGACGAGCCCCGGTACGCCGACACGTACTTTCGGGCCCAGATCGGCGGGGCGCTGGTCGAGGGCGGGATCAACCAGCGCGGGCCGCTCTGGTACGCCGGCAAGTTCGCCACGACGTACTGGCCATGGCTGCCGTTCGCGGCGGCGGGCACCGTGCTGCTCGCGCGTGGCGTCCCCCGCGACAACCGGGCGCTCGCCTGGCGGGGCTACGGAGCGGTGGTGCTCGCCGTCACCATGGCGATCGCCGCGCGCCGGCCGCGCTATCTCGTGCCGCTGTACCCGATGCTCGCGGTCGCGAGCGGCGTGGCCATGGGCCGCCTCGCGCGTCCGCGCCCGCGTCTCCTGCCCGGGCTCGCCGTGGGCGTGCTCGCGATTGCGGTGGTCGCGGCCTTCGTCGATCGCGACCAGTCGAGCGAGGCGTCCGACCGGATGCGCGGCGACGCGATCGAGATCGCGCGGACGCTGCCGCCCGACGCCGAGGTGTGGCTCGCGTCCGACGTGCCGCGCGAGGGCATGCCGGGGATCGCGAAGGTGCTCGGACTGTACGCGCCGCCCCTGCTGTGCTCGTGCGGCTCGCCGTGCCTGGCGAGCGCGCGTACCTCAGGCGAGGTCCCCGTCGTGGGCGCGGGATCGTCGGGCGAGGTTCGCATCCTCACGCTCGCGTCGTCGGCCGACGCGCTCGCGACGGCGACGGGCGCCGCCATCGACGCGCGCAACGCGACGGTCGCCGTGCTGCGCCTGCCCGCAGCGTCGCGGGATGCGGCGCTGACGCGGGCGTGCGCGCTCGACGAGGTGCTGCCGCCCTGGTGACCGGTGTGCGCGGCCGCGCCGGATGCGCGCGCGCCGCCTTGACGCCCGCGCTGCTGGAACGTAGCCGGGACGGGTGACCCGTTCCTTGCTCGCGACTCTCGTGGCGCTTGCGGCGCTCGCGCTCGGCGCGGGTGGCGCGGGAGCGCACGCCGTGCTGACCGCCTCGTCGGTCGGCAAGAGCGCGCTCGCCCCCGACGCCCCTGCGACCGTCACTCTCACGTTCAACTCCGGGATCGAGAGCGGTCTCGGCAAGGTCGTGCTGCGCGGGGCGGGAGAGGACCGGCAGCTCGGGACGCACGCGGGTGAGCAGGCGAACCAGGTGCTGGTGGAGGTGCCGGCGCTGCCGCCGGGCGCGTACGCGCTGCACTTCAAGGTGCTCGCCGTGGACGGCCACGTGACCGAGAGCGTGCTGCGCTTCAAGGTCGCGGCGCGCTGACGCGGGACCGACGTGCAGGGATTCGCGGACTTCTTCGACGGCCTCCTCGGCGGCGCGACTCTGGTCGCACTCGCGGTGGCACTCGCGAGCCCCGCGTTTGCCCTGCTGGTCGTCCCGCCCGACGTCGGCCCGTACACCGACCGCATGCGCGCGCGCGCGGCGCGCCTGCTCGTCGTCGCCGCCGTGCTGGTCGTCGTGTTCCAGATCGTGGGCCTCGGGCTGAAGCAGATGGTGCTCGCCGCCGACCTCGGCCCGATCGCGTTCGACCGCTTCCCCGGGACGCTGCAGTACCGCGCCGGGATGACGCGCGCCGCGTGCGCGGTGCTGCTCGCCGCCGCCGGCGCGTGGGCGACCCTCCGGCCGCG
>VGTK01000157.1 GCA_016874715.1 Deltaproteobacteria bacterium | reverse complement strand
GCGGGGAGCACGGCGGGACGTCGCGCCGCGGCCCTGCTGGGGCTTCTCGCGGCGTCCTGCGTCGCGACGCTGGTCGCCGCGCGCACCGCCGGCGCCTACGCGTTCCTCTACGTGCCGTCCTCGCAAGGCGTGCCGCGTCGCTGGAGCCAGCCGGCGCTGCTCGACGGACGCGTGCCGTGGCGCGTCTCGGCCGGCACCGGTGGGAACGTCGCCGGGGAGCGGAGCGCGCGCGACGTGCTCGCGGCAGCGTTCGCGCACTGGGAAGACCTGCCCACGAGCGCGATCCGCTTCGCGCTCGTAGGGACGAGCAACGCGCGCAACCGGAACGCGGGCGACCGCGTGAACCTGGTGACGGTGAACGCGACCGAATCGCTCGGCACCGGTGTGCTGGCCGCGACGTTTCTCAGCAGCGATGCGAGCGGCGCTCTGCTGGACGTCGACATCGTGTTCTCGCGCGATGTCGCCTTCAGCACCGCGCAGACCCCGGACGGCGGGAGCTACGACCTCGAGTCCGTGGCGACGCACGAGGTCGGCCACCTCCTGGGGCTCGAGCACAGCGGGCTCGCGCGCGCGACGATGGTGCCGTTCTCCGAGCGCGGCGAGTCGCACCCGCGGACGCCGTCGGAAGACGACCGGATCGGCGCATCGCTGCTCTATCCGGAGGGCGACTTCCTCGCGTCCACGGGGGCGCTCGCGGGCCGCATCAGCCTCGCCGGCGCTGACGTGTACCTGTCGCACGTGGTCGCGGCCCGGGTGAACGGGCCGGTCGTGGCGGCGACCTACAGTGCGCCCGACGGCAGCTACCGGATCGAGGGCCTCGCGCCCGACGTGTACGTCGTCTATGCGGAGCCGCTCGACGGCCCGGTCGGGCCCGGCAACGTGGGCGGCTTTCGTTCGGCCTTCGGTGGCACGCCGAGTACGGGGTATGGAACCTTCTTTCACTGATCATCGGGGTCGCGCGCGATGACGCTGCCGGTCGAGCTGCTGCAGCGTCGCGGTGGCCCGGAGCGCTACGACGTCGTCGTCGTGGGCGCCGGCGTCGCCGGCCTGGTCTGCGGGGCGGTGCTCGCGCGCTCGGGTGCGCGCACTCTGATCGTCGAGGCGGGCAAGCGTCCGGGCGGGCAGCTGCAGACGGTGTCGCACCAGGGGTGGGCCGTCGACACGGGGCCACTGGTCTGGGACGCGATCGGCACACCCGAGGTGCTCTCGTCGATCGGTGCCGAGGGAGTGAGCTTCGGCACGTTCCACGAGCGCGATGTCCTCCGTCTGGTGGTGGCGCGCGAGGGCGGCAGCGCGTTCGATCCGCTGCGGATGCCCGTGCCGGGGAAGGGCACGTCGCCATCGATGCTCGACGCGATCCGCGCGCTCTACGGCGTTCCGCCACGGATCTTTGCCAGCCTCGGCGAGGTGTACCAGGAACTGGACAGTGCGAGCGCCGAGCAGGTCGACGCGTGGCGTGCGACCTCGCTCGGCGACTTCGCGGCGGAGCGCGCGCTCGAGCCGCTCGTGACGGCAGCGCTCAAGCGGAGTGCCACGCTGCTCGGCGCGCTGGCACCGGAGCGCGCGTCCGTTGCTCTTCTCGCGCAGCACGCGCGCTGGCTCGCCTCGCCGAAGGCGCCCGGGCTCATGGCTGCAGGCGATGGGCCGGTCGCGGGGACGCGCGGTGTGGTGCAAGCGCTGGTCGACGCGTGCATCGACGCAGGTGCGGATCTTCGGCTCGGCACGCGCGCCACCGGCGTCGCGCTCGACCGCGGGCGCTTCGTGAAGCTCGACGTGCGGCGCGAGGAGCAGGGGTTCGCGGACGAGGTCCTGGCCGATCAGTGCGTTCTCGCGATCCCGCGGGCGCAGCTGGCGGCGGTGCTGCCGCGCGCCGTGGTCGCGGGGCTCGACGCCGCGTTGCCGAGGTCGGTCGCGTGGGGCGGGCTCGGCGTCGCGTGGGCGCTGCGCGAGCTGCCGGCGCTACGCGACGGCTCGGACGCGGCGGAAGCTCCGCTGGTGCGCCTCGTGCCCCCGGTCGACTCCGCGACCGCGGGGACGCTGGCAACGCCGGCGACGCTGTTCTGGCCCAGCGTCGTGGCACCGCGTGTCGCACCACCGGGCGGTGCGCTGCTGATCGCGCAGCTGGCGCTGCCGGAGGGCTCGACCACCGATGCTCTCGAGGTCGGGCGCCAGCTCGTCCTGCTGCGCACGCTGGTGCGCGAGACGTATCCGTCGCTGTTCGAGAAGCTCGAGTGGGAGCGCCACTGGCTGTCCGTTGCGGGCCACCCGGATCCGTTCGAGGCGCCTTCGCTCCCGGCGGTCGTGCCGGGTTGTCGCGGCCTGCTGCTCGCGGGTGCCGACGTCGTGAGCAGCACGCTGGCGACCGGCGTCGCGGCTGCCGCTCTTTCGGGCAAGGCGGCGGCCGAGCGCGCGCGCTCTCGCGACTGAACCGGACGCGCGCGCGCAACGGAGCCGAGCGCTGCGAGCATCGCACGGCGGCGCGGATGCCCGCGGTGAGCGCATCGGTCGACGTGCGCCGCGTCGCGCGACGTCGATCGTGTCGGTGACGCAACTGCGCGGCGGCACTCGCGAACGATCGTCAAGCATGCCTCGCGCGTGCGGGAATCGTGACCAGGCCGTTGCATGTCGTCGACGATTCGACTAGATCCGCGCCCTCTCGAGGAGCGAGCCAGGGAGGTCGGCGGTGGTGTGGTCGCGGGGCGGCGTCGCTGGGGGTGCGGACGATGCGCGGACGCGATGGGATCGACGAGTCGGAATCCGGCGGGATCGAAGGGCCGCCATCGCCGCTGGGCAGCGTGTTGCGCGCGGAATGCACGTTCGCTCGCCTCGTCGTCGGTGAGAGCAACCGGCGCGCGTACGACTGCGCACGGCGCGTCGTCGCGGCGAGCGCGCGCTCACGCATCACCCTCTACTTGTACGGCGGCGTCGGCGTCGGAAAGACGCACCTCGCGATCGCGGTCGCACACGCCGTGCGTGCGCGGCACGGCGACGACGCCGTGCTCGTCGTTTCGGCAGCCCGTCTTGCGGCGGCGTGGGCCGAGGGCGGCGCGAGCGCCGCGGCAGCGGACCGGGCACTGCGGGGGGCAGGTCTCCTCGTCGTCGACGACGTGCAGTTCCTGGTCGGTACGGACCGTGCGCGCGGCGCGCTGCAGCGCGCCGTCGAGCGGTTGCGGGCACTCGGCGGCAGGCTCGTCCTGACCTGCGATCTCCCGCCGAGCGAGACGCCCGAGCTGAGCTTCCCCACGGGCGACGACGGCGCCGCCCCGTTCCACGTCGCCGAGATCGCAGCGCCCGACGCGAAGCTGCGTCGCGAGATCCTGCTCGCGAAGGCGGCGTCGATCGGCAGCGCGCTCGCAGGCGACGTCGCTGCCTTCATTGCCGAGGTCGCTCCGGCGAGCGTTCGCGCACTCGAGGGGGCGCTCTACCGCGTTCTCGCGTTCGCTTCGACGCTGCGCGTGCCGGTGTCGGTTCCGATCGCGGAACGTGCTCTGGAGGCATGGTGGCGGACGCCGCTGCCGCCGAGCTTCGACGCCGTGCTCGAGGTGGTGTCGAGGGAGTTCGGTGTTTCGCGCCGCCAGATCCGCCAGTCCGCGCGCCGTGATCGGGCGACGGTACTCGCGCGTCAGGTCGCGATCTACCTCGGGCGGCGCCAGGGGGGCCTGACGCTCGTCGAGGTCGCGGCGGAGCTGGGCTGCCGCGACCACAGCGTTGCCGCACACGCCTTCGCGAGTCTGAAGAGGCGGCTCGACGTCGACCCCGAGCTGGCCCGCCAGATCGCGCGGCTCGAGCGTGACCTGGGCGGCTCGCGCGCGGCGCGCGCCGCCACCGCCTGACGCTCCACATCGCGGTCGCGCAGAACGGGCAGGCCGACGCGCGCGGGGACCGCCGCTGCCGCCGAAAACGGCAGATACCATGCGCGCCGCTGCGCCGCTGCGCGACGAAATCGAGCGCGCGCGCACGACCGAACGGTGGACTTGCCGGGATGCAACCTCCACGGCCGACGTTCGGGCGGAAAAGGCATGGAAGATCGACCCGGTGGTGGCATCGAACTTGCCGTAGACCGCCTCGTCACCCCTTCACTCCCCACCCCGGAGGCTCTCCTGTGATCATCGACCGCCACACCTTCATCGATCTCGCGACCTACCTGGAGGGTGCCTCCGATGGAGTGCTCGACATCACCCGTCGCTGCGTCGCGCTGTGCGAGGACGCGGGCGAGGGCGCGCCCGAGGGACCGACCTGGATGGGTCTGGTCGAGTCGCTGATCACCGTCAACGCCGAGCTCACGGCTCTGGAGCAGACGCTGCGCGCGCTGCTCGAGGCGAATCGTGAGGAGGAGGAGGACGTCGCGCGGCGCGAGCTGAAGCGCGCGCGGATCGTCGCAGCCTGAACGAGGCGCGCGCGGGCCGTCGCAGCGCGAGAGCGGCGCCGGCGTGGGCCGTCGTCGGACGAGCGGCGCCCGGCGCGGGAGCCCACGGGAGGTCACCCGCGCCCGGGGCCGGGTCGCGGGTGATTCACATGCCGCGGGCCAGGATCTGGCCGATGTAGGTCGCCAGCGCGATCAACCCGATCGCGGTCATCGCCACGACGAAGGCGAGCTCCGCCACGCGCGAGCGCGGCTCCCGCTCCGGCGTCCGCGCTCGCAGTGTCGCGGCGCGTGGCCGCGGCAGTGCGAGCAGCGTCCCGCGGCCGCGGATCAGCTGCAGCGCCGGCGAGGGTGCGGGCCGGCGCCACCGCGGGCGGATATTGACGGAGACCAGCCGCAGATGGGCCACCCTGCGGCGCCGCCGGGGCGGCGCAGGAGGGATGCTGCGGCGCGGTGCCGGGAGGGCCGCCATCCGGCGCGCGCTCGAGAGCGGCTCGGCGCGTCGTGCGCGCGGCTTCGGGGCGTTCGGCTGATGTCTTGCGCCGGGGCGGCGCGACGCCGGCGCGATCCTGCGAATCCTCTGCGTCCTCAACATCATCGTATCCCGTACTTGTCGAGCTTTCGGTACAGCGTCCGGCGCGACAGCCCGAGGAGCCGCGCGGCCGCGACCCGCCGGCCCCCGGCGGAGTCGAGCGCGCGCCGGATCTGGTCGCGCTCGGCCGCCTCGAGGCTCAGGTCGAGGGTGGAGACCTCTTCTTCTTCTTCCTTTTCGGGCGCTTCGGTCGTGCGGCGAAGCTCGATGGGCAGGTGCTCGAGCTGCATCTCGCCGCCGTTGGCCATGATCGACGCACGTTCGAGCGCGTTGCTCAGCTCACGGACGTTGCCCGGCCAGTGGTAGCTACGCATCGCCTGCATGGCGCCGGCGGAGACGCTCGCCTTGTCGAGCGCGAAGCGGCGCGCGAACTGCGTGAGGAAGTGCTCGCAGAGCAGCTCGAGGTCCTCGAGGCGCTCGCGCAGCGGCGGCAGCTCGATCACCCCGACGTTCAGGCGGTAGAACAGGTCCTCGCGGAACTCTCCGTCGCGCACCATGTGACCGAGGTCGCGGTTGGTCGCAGCGACGACGCGGATCTCCACCGGAACGGAAGTCGGTGAGCCGACGCGGCGGATCTCCCGGTTCTCGAGGACGCGCAGCAGCTTGACCTGCGCGCCGAGCGGCAGCTCGCCGAGCTCGTCGAGGAAGATCGTGCCGCCGTTCGCGGTCTCGAACAGACCCTTGTGGTCGCGGTCCGCGCCGGTGAACGCGCCGCGCACGTGGCCGAAGAGCTCGCTCTCGATGAGACCCGAGGCCAGCACGCTGCAGTTGCAGACGACGAACGGACGGTCGCGCAGCGGCGAGCGCTGGTGGACGGCGCGCGCGACCAGCTCCTTTCCGGTGCCGCTCTCGCCCAGGATCAGCGTCGTCGTCGGGAAGTCGGCGATGCGCTCGATGAAGCTGAACACCTCGAGCATGCGCCGGCTGCGCGCGACCATGCCCTCGAACACCGTCGAGTCGCGTCCGCCGAGCTCGAGGATCCGCACGCGCTGCCTGAGTCGGCGGCGCTCGGCGATTATCTGGATGGTGTGGTGGAGGCGGCGGCAGTCGACCGGCTTCTCGAGGTAGTCGGCAGCGCCCGACCGGATGGCTGCGACCGCCTCCTTCACCGAGGAGTGGGCGGTGATGAGGATGAGGTCGGCCTCGGGGTCGCGGCGGCGGACTTCCTGCAGCAGCTCGTGCCCGCTCATGCCGGGCATGCGAACGTCGCTGACGGTCACGTCGATCGGCGTGTGGGCGAAGAGCTCCAGAGCTTCTGCTGCGGAGGATGCGCCCAGCACGCAGCAGCCGCGCTGGCCGAGATAGCGCGACAGGATGGTGAGCAGGACGGGGTCGTCCTCGACCACCAGCACCCGCGGTGCATCCGCCGGCGCGATCACCGGAGCCGCAGCAGCCTCCGGCACGCTGTTCGGATCTTCCGCCACGTCCACCCCGGGGGCTGGGTCAGCAAGGGCGGTGCCACGCGACTGTGCCAGGCGCGGCAAGCGCATGTGTCGCCGATGTCACCCTCGCACGCAGAGTTTCGCCGGTGACGTGCTGCGGCCCCTCCTCCGTGGAGCGACGCGCGGGTGGCACCGGAGCGCCTCGACGCCCCGGGATCGTCAAATTTGTGGCGCGCACGCGATCGTTTCCACTTGGCAGACAAGACGGGAGGCGGTATGCGGAGCGTTTGCCGGTGTTTCTCTGGGGAGGGGTCTCAATGTCGTCGTGGAGGTTCTTCTCGCGAGCGATGCCGATCGTGGTGTCGCTGCTCGTTCTGGTCGCGTCCGCCTTGGCGGCTGATCCGGCGAGCGCCGGCGCTTCCCCCGAGGACGTGGTGCGGGGCTACCTCGAGGCGATCCGGAAGTCCGACTTCAAGACCGCGTACGGCCTGCTGACGCCCGACATGCGCGGCGGCCTCGACGAGGAGAAGTGGGTCGCCCAGCAGATCGTCGTGATGAAGCTCGGTGAGGTGACGATCGAGTCCTACCGCGTGTTCGCGCCGAAGATGGAGGGCGACAAGGCGATCGTCCCGAACCTGCTGAAGTCCAAGGACAAGTACATCAACCAGACCGGGGCGAACGAGTACGAGCTCTATACGCTCGTCCAGGCGGGGCCCGACAAGCAGTGGCGCATCGACCAGCAGGCGCTCGTCGAGACCGACGCCGTTCGCAAGTGGTTCCCCGCCGACGTCCCGGTCGAGTGACCGCGCCGTCCCCCGTGGAGGGAAGAAGATGACCCTGTCGCGCCTGCTGTCCTTCGGGACGCTGCTGCTTTCGATGGCGGCGTGCCACCGCGAGGTCGAGATGACCCCGCTGATCGACCGCAAGATCTACCTCACGGACAAGTTCTACGACGTGCAGCCGGTGAGCGCCGAGAAGGCGATCATCGTCGGCTACGGCGGCAAGATTCTCCTGACGAGCGACGCGGGACGCACCTGGGAGGTCGCGCAGAGCAACACCGACGGCGCGATCTACAAGCTCGCGATGACCGACGCCAGCTCCGGCTGGGCGGTCGGCCAGTCGGGCCTGGTGCTGCGCACGACCGACGGCGGCAAGACGTGGCAGAAGATGGACGCGGGGACCGACGCGTCCCTGTTCAGCATCTATGCGGCGTCGCCGCAGCGCCTCGTCGCGGTCGGAGAGAAGGCGACGGTGCTGTCGACCGAGGACGGCGGTGCGACGTGGCGCACGGTCAAGATCGAGGCGAAGGCCAAGGAAGCCGGCTCGGACGAGGCGATGCAGGGGCTCAGCGACACCGACGTCATCGCGCAGGACCCGGCGCTCTACGCCGTGCGCTTCGTCGACGAGAAGACCGGCTGGATCGTCGGCGAGTTCGGCAAGATCCTGCACACCACCGACGGTGGCAAGACCTGGATCGAGCAGCAGAACACGCTGCTCGGCGACGAGATCGTGGACGCGCTCGATCTGCCGACGTTCTACGACATCGACTGCGTGGACGCGCAGGAGTGCGTGACCGTCGGCCTCGACGGCCGGATCGCGGCGACCACCGACGGCGGCAAGACCTGGGCGTTCCAGGAGGTGGAGGGGGACTTCTCCGAGCCGCTGTTCACCGTGCAGCTCTTCCCGGACGGCAGCGGCTGGGCGGCGGGCGTCGCCGGCGAGGTCATGCGGCGCGAGAACGGCCAGTGGAAGCCGGCCGACCTGGGCATGCGCGTCTTCGGCTGGCTGCGCGAGGTCGGGTTCGCGGACCAGAACAACGGCTGGCTGGTGGGCGGCTTCGGCACGATTCTCAAGACCCGCGACGGCGGCAAGACCTGGATCCCGGCGGCCGCCTGACGGCCGCTCCCCTCTTCGTCAAGGACACGCCACGTGAATCCGGGAACGACCGAGAAGCCGCTCTACTGGCTGGGCCGAAAGCTGATCGAGCAGCGCACGCCGGTCATGATCGGCGTGTTCCTCGTGACCGCCTTCTTCGGCTGGCACACCTACAGGCTGTTCAACGCCGGCTTCGTGACGTCCTTCGGCGACCTGCTGCCGCAGACGCACGAGTTCATGAAGATCCACAACAAGTACGCCGGCACGTTCGGCGGCGCGAACAACGTCATGGTGATGCTGGAGGTGAAGGAAGGCCACATCTTCACCCCGGAGACCCTGACGCGCATCTACCGGATGACGGAGGAGCTCGACCGGGTCTACGGCGTCAATCACAGCCAGATCGACTCGATCGGTCATCGGACGACGCGCTCGCTGCGCGTCGCGGCCGGCGGCACGATGCGTTCGGAGCCGGTCATGACGGTGCCGCCGAAGACCGAGGAGCAGGCGAACGAGGTCCGCCACGTCGTCCACAACACCGAGAGCATCTACGGTCTCCTGGTGTCGCTCGACGACAAGGCCGCTCTGCTGAAGGCGAACTTCATCGAGGGGCGCCTCGACTACCGCCGCATCTTCACCGACATCAACGAGCGCGTGGTCGCACCTTTCGAGCGCGGCTACGTCGGCGCGATCCTGAGCAACAAGGACGAGAGCGGCGCCATGCCGGCCGCGATCGTCGATGTGGTGTACCCCGGCACGGCTGCCGACGGGAAGCTGAAGGCGGGTGACGTCATCGTCGCGGTCGACGGTAAGCCGGTAGCGAACCGGGTCGAGGCGTCGGCGGCGATCGCCGCGCACGAGCCGGGGCAGGAGGCGAAGCTCACCGTCAAGCGGGGTGACACGACCGAGGACGTGACGATCACCGTGCCCGAGCCCGACCTGGTGATCTCGGTCGCCGGCGAGCCGCGCCTGTACGGCTGGGTCTACGAGTACGCCGGCGAGGCGAAGTGGATCTTCCTCACCACGACGATCCTCACGTGGATCCTGCTGTACCTCTACTTTCACGACTGGCGCGGCGCGCTCCGTCCGACGATCACCGGCGTCATCTCGGCGATCTGGGGTCTCGGCTTCATCAACCTGATCGGCCTGCCGTTCGACCCGCTGGCGCTGGTGATCCCGTTCTTCATCACCGCGCGCGCCGTCTCGCACTCCGTGCAGATGCACGACCGCTACTACGAGGAGTTCGAGAAGTCGGGCTGGGACAAGGAGCAGGCGATCGTCGGCGCGTTCGCCGAGCTCTTCGTGCCGACGCTGTCGGGTATCCTCACCGACGCGATCGGCATCCTCGCGATCCTGCTGGTGCCGATCCTGATGCTGCAGAAGCTCGCGATCTCGGCGTCGTTCTGGATCCTCGCGATCACGGTCAGCGAGCTGCTGCTGAACCCGATCGTCTACCACTACCTGAAAGCGCCCGACAGGGAGACGGTGCTGAACCGCGAGAAGGGCTGGTTCCGCAACCTGATCTTCTCGGTGACCGACGTCATCCTCTCGAAGACCGGTCGCGTCGCGACGCTCGGCGCGTGGGCGCTGCTCACCGCGGTGTCGATCTACTTCCTGAAGGACCTGACGATCGGCGACCCGACCGCGGCGTCGCCGCTGCTGTGGCAGGACTCGCCGTACAACGTCTCGCACACGAACATCCAGGAGAAGTTCGGCGGCGTCGAGCCGCTGATCGTGGTCGCCGAGGGCTACGACAAGGACGCCATGAAGGATCCGCAGGTGCTGCGGACCATGGAGAAGTTCCAGCGCCACCTCGAGCGCGATCCGGACGTCGGCTACAGCTTCTCGCTCGCCGACATCCTGCGCGCCGTGAACATGGTGTTCCACGAGCTCGAGCCGAAGTGGGGCGTGATCCCGAACGACTGGATCGACGTCGGCGGGCTGTTCTTCGTCTTCTTCTCGGGCTCGCCGCCGAGCGAGACGGCCAAGTACGTGACGCCGGACTACTCGACGGCGCACGTCACGTTCTACGCGAAGAACCACCAGGGCGACAACATCCGGCGCATCATCGAGCGCGCCCGCCAGTTCATCAAGGACAATCCGATGAACAAGGCGGAGTTCAAGCTCGCCGGTGGCCTCATCGGCGTGCTCGCGGCGGGCAACGAGGAGATCCTCAAGAACGACCTGCTGATGAACTTCCTCGGCTTCTTCACGATGTACGTGATCATCCTGTTCACGTACCGCTCGTGGATGGCCGGCATCTACATGCTGCTGCCGCTCTTCCTGTCGAACATCGCGATCAACGCGTACATGGCGATCCAGGGCATCGGCATCAACATCTCGACGCTGCCGGTCGTGACCGTCGGCGTCGGCTTCGGCATCGACTACGGCCTCTACATCGTGAGCCGCATCATCGAGGAGTTCCAGAAGTCGGGTGAGATGGACTTCTCGGTGCGCGAGGCGGTCAGCACGTCGGGCAAGGCGGTCACGTTCACCGCGATCACCATGGTGCTCGGGACGCTGGTCTGGTGGTTCTCGAGTATCCGCTTCGACGCCGAGATGGGTCTGCTGCTCGCGCTGTGGATGCTCGTCAGCTTCATCGCGTCGATGACGCTGATGCCGGTGCTGTTCGTCGTCTTCCGGCCAGGCTTCATCCTGCGCGAGGCGCCGAAGGCGGGCGACGCCGCCGCGCGGGGCTCCGCCAGCTGAGCTCCGGGCAGGAACGGTTCCTTCGCGTGCCCGCCGCACGGTGCCCCACGCGCACCGCCGGCGGGCGCGTGCGTGCCGCATGATCGACGTCGAGGCGCTGTCGAAGTCGTACGGGGCGATCCGGGCGCTCGACGAGGTCTCGTTCCGCGTCGCGGCGGGCGAGATCGTGGGCCTGCTCGGGCCGAACGGCTCGGGCAAGACGACGCTGCTGCGCATCCTCACGGGCTTCTTCCCCGCGGAGGCGGGCAGCGCCACGGTCGCCGGCATCCGGCTCGCCGACGACCCGTTCGAGGTTCGTCGCCGCGTAGGCTACCTGCCCGAGCAGGCGCCGCTCTACCCGGAGGTCACGGTGCGCCGCTTTCTGCGCTTCGCGGCCGATGTGAAGCTCTCGGACACGTCGCGCAGCCGGGAGCGCATCGCGGCCGTGCTCGACGAGTGCGGCCTCGCGCACGTCGCCGATCGGCGCATCGGCACGCTCTCCAAGGGCTACCGCCAGCGCGTCGGCATCGCACAGGCGCTGATCGGGCGCCCGCAGGTGCTCGTGCTCGACGAGCCGACCGCGGGTCTCGACCCGGCGCAGGTGCTCGAAGTCCGCGAGCTGATCCGGGCGCTGGGCGGGCGCACGACCGTGCTCCTGTCGAGCCACGTGCTCGCCGACGTGTCGAGCGTCTGCGACCGCGTGCTGATGCTCCACCTCGGGCGTCTCGTGCTCGCCGAGCGCATCGACGCGCTCCGCCGCCAGGTGCGCACCGGGGGCGAGCTGGTGCTGCGCACGCGCGCGTCGGCCGCGCAGCGCGCGGCGCTGGTCGAGAGCGTTCCCGGGGTCGCGCTGCACGCGACCGACGAAGGCGCCGATGGCAGCGTCGTGCTGCACCTGCGTCTCGCCGCGGGCGCCGAGCCCCGGGTCGAGGACGACGCGCGGACCGAGCAGGTGACGACCGCGCTCGCGCGGGCGTGCGTCGCGGCGGGCCTGCCGGTCCTCGAGCTCGGCCCGCGGAGCCGCACCCTGGAGGACCTGTTCGTCGACCTCCTCGGCAGGCCGGCCGCATGAAGGGTCACCTGCCGTCCCCGCGCCGGGTGCTGGCGATGCTTCGCAAGGAGCTGCACGCGACCTTCGCGCAGCCGCTGCTCTACCTCGTCGGCACGGTCTTCCTGCTGCTCGCGGGCTACTACTTCTACACCGACCTCGGCTTCTTCATCACCTTCGGCTTCGGCGAGAACATCTTCGCGAACTTCTTCCAGCTGCTGTTCGTCGACCTGCGCCTCGTGCTGCTGCTGACCGTTCCCCTGCTCACGATGCGGCTCTTCGCCGAGGAGAAGAAGCTCGGCACGATCGAGCTGCTGTTCACCTATCCGCTGCTCGACGTCGAGATCCTGCTGGCGAAGCTCACCGCCTGCACGCTCGCGGTGACGGCGCTGCTCGCGGCGACGGCGGTGCCGCTCTGGTACCTGCACGACCTCGAGCCGTTCGCGCTGCAGCCCGTGCTCGCGGGATATCTGGGCCTCGTGCTGCTCGCGGCGTCGTTCGTCGCGGTGGGCACGTTCCTCTCGACGCTCACCGACAACCAGGTGGTCGCCGCGATGTCGACGGTCGGTACGCTGCTGCTGCTGTGGATCCTCACCTGGAACGAGTCGGCGCCGGGGGCGGCGTCGCTCGGCTGGGTGTCGCGGCTCTCGATCTTCAACCACTTCGAGGGCTTCGCGCGTGGCGTGATCGAGACCAGGGACCTGGTCTACTTCGCGAGCCTGATCGCGTTCGCGATCGCGGCGACGCTCGCGTCGCTGGGCGCGCGCGCCTGGCCGGCGTCGCGCCTCGCACCGACGCTGGTCGGCCTCGCGGGCGTGCTCGTGGCGCTCGGCTGCGTCGACGCGCTCGCCGAGCGCACCAACGTGCGCTTCGACCTCACGCCAGAGCGGCGCTACACGCTGTCGCCGCACGCGCGGCGCATCCTCGACGGCGTCGCGCGCGACGTCGAGGTGCTCGCCTTCGTGCGCTCGGGTGACGCGCGCAACGAGTCGACCTCGGACCTGCTCGAACGCATCGCCGAGGCGTCGCCGCGGATCCGGCAGCGCATCGTCGACGTGAACCGCAACCCCGCGCTCGCGCGCCGCTACGGCGTGGACGCCTACGGCGCCGTGGTGGTCGCGACGCCCGAGCGCTTCCGGCGGGTCGCCGAGGCGCGCGAGGACCTGATCGTCGGCGCGCTGCTCGATCTCGGTCGGGCGAGGCCGAAGGTCGTCGGCTTCGCCGGCGGGCACGGCGAGCTCGCCTGGCGTGACGACGACCGCGCGCGCGGCCTGACCATGCTGACGCGCGGCTTGCGCGACGACGGCTTCGAGCTGCGCGACGTGACGCTCGACCGCGCCGTGCCGGACGACCTCGACGTGCTCGCCGTCGTCGGCGGTACCGAGCCGTGGCGCGACGCCGAGCTCGACCGGCTCGAGGCGTTTCTCGGCCGCGGCGGCGCGCTGCTCGTGCTGCTCGACCCGCGCCAGGCGCCGGAGCTCGCGGCGTGGCTCGGCGAGCGCGGGATCGCGCCGGGGCCGAGCGTGGTGCTCGATCCCGAGAACCGTCTCTACGGAGGCGAGGGCGTGTCGATCGAGGCGCGCGCGCCGGCGGCGTGGGACGAGGGGCGTGAGCTGCTGCCGTCGGCGGCGCTGGTCACGCGCGGGCTCGACGCCGGCGTGCTGCTGTCGTCGGCGCGGGCGCTCGAGCTCGGCGCCGAGGCGCTGCCGCTGCTCGTGAGCGGCAGCGACAGCTGGGCGACGCGCGCGATCGACGGCGCCGAGCAGGGGCTCGAGGACTTCGACGAGCAGCGCGACGAGCGCGGTCCGTTCGTCGTCGCCGCGGCGCGCGAGCTGCCGCCGCTCGGCGCCGCGCGGATCGGCGCGCGCGTGATCGTCGTCGGCGACGTCGACGTCGCGACCAACCGCTTCGTCGAGTTCCTGGCCAACCGGCAGCTCCTGCAGGCGTCGATCGCGTGGCTGGTCGGCGAGGAGGACCTGATCGCGCTGCGCCCGGAGCGCAAGGAGGCCGGCACCAGGCAGCTCTTCCTGAGCGCCGGGCAGGCGAACACGGCGCTGCTGCTCGCCGTCGGCGTCGTCCCGGGGACGAGCCTGCTGCTCGCGGGCGCGCTGTGGCTCCGCCGGAGGTGGGGCGGATGACCTGGGCGCGCGCGCTCCTCTGCTGGCTCGCCGCGGGCATCCTGCTGGTCGTGGTGCGCGCGACCGAGCCTCCGCCGCCGCCACCGGTCGTCGGCGCCGGG
>VGTK01000156.1 GCA_016874715.1 Deltaproteobacteria bacterium | reverse complement strand
CGCCCTCCTCGATGTACGCGCAGATGTTGTCGTTCGCGTGGAAGCGCTGTCCGGCATCCCGGAGCCTTCGTCGGATCCGGTCCGCGACCGGGGTCGTGCGGCCGCCGATCTCGGTGCCCGGTGACGTTTCGCCTTCCGGTGCCACGCCCGGATTGTCCCTCTCGGCGCTCACGGCGCGACGCTCTCGTCGAAGGGGCTCGTCCCGCCGTCGCTGAAGCGACGCACGCGCCGTTCCGCCTGCTCCCGGTCACCGCTCGACTGCCGAGCGAGCGGGCCGCCCTGCCAGCGCGGCGATGCGGTCACCGCGATGGCGCCGCCGATGGCCGCGCCGGTGCGCGAGGTCGCTACTTCCGTCGTCGGGAGTGTGAACGGACGAAAGGGCTCGACGACGATGCCGAGCGAGCTCATCAAGGATCTCTTGCCCATGGTCTCAGGCTACCAGAGGCTCCCCGCCGGCCAAGCGGGATGGTCGGCCCCGCCTCCGATGCTCCGGGTGACGGTCGCATCGTTCGCGGCGCGCATCCCCGCGACCGGTGCACTAGGCAAACGAGAGTATCTGAAGGTTCGCTTGACCGAGCAGCGCGCGCGGCGAGCTCACCACCGGCCAGAGCAGATGCTGCCCGGCGCCGCACAGCCGACCGGCGAGCCGCGAGAGAGCGTCCAGCCGGTCGGTGCCGTCGAGCTGCGCCATGACGAGCTGGTAGACCGCTTCCTTGGCAGCCGCCAGTGCCGGGGCGGCGATCACCAGCTTGTCGGTCGCGAGGAACGTCGTGAGGTCGCCGAACGAGACCAGCATCGGCTTCGGGGATGGCCGAAAAGCCTCGAGGGGCAGGCCCTGCAGCTGCCGCTCGACGTTCGCCGCCGCGTGCTTGCCCATGTCCAGCGCGTGATAGGCCTGCTTCGCGAGTCCGGCGGGAAAGCCCGCCGCGTCACCGGGGACGAACACCTGGGGGTACACCCGATGTCGCAGCGTCTCGTCGACTTCGGCCCACTCCCGCCCGGAGGGTGTCAGCCCGCTTCGCGCCAGCACCGGCGGCGGGACGGGCCCTCCGGTCCAGATCGTCGCGTCGGCGGGTAGCGAGGCCCCCCCGGTCATCAGCACGGCGTCGGCCGTGACCGCCTTCACCTTCATCCCCGCCCGGATCGCGACCCGATGCGGCGCACACAGACGCCGAATGGCCGGATCGAACGCCGGCGCGCCGCCGGGGAGAAGTCGCTCGCGCGCCTCGACGAGCGTGAAGCGCAGGTTGGGGTCGTCGCGATAGCGTCGCAGGGCCTCGCCGAGCGCCTCGATGCCCTCGAGGCCCCCGCCGACGATGACGATGCGTGCCGGGCGACCGCTCGACGCCAGCTCGGACAGGCGCCGTCCGATGCGCGCGCACTGATCGACGTCGCGGAAGATCAGCGCGTGCTGGTGCACCCCGGGGATACCGTAGGTGGCGCTCTCCGCACCCGCCGCGACGACCAGGGCGTCGTACTCGAGCAGCGTGTCGTCCGCGAAGTGCACGCGGCGTCGGCGCGGATCGATGCTCTCCACGCGCGCGCGGCGAAAGCAGTGGCCCGCTCGTTCGACGGCGTTGCGACGGTCGAGACGCAGCGCCGCGGGCGTCTTCACCCCGGACACGAGCTCGTGCACGTTCGGCAGGAACTCGAACCACTCGCCGGGATCGACGAGGGTGACTTCGAGGGAGGGCGGCAAGGCTTGCGCGGCCGCGAGGCCGGCAAAGCCCCCACCGACGATGACGACGCGTGGGCGTTCGGGTCTCTCGAACATCCGCTTCCCGCTTAGGACATGCGCCTATTCGGTGACGTGGACGCTTCCTATTCGCTGCGAGCCCGGTCGCGCGGCGCCCGCGCCGCCGTGTCGGCGTCGCGTCCGGCGCGTGCCAGCTCACGCGCCGACACCGCGACGAAGACCGCGCACAAGCTGGCCGCCAGGGTTCCGAAAGCAAAGATCCATGCGTTCGACATGTCACTTCAACCTGCGGTGGATGGCAAGGCGGATGTAGATGCCGAAGGCCAGGATCGACGGGACCCAGATGCCGACGAACATCCCCTCGTCGCGCTGCCCCGTGAACCAGAGGGACACCGAGAGCAGAAACGAGAGGAACGCGGCCAGGAGAATGAAGTAGTCGGACCTTTCAAACATGGTGGCACCCGGGGAAGCTCCAGCCCGCCAGCGCACCGCGTCGGCTGCTGCACGGCTGTGGTCGATCGCCGATTCGGCTGCTCGGCGTGACATCACGCTGGGCGCCGGTGGCGCAGTGGGCTCAGAAGTTCTTATCTTGAGGAGGCGTGGAAGATGCCATCGCGATATCGGCCGCTGGAGGCAACCGTTGCCCCGTCCGATGGTCAAGGCTCCGTCTATACATGATTGCAGAGCGCGTGGTCGACCAGGTCAGGATCACGCGACCGGCGGTTCAACGTCGTCCTGGCGACGGGGCCGCGCTAGTGAAGCCGTCGCAAACGTTTCAGGCTCGGGCCCATTGTCGGGAAGGCGCTCTCCAGCCGCACGTGATCATGCCTGATGCCGCTCGCCGCCACCGCGTTGCGCGCTGCGTCCTCGTCGCGCGGACCACGGCCCATGCCTTGGGGGCGCGATGTCTTGCAGACCAGGGCCGAGAGCGCGGCGGTGTGCATCGCCTCGGGATCGTTCGCGTCGCGGAGCGTTTTCCCACGCGCCGGGTTGCGGCGGTCACGGACAGCGGCTCCCGGACCGACGGACTCGTTTCCGCGCCGAAGCGACCGCACTTTGGATCGTGGGTGGCCTCGTTGCGCGGCAAGGTCCCGCGCGACGTCGGTGAGACACATCAGTCGGGAATCACGACTTCCGTGTCGAGGGCGCCGATCGTGCCACCGAGCCGCACGTTTCTTTCGATCGCGGCGGTGAGCGTCTCTCGCAGGTCCCTTGGGAAATCCGCGTCGGGGTACGCAGCGCCGGTCGCTTCCTGCACACGGACGTGCGGCTTGTCGGCGCCATCCGATCCGGCGCCGTGCTTGCCGGCCGACTGCTGCCCCGCAAAGGCCGCCGTCGCGGCAAGGGAGATCGCCAAGGCCAGTCCCGCAATGCTTCCGATTCGTGCGTTCATGTCGTGATCCTCCGCTCGGCGAAGCCCCGTGCCTCGCCATGGGTAGAGGATGACTTAAATCGTTCAAAACGTCAACCCATGATCCCAAAATGGGTGCAGTAACCCTGTGCGAACAGATCGTAATGAGCCGCGTGGATCACCAGAAAATCTAGTAAACCTGTGGACTTATCGCAGTGGTCGTGGCGGAAAAAAAAATCGTTCAGATCGTTCGCATATTGCGTTCAGTTGACGCCCGCGCGATCTCGAGCATCGCGATGCGCCGCGCGCTCGCCGCGTGTCGGGGATTCGCGCTCGATCGCCGAGCAAGGCCGTGATCGACGGCGCCGTCGCGCCGGGAGCCGCAGCTCACAGGTGCCTTGCGCGGATCCGGAAGTGCACTATGATCGCCGAGAGTTTCGTCGAGCCTCGGGACAAGCAGAGACGGGAGATCGCGCTGATGCCGCCCTTCACGATCGCGAGCCTGCTCCAGGTGGGTCTGGCCCTCGGACTGCTCAACGTCTGGCTCGTCCGGCGGGGATCGCCGACCGCGTTTCGCGGCGGCGCGGCCGGATCCCTCGAGGAGGAGTTTGCCGCCTACGGGCTGCCGCAGTGGGCCTTCTTCGTTGTCGGCGCGCTCAAGGTCGGCATCGCCGTCGTACTCCTGCTGGGTCTCTGGACGCCGTCGCTGGTGCCGCCGGCGGCGGGAGGCCTCGTGCTGCTCATGCTGGGCGCAATCGCCATGCACCTGAAGGTCGGCGACCCGCCGGTCAAGTCGATGCCGGCGCTCGCGATGCTGTCGATGAGCGCCAGCCTGCTCTTCCTCGCGCGTACCTGACGGCCGTCCGCGAAGAGATCCCGCAACGCGCGCTCGTCCAGGGAGCGAGCCCCGGCCTGGGGCTGGCACTCGTCCGTGTCCCGCTTGCGACCGATCGGCGCCGACGCGTCTTCGCGACCTGCCGGGCGCCCGAGACGGCGGGCGCCCTCGCGCAGCTCGCCTCGCTGGAGTAGCGACTAGAGATCCTGCCGCTCGACGTGACCTGCGAGGAGAGCATCGCCGCGGCCGCCACGGTGGTGCGGCAGCGCACGGGGCGCCTCGACCTGCTGGTGAACGTCGCCGGCGTGCTGCACGGCGACCAGGGACTCGCGCCCGAGAAGCGTATCGCCGCGGTGTCGCCGGATCTGCTGCGCCGCGTGTTCGAGGTCAACGCCTTCGGGCCGCTGATGGTCGCGAAGCACTTCCACCCGTTGCTGAAGCACGATGGGCGCGCGGTGCTGGCGAACGTCTCGGCGCGCGTCGGCAGCATCGGCGACAATCGCGCCGGCGGCTGGTACGTCTACCGCGGATCCAAGGCGGCGCAGAACATGTTCACGCGCACGATCGCCATCGAGCTCGGACGCCGCGCGCCGAGCGTGATCGTGGTCGCCGTGCATCCGGGGACGGTGGACACCGACCTCTCGCGGCCGTTCCAGCGTTCCGTGCCGCCGGCCAGGCTGTTCGACGCCGAACGCGCCGCCCGGCAGATCGTCGACGTCCTCGCCGGCCTCACCACGGCGCAGTCGGGGACCTTCGTCGCCTTGGACGGCTCGACGATCCCCTGGTGACGGGGATCGCGGAGCTTCGGCCGTTGGGGCTCGGGTCGACCGCGTCGGCACGCCGTCGCGCCTGCGTATCAGGTCGTCCGCTCCCGGGTCTTTCGTAAGCCGACTGGAAACGCGGTCAGGGCCTCGATGACATCGAGATCGCCGACAAGTCCCGGAGCCTCAGGGAAGTGCCGGAGCCGTTCTCGCTGCGAGGTCATCATGATGCGCGCTTCGATCCTCGTTCCCATCCGGCATGTTCATCTGCCCATGGTCCGCAGGTTGTCGGGTTCGGACCGTCCGGCTGGTCGCGATCGCGTCGAGAACGATCTTCACTCCTGTCCGATCACCGACGTCGGCGCACCGTCGGCGGTGTTGCCCGTGCGATGCCGTCGGTGCCGAACGAGACGATCCGGCCTTCTCCGGGCGGGGCTGGTGAGCCGGGCCGGCGTCAAGCTCGTCCAGTGTGGGGCGGGCAGCGCGAGGTCCGCATGCAGGCAGCGGGTAAGGGGTGCTCACCACGGCGGAAGCTCGTCTGCGTGCTCGCGGCGCTCGCCGACGGAGTTGCGCTCGCCGCGGCGCCCTGATCACCCCGTTCTCGATGTTGCTCGCTGCCACATGCTGTTGTCGCCTCGCGACGAGGAACGAGACTGCTCGTGCCTGGGGTTGCGCCGCGCGCGCGGTGGGACCGGACGTCTTCTAGACGCCGGTCCGAGGACGGAAGCCCAGGGCCCGGGGTCTCGACCCCAGGGCCCTTTTTTTGCGCCGAAACCGCGTCGCAAGAGACGACGAGACCCGATGAGCCGCCCGCCGAGCTCGTGGGGCATCCGGGCGCACCGTCCCGGCAGAGGAAAACGGCGCAGCTGACCGGAACGACCGGAGGCAGGCGCGACCAGAAGCGAGCGACTCGCATGAATCTCCGGTATTCCGCCTCGAGCCACGCACTCGTCCTTGCATCGTCGATCCTCCTTGCGGCCGCTGCGCAGCAGGCCGGTGCGGCCGGCACGTCGGCGTCCGGTGCGGCCGGCATCGTGCAAGTCGCCGGCGCCGCATCTGCCGTGGCCGAAGAGGTGGCGGGCGACGCGCCGGACGATCCCGCCCCGGCCGCGCTCGCGCCTGATCCGGGCGCCTCGCCGTCGCCGCGAAAGCGCGAGGAGCCGCGCGACTACTACGTCAGGGCGCGCGGCTACCGGATCGTGCCGGATACCGATCCGCCGCGATACGTCCGGGCCACCAGCAGGGCCGACGTCCCGCTGCTCAGGGACGTCGACTGGCTCGACTTCGGCCTCGAGCACCGCATGCGCTCCGAGTACCGCGACGACAGCTTCCTGCGAACGCCGCAGGAAGGACAGGACTACCCGTTTCTGCTGCGCTCGCGGATGTTCTTCGGCGTCAAGAAGATCTTCGATCCGTTCCGCTTCGCGTTCGAGCTCCAGGACTCGCGCTGAGAGAACAGCATCTGTCGCAACACCAATCGCGAGGTGAACGAGTACGAGCCGATCCGGCTCTACGGCGAGCTTTTCTTCGACGACCCGGCCGGCGACGGCCGGCCGCTCTACGTCCGCGGCGGCTGCATGGCGTTCGAGCTCGTCGACCGCCGGCTCGTCGCGAACGACGAGTTCCGCAACACCACGAACAACTTCCAGGGCGTGCGTGCGAAGTGGGGCAAGCAGACCAACGCCTGGGACATCGACGTGTTCGCCATGAAGCCGATCAACCGCCCGATGTACGAGTTCGACGAGACCTTCGAGGCGCAGTGGCTCTATGGTGGCGTGTTCAGCTGGCGCCGCTGCTCCGGGATCGCGACGGTGCAGCCGTACTGGTTCGCCCTGTCGCAGGGCAGCACGGACGCGAAGCCCGGGGGCAACTTCCACATCCAGACCGCCGGCGTGCGATCGTACGGCGTCGTCGGCACGACCGGCTGGGACTGGGACACCGACCTCGTCTACCAGTTCGGCGACTGGGTCGACGGGAAGACCCAGCGAGCCGGCGCGTTCGACGTCGAGATCGGGTACACGTTCGAGGACTGGGCATGGAAGCCGCGCTTCAGCGGCTTCCTCGGCTACGGCACCGGCGACCGCAACCCGGACGACGACGTCAACAACTCGTTCAACTCGCTGTACGGCTTCAACCAGCCGTGGTCGCGCAACGACTACTTCTCGTGGGACAACGCGATCCAGCCCAAGGCGCGCGTCGAGCTCACGCCGGCGCAGAACCTGCTGATCGACGCCGGGTACGGCGCCTTCTGGCTCGCGAGCGCGAAGGCCGCCTGGCAGCGCGCCGAGCTGCGCGACCCGACCGGCAAGAGCGGTACGTTTCTCGGCAACGAGTGGGACCTGCGCATCCGCTACAAGCTGCTCGGTCGAATCGGGCTCGAGTGGAGCTACTCGCGTTTCAACCCGGGCGGCTTCCCGAAGAAGCTCGGCAAGCCGCTGGCGAGCAACTTCTTCTACTTCCAGGCCACCCTGAGCCTCTTCGAGTGAGAGGGTGTTGCCCGCCGCGGGGAGCACCGGCGCGGGCGGAAAAACGGCGAGCGGCGCCGCCCGGGACGGGGCGGCGCCGCTCGCGCGAGCAGCACGGAGCGCGCGGCTCTCAGAAGGTGAAGATGACGTCCATGCCGAAGATCGCGCCCTCGTCCACCGGCAGGCCGGCGATGTTGCGCGCCTCGTTGTCGTTCGCAGCGGGGCTCCACTGCCAGCGCAGCTCCGGCCGGATGATGATGTTCGGGATCGGCTTGAGGTTCATGCCGACCGTCGCCTCGTAGTACGAGGTGTTGTTGGGCTTCCACCACTCGAAGCGGGTTCCCACCCCGATCTCGTCGTAGATGTAGTACATGAGATACTGGTTGATGCCGATCGTGCTGTAGTAGTCCGAGCCGGTTCCCAGGACGTCCTTGTTCACGTCCAGGTAGTCGCTCTGGAGGACGTAGTTGAGGCCGGGCAGCGGCTTGGTGTCGATCACGATGCTGTGCGAGTAGCCGTCACCGATCGCGCCGAGGTTGCCTGCGGTCGCGAGGTAGGTGAACGAGACCTCGTCGATCGGCGTGACCTTGAAGCCGCCGAGGAAGTTGCTGCCGCCGTCGTTCTGGTCGAAGCCGGTGTCCCAGCCGGCCGTCCAGCCGCCGTAGAGCGTGAGCATCTCGAACCCGGAGTACGTCGCGAGCGCTCCCGTGTGGGTGAAGGGCTCGCTCCGGTACATCGTGAAGGCGTGGCTGAAGAAGAAGTTGGTCGGTGCGGTCACGACCTCGTAGCCGATGGGCGTGAAGAAGTGACCACCGATCAGTGAGAAGTCCTCGTAGGCGAGCTGCGCGTAGAGCTGCGGGATGGCGAAGCCGTAGCCGGAGCCGCGATCGAAGCCGTTGTCGAAGTCCCAGTTGCCGGGGAGGTTGCCGAACGCCTGCGTGTCGGCGGAGTCGGTGCCGTACATGGCGTCGGCGCGGAAGCCCCAGTCGAAGCCGTCGCTGCCGTCGGCGACCTTCTCGAGGTACAGCCAGCTCTGGTTGTTGTTGATGCGGCCGGGATCGGTGTTGAACAGCCCGGTCGAACGGCTGGTGTAGCCGAGCGACGCCCAGCCGCCGAAGTTGATCGGACGATCCTCGCCCAGGATCATCTCGGCGGCGGAGTAACCCTTGCCCTCGTTGCTCAGGAACTTGATCGGCTCGGTCCCGTAATAGTCCGGGCCGAGGCTGCGATCCGGCTCTTCCGCGGCCTCTTGCGTCTGGACGCCCGAGACCTCGGCGGCGCCGGTCTCGATCCCCTCCGATCCGACGTACTGGCCCCAGGCGATGTCTGTGCTCGCGACCGCGAATGCGGCGGCGGTACATGCCCGCAGGATGTTCAAGACCATGTTCTCCTCCCCTGAAATGTTCGGCGTGGGATGATCGCCTTGTGGTGCCCGCGGCGTAAGCAAGGACGCTGCCTGCGGTCGCGCTGCACTCGTGAGCGGAACGGCGGGCGTCCCGGGGCGTGGCGAGGTCCGTGCCTCCCCGCGTGCTGCACGCATTCGCGCCAGTGCCCAATCCGGTGGCAGCGCCGCGGGCATCTGCGCCGAAGCCGAGCGGGGCGCCCGAAGGCCGTCGCGATGAACTGCTGAGTGCCGTTTCGTGAACGATCGATGACAAGACGCCTGCGTGCGCGTTGCGATCTTGTTGCGTCGAGCGCGTCGGGTTAGCCCGACCGGCTAAGCGTACGGATGGGAGCGCGGCACCAGGGAACAGAGAGGGGATCGATGACGAGCGGCAGCTGCGCGAACAAGCGGAAGCGAACGACGCACCTCGCCGTCTCCCTCCTTCTGGTGATCCAGATCGCCCTCGGCGGGCCGGCGACGGCTCTGGCCGCGGGTACCCCGACGGTGAATCTGTACGTCGACGAGACCTCGGGCCAGGTGTTCACCAAGCCCGGCCCCGGACGCACCCACCTCGGCACGTTCAAGCGCGTCGAGACCGACGGCGAGCCCGCGCCGGTTGCACCGGCCGCTGCCCCGAAGAAGCCCGCCAAGGTGCGGACGGTTCCGGCCGCTACCGGCCCCGCGCCTGCCGTCCCGGCCGCGCCCGCGCCGCCCCCGGGCGTGGTGCCAGCCGAGACCGCGCCACCCCCGGGCGTGGTGCCGGCCGGGACCGTGCCGCCTCCCGCGGGCGAGACGGCCCCCGTACCGGTCGAGGCCGCGGCGCCGGAGAAGCCGGAGGCAGAGAAGGGGGTGATCCAGGCCGTGGTCAAGGAGGCGCTGGCGTCGAAGTGGTACGAGAGGATCTCGCTGCGCGGCTACGTGCAGACGCGCTACACAGCACTCCTCGACAAGGACAGCGACGCGGATTGGTTCGTTCCCGCCGACCGGTCGGTGCGTGACGGCGGGGGGATCTACCTGCGCCGGGCCCGCATGATCTTCTCCGGCGACATCACCGACCACCTCTACATCTACATCCAGCCCGACCTGAACGCGGCCCCGGCCGACGGCGACTTCTCGGTGCAGCTCCGCGACGCCTACGCCGACATCTCGATCGACGAGAAGAAGGAGTTCCGCTTCCGCGTCGGCCAGTCGAAGGTGCCCTTCGGCTGGGTCAACATGCAGTCGAGCCAGAACCGCATTCCGCTCGAGCGTCCCGAAGCCTTCAACTCGGCGGTGGAAGGCGAGCGCGACGTCGGCGTCTTCTTCTACTGGGCGCCGGCCGAGATCCGCGAGCGCTTCCGGTATCTCGTGAGCAGCGGCCTCAAGGGCTCGGGTGACTACGGCGTCACCGCCCTCGGTGTCTACAACGGCCAGGGGCTGAACCGCCTCGACCAGAACAACGACGTCTACGTGGTCGGCCGCGTCAGCTACCCCTTCAAGCTCGGCGGCGGTCAGTTCTTCGAGCCCGGAATCCAGGGCTACTGGGGACGCTTCGTGCCGCGCGTCGCGGCGATCGGCGACCCGGCGGTGACGCCGTCGGCGCCGAAGAGCGGTGTGCTCGACCGCCGGCTCGCCATCTCGGCGGTGCTCTACCCGCAGCCGTTCGGCTTCGAGACGGAATGGACCGTCGGCGACGGCCCCGAGCTCGTCGACGACCAGCGCATCGAGTCGAAGTCCCTGTGGGGCGGTTACGCGCAGGCCTACTACCAGTGGAAGTCGCCCTGGGGCGTCGTCTTCCCGTTCGTCCGCTGGCAGTACTACGACGGCGGGCGAAAGTTCGCGCGCAACGCGCCGTTCACGCTGCTCAACGAGTGGGACTTCGGCGTCGAGTGGGCGTTCCTGCAGAACCTCGAGTTCACGATCGACTACGCCTACAGCGCGCGACGCACGAACACGAACACCTACCCGTACGACGACATCGTGGACGGCTCGCGGATCGGGTTCCAGCTCCAGTTCAGCTACTGACGTTCGCCGACGACGTCGGATGGAACCGGCACGGCGTTCCATCCGACGTCCGCACGGGCTTCGCCGACCACGAAGCGAAGATTGCGCGCCGGGCGGCTTCCTCGGGTGTGCCGGCGAGCGGGTGGCCGGCACGGCACCCGCTCGCCGGTCGTCACCGGCGAATCACGGCGGAGCGGTCTGCCGGTGCGGGTCGCGTGTCAGAACGCGACGTCCAGCGAGACCACGGCGTTGCTGCTCGAGACGTCGTCGGCCGAGGGCTTTTTCTGGAACTGGTGCAGGTAGCCGACCTCGAGCGCGGAGGTGGGCGTGAGCTGTCGGCGAACGCCGAGGTAGACCCGGTTCTGGTCGAAGCCGGCCTGCGGGCCGCCGGTCGCGTCGTTGCAGTTGACGAAGAGCTCGTCGGAGATCGCCGCGAGCCAGGTCCGTGCGGAGTCGATCGGATACGTGAAGCGCAGCATGTGGCGCAGCCGCAGCGACACCCCGTCGACGCCCTCGATGAAGCGCTGCTCGAATCGTGTGCGATTGATCATGCGCAGCTCGCCCACCGGGGTCTCGAGCAGCGACTCCTGGTAGCTGCGGTTCTCGCTCTTGAACGGGTCGAAGCTCGGGATCCAGCCGTAGCCCTGGTAGAGCGTCCAGGACGGCACGACCTGGTAGCCGATCGCAGGACGGAGGACGAGCTGGCTCATGCCGTCCCCGTCGACGCGCGGCTGCACTTCGAGCCACAGCTTGAAGCGCTGCGGCAGCGAGACCCGCGCGATGCCCTGGAACCAGCCCTGTCCCTCGTGCGTCAAGCTCGCCCGCGCCGGTGCGCCGCCGAGCAGCAGGACGGCGAGCGCCAGCAGCGCCCGCTCGCCCCCCTTTGTCATGGCACTCCCTGGAGGGTCACTCGTCGACCACCTCGATCATCACGGTGAAGCTCATCGACTCCTCGTATCCCGCGGCGTTCGCCGTCAAGGTGAAGCTCACGGATCGCGGCGCAGGCACCTCGCCCGTTGGAGCGACCACCTGCCACTGAGGGTGCAGGTGGATCGGCGTCGTGCCGATCACGACCGAGTCCCCTTCGTCCTCCAGCACGGTGTCCCCGAACACGAGCCGTGCCCCCGCGTCGATCGCGGTGATGGTGACCGCCACCGGGATCCCCTCGGGCAGGGGAAAGAGAGCGCCCGCCTCGCCCTCGATCGCGCTCTCCAGCGAGACGAAGCCGGGGTTGGTCCCGCTGTAGAGCGTGAAGCCGCCGATCTCGGCGCTGAACGCCGCCGGCGCCGCCATGTCGAAGTCGTAGTCGGTCGTGAGCTGGCCCCCGTCGGGCGCGCTCGAGCCGAAGATGAGCTCGAACTCCTCCTCCTCCTGCGACGGGATGGGGCCGTCACCCCAGCAGCCGGCCAGGGCAGCCGACAGGACGAGTGCCGCGGTCAGTGCCGGGCGGCGGATCGATCTCGAAAACGTCACGATGGCGGCGCACGCGGCCGCGGCGGAAGACGCGAAGCTGTACATCTCTGCTCCCCCTCTGGCGTGGAACGGGCCGCAAGGACGGGCCCGGGATGGTGGATCTGCGCAACGAGCTCGCTGCACGTGGCCGGGCATGGGCATGCGCCGGCCGTGGAACGCGGAGCCTGGCTAGATCGCAGGGGGGGCGCGCGAGCCGAGCGCGCTGGCCGGCGCGGCGAGCTCGTCGTTGCCGGGCGCGCCGGGCGCTGTGGCGGCAAGGAGCGTCGGCCGTTCGAGTCGCACCGGCTCGCTCAAGTCTGCTGCCGCGTACGAGCGTAGCAGGTGACAGCCGGCGCAGTCCGCGGCGCGGTGATCGTGGGCGACGCGCGAATCGCCGTGCACGGAGTGTACGGATGCCAGCGCGATGGCGGCCAAGAGGGCGCAGATGCCGATGGCGGCGAGGAGCGGCCTCGAGCGTGTGACGCGCTTCAGCTTCATCCGGTCAGACCCTGGCCCTAACGTGTCGTTCGCCCGGCCGGAAGTCAAGCACACCCGGTGTTCGCGACCAGCCCCGGTTGACATGCGTGCAGCACGTTGGTAGCCGGTCGCAATCGTGACCCCGATGCCCACCCGTGCGCGGCGCCGGCTCGCCCGGATCGCAGCGGTCGTGTTCGCGGTTGCCCTGCTGATTGCTGCCGGGCACCGACACGAGCAGCACCAGGGCGTCGAGAGAGGCTGCGCCGAGTGCGTCGTCGCGCACCACAGCCCGGTCCTGCTCGGCGTCACCACGGTGACGCTGGCGCCCTCGGCCGCACCGCCCGAGCGCCTCTGGAGCGCACCCGAGCACGCTGCCCACCGCTGGCAGAGCCTGCTCGAAGCGGGTCGCGCTCCCCCTCGCCCGATCCTCGCCTAGACTTCCTCGCCGCCACGCCGCCTCCCGCGCGGGGGAATGGCCGTGGCAGACGTCTTGGCGACCCGCCGGCTGATGCTCGCGGGTCGGGAAGTGCGGTGTTCCGGCGTGGCGGTGCCACGCGCGAACACGCACTCGAGGGACCAGATGCGTTTCCGTTCGATCCGTCCGACACCCAGGCGAGCCCAGGCAGGGCGCCGGTGGGCCAGCTTCCGGCCAGCGAGCCTCGCCGCCGTCATCTTGCTCGCGGTCCACCTTCCGGCTTGGGCCCAGCCCGCCGCCGAGCCCGCACCCGAGCCGACTCCGCTGCCGCTCGCCTCGCCGGCCGAAGGCGGCGCGCCGGAAGGCGAGGTCGCAGCGGACGCGGCACCGTCGCGCTCCTTCCGCTTCGAGGAGATCGTCGTCACCGGTGCGCCGCTGCCGCGCGCGATCTCGGAGCTGGCGAAGCCGGTCTCCGTTCTCGAGGGCAAGACGCTGCTGCCGCTGCAGGCGCCGCAGCTCGGCGAGGTGCTCGCGGAGCAGCCCGGCATCAGCCAGACGTTCTTCGGACCGGGCGCGAGCCGGCCCGTCATCCGCGGCCTCGGCGGGGACAACATCCGAGTCCTCGAGAACGGGCTCGGACTGATCGACGCCTCCGCTGTCAGCCCGGATCATGCCGTCAGCCTCGAGCCGCTGCTCACCAAGCGCATCGAGGTGGTGCGCGGACCGTCGGCGCTGCTCTACGGGCCGAACGCGATCGGCGGCGTGGTCAACAACTTCACCTCGCGCATCCCGGACGAGCGGGTCGCGAACGGTGTGCACGGCGTCGTGCAGGGGCGCGGCAACACGGTGAACCTCGAGGCGGCCGGCATCGGCATCCTCGAGGCCGGCTACGAAGGCTGGGCCGTGCACCTCGACGCCTTCGGTCGCGAGACCGACAACTACTCGATCCCCGGCTTCGCGCGCTCGTCGGAGCTCCGCCGGGAGCGACCCCTCGAGCCCGGCGAGAGCGAAGAGAAGGGCGAGGTCATCAACTCGGCGCTGTCCACGCAGGGCGGTGCTGCGGGCGCCTCGTACTTCTTCGACGACGAGACCTACCTCGGCGTCGCGCCGTCGATCTACGACACGACCTACGGAATTCCCGGCGCCCCCTCGACCTTCATCGAGCTGCGCCAGACGCGTCTCGACGTCGCCGGCGCGATCGGCTCGCCCTTGCCGAAGATCTCCACGATCAAGGGGCGGCTCGGCCTGGTCGACTACAACCACGACGAGCTCGAGCTGACGGCGAACGAGGGCGCGATCATCGGGACCAAGTTCGAGAACCGCGGCTACGACCTGCGCTTCGACGCCCTGCACGAGCAGATCGGACCCTTCGAGGGCGCCTTCGGCTTCGAGAGCT
>VGTK01000155.1 GCA_016874715.1 Deltaproteobacteria bacterium | reverse complement strand
GCCGGCGCTCGTGCCGCGCGGCGACGCGGGCGCCGCGCTGCTCTACCAGCGGAAGTGCGCGCCCTGCCATGGGCCGACCGGCCGCGGCGACGGGCCCCAGGGGATCTACTTCGCACCACCCCCGCGCGACCTGCGAGAAGGCTTCCTCGCGCTCCACCCGACCGAGGATCTGGTCGAGAGGATCCGCCGCGGTCGCGCGCTCAAGATCGAGATCGATCCGCCGGCCATGCGCCGCCGGACGCAGATGGTCGAGTCGATCGTCACGCACCTCGAGCGCCTGCCGGACGTCCAGTGGGAGCCCGTCGAGCGCGGCGCCGAGCTCTACGCCGGGCGCTGCGAGACGTGCCACGGCCCGTTCGGCGCGCCGGCCGCGGCCATGCGCCTGCCCGACGGACTGCAGTCGCCGCCGCGCGACCTCGCGTCGGCGGAATTCCAGAAGTCGGTGACCGACGCCGAGCTCGCCGAGATCGTGCGCCACGGCCGTACCGGCATGCCGGCGATCCCGCCGCTCGCGAGCGAGGGCCAGACGCGCGATCTCGTCGCTTACGTCCGCCTGCCGTCGCCGGGCTTCGCGTACTACTCGCTGTGGTGCGGCGGCTGCCACGGGGACGACGGGCGGGGCGGCGGCGTGTTCGCGGTCGGCGACGAGGCGCCGCCGGTCGCCTTCGACCGCAAGTACTTGAAGGCGCAGGACCCCGAGGACCTGCGCCGCAACGTCCTGCACATGCTCGACCGGCAGCAGGCGGCGATGCCGCACTTCGAGCGCGAGCTGACCGAGAAGCAGGCACGGGAGGTCGTCGAGTACCTGCGCTCGCTGGGACCGACCGCGGGGCCGGCAGCAGCACCCTCGCCGCGCTGACCGGCGGGGGCGGGCACCCTGCGCCCCGCGCACCCGCCGGCTCATCGTATTCCGCGCCGCGTTGTGCTTGGACTTCGCCGCCGCGGCGCACGGCGTGCCCCGGCCGCTCTCGGAGGGATCCGCCGCATGTTGCAGCTGCTACGTTCTCCGTACCGCCTGCGGAACGGCGTGCCGGATTCCTGGTGCCGCCTGCTCGCCTGCCTCGTGCTGGCCGGCGCCGCGGCGTGCGGCAATCGTGCTTCCGCCACCGGCGAGGTCGAGTGCGTGCGCATCGACGTCGCCGACCTCGCGCTGTCCGAGGATCCCGCGTGCACGGTTGCGAGCGATCCGGTCGCGCTGCGCTTCCTGCCCGACCTGAGCTTCACGCCGGGCCTCTGCTACCAGACCGGCTCGGTGCCGATCTCGCTCACGGCCGCCGACGGCCGCGTGTTCGGGCTCCGCATCGAGGTGTTCTCGGGCATCGTGGGCAACCCCGTCGCGGGCGCGGCGCTGGCGCCGCTGCCGGCACCGCCCTACATCGCATTCACGGCGGCGAGCGCGGTCCGCGTCGCAAGCGCGTCGGGCGAGGCGCTCGGGCAGATCATCGCTCGCGACACCGGTTGGGCCGAGATCGGCGCCGCCAGCACGCTGCCGAAGTTCGTGTCCGAGCGGCTGGTGTTCGTCGGGACGTCGGGCGAGCTTCTGAAGGGAGCCATCGGCGAGGTGTTCGCGACCGGCGACGAGTTCGTGGGCATCCCCGCGCACGGCTCGCTGTGCGCTCCGGGCCTCGTCGACCGCCTGTCGCCCTACGCGCGCTGACGAAGAACCGGCTTCGCTGCCACTCCGGTCGGTGGCATGATGGAGGGTATGCCCGTCGAACAGGCAGTGCGCAGAGACGGCTTCCCGGCCCCGACCGTCGGCGACGGCGAGCCCCCGGCCGTCGCCGCGAGCCCGCTGGGTCTCCTCGTCGGACGCTACGATCCGACGGTCCTTGACGGCTCGCAGGAGCGCGCCTGCGTGCGTCTCGCGATCCCCGGCGAGGGCGAGTGGGACGTGCGGCTCGCGGGCGGGACCGCTCGGCTCGAGGCAGCGACCGAGCCCTCCCCGGACGCGACCCTGACCGCGGACCGCGAGGTCTGGGGGCACATCGCGAACGACCTCCGCGGCGGCATGGACGCGTTTCGCTCGGGACGCCTGCTCGTGCGGCGCAACCTGCACCTCGGCGTCGGCTTCCTCGCGTCGACGAGCGGCATGCGGCCGCCGGAAGGCCTCGCGTTCCGGCGCGTCGAGACCGAGAGCGGCACCCTGTCGGTGCTCGACGCGGGTACGGGCGAGCCGGTCATCCTCGTGCACGGCCTCGGTGCGACCAAGATCTCGTTCCTCACCACCACCGTCGCACTTGCCGGTGCGGGTTACCGGACGATCTCGGTGGACCTGCCGGGCTTCGGCGACTCGGTGAAGCCGCTGCTCGCGCCGTACCACCCGCCGTTCTTCGCACGCGCGATCGTGGACCTGATGGACGCCCTCGAGATCGACCGCGCGCACGTGATCGGCAACAGCATGGGTGGCCGCGTCGCGCTCGAACTCGGGCTCCGCTACCCGGACCGCGCGCGCAAGCTCGTGCTCCTGGCACCGTCGCTCGCGTGGAAGCGCGAGCGCGCGTGGGCGCCGTTCGTCCGCCTGTTGCGTCCGGAGCTGGGGCTCGTGCAGGCCACCCCGCGCTGGGTGATCGAGAACGCCGTGCACCGGATCATCCCGGCTGCGGCCGACGGCTGGGTGCGGGCCGGTGTCGACGGGTTCCTGCGTGCGTACTTGACGCCACGCGGGCGGGTCGCCTTCTACGCGTCGGCGCGCAACATCTACCTCGAGGAGCCGCACGGCGCGAAGGGCTTCTGGACGCGCCTCGAGCGGCTGCAGGCGCCGTCCCTGTTCATCTGGGGGCACCTCGACCGGCTGGTGCCGATCGGCTTCGCCAAGCACGTCGAGGACGTTCTGCCGTCGGCTTCGCACCTGAAGCTCGATTGCGGGCACGTGCCGCAGCTCGAGCGCCCCGAGGAGACCCACGCCACGATCGAGGCCTTCCTGCGCCGCCCGGAGCTGCCGGCGGAGCTCGCGGGCTCCGGGACCGAGCGCTGACCCGGGCGCGGCGTCGCGCGTAGCTCGTCGGTGTCGGTGCGGATTTCGATCGGGGCGAGGCCGCAGCCGCGCGATCAGTCGAGGACCGCGTGGTTGAGTGCCTGGTCGAGGTCGAAGTCGAACTGGTCGAGCACGCGGTCGAGCATGTCGGCCGTGAGCTCGAGTCGTGCCCATGCGGCCGGGTCGACCTCGGGAACGAGCGGGTCGCCGCCGTTGCCGAATCCGACCGCGCGCACCAGGATGTCGGCGAGGTGCACGATCGCCGCATGGTCGGCCGCGCGCCATGCGCGGCCCGGGTGGTGGTGGAAGGCGATCGGCTCGGCGAGCTGCGGCGGGAAGTGCCAGCGCGCGGTGAGCCAGGTCGCGACCTCCGCGTGATCGACGCCGAGCAGCGCCTGCTCGACCGCGCGGAAGCTCCGGCCCTCGGTGTGCGCGCGCTCGACGATGGTCGCGAAGTCCTCCGGCAGCTCGCGGTAGATGATGACCTTACCCAGGTCGTGCAGCAGCCCCGCGGCGCTCGCCTCCCCGGGCGGTACGCGCTGGGTGACCTTGGCGAGCGCGCCTGCCGCGACCGCGCAGCCGATCGAGTGCTCCCAGAAGCCCCGCAGGCCGACCTTCTGCAGGTCGAAGACGGACGACGTCAGGACGAGGCTGCGCGTGACGGTCGTACCCAGCAGCACGAGCGCGGGTGCGACGTGCGTCGTGCGGCCCTGCGCGCCATAGAACGCGGAGTTCGCGAGCCGCAGGATCTGCGCGGTGAGCGCCTGGTCGACCTCGATCAGCTCGCCGACGCGCCCGAGGTCGATCTCGGCGTCGTCGAGGGCCGCGACCACACGCTCGATGAGCCGCGGCATGGTGGGAATCGTGCGCAGCCGCTCGATGCGGCGGCGGATGTCCGGCGTGACCTGGGCGAGCGCCTGCGAAGCCATGGCCTTCAACCGTCCGTTTCGCTGCCGAGACGCCGATCGCGGCGAGCCAGCCGGCGGTCGAGGGCTTCCTGCAGCATCGCGCGCGCCGATCGCGGCACGACCTTGCCCATGCGTGTCTCGAGGAGCCGCCGCTCGTCCGCGAGCGAACGGACCGCCTCCCAACCGGCGATGTCGTCGTCGCCTCCGGTGACCACGACGGTCTGGATGGCGAGGCGCCGCAGCAGGCGCACCACGCTCGGCGTCAGCAGCGAGCCGCTGCCGGCGAGCACCCGACCCTTCGCGTCGCAGATCGGCTTGGCGAGCCGCATCGTCGGCTTCGCGAACTCCAGCGGAACCCTGACCATATCGCCCCGGCGCTTCCCTTCCTCGTCGCCGGAGCACAGTGCGCGCCCCGGGCTGCTGGTCTTTCGACCCGAAGACCGCGCGACGTGAGCGTGCAGGAACGCCCGCTCGCAGATCAGGCGCCGAGGCGAGACGGATCGCGCGAACGCTACGGCGAACCCGCTGGACGTCTCCGTTGCGCCGGCGTGGCGGTCGGCGCCGTCTCGCCCGTGCGCAGCGCGATCGCGAGGCTCAGGGCGCAAGCGAACGCGACGTACGCGCCCGGCGCGAGCGCGCTGCCGGTGAGATCGGCGAGCGTCGTGCAGGCGAGCGGCGTGGTTCCGCCGAGCAGTCCCGCGGCGCCGTTGTAGGCGAGCCCGAGGCCGCTCGCGCGCAGCTCGCGGGGGAAGCACTCGGCGAGCCACACCTGGTACGGCGACAGGGCCGCGACCACGAACGTCGCGAAGGCCAGCTCCGCCCACAGGTCGCGTTCGCCGCTCCCGGTCCGCAGCAGCACGAAGAGGGGAACGGCGGCGAGCATGCATCCGGCGACGCCCGCGATCACCATGGGCTTGCGGCCGAAGCGGTCGCCGAGGTGACCGGCGAGCGGTGTCAGCACGACCATGAACGCGATCGACGTGGTCTCGAGGCTCAGTGCCGACGACTCCGGCAGGATCTTCTCGGTGGTGAGGAACGACGCGAGGAAGACGGCGATCGCGCAGAACGCCGCGCTGGGTCCGAAGCCGAGGAGCGCGCCGCGCAGGATCTCGCCGGGGTGCTCGCGGAGCACGTGCCACACCGGCGAGCGCTCGCGCAGGGCCGTGGCCGCCGCGTCCGCGGCGGGCCTGGGCATGGTGTCGTCGGGCAGTGCCGCGCGCAGCACCGCGAGCGAGAGGCCGAGCGGGACCGACAGCAGGAACGGCAGGCGCCACGCCCCGGCCAGCACCTCCTCGGTGGTGAACAGCGCGAACAGCGCGTTGCCGATCGCCGAGCCGAGCAGGATGCCCGCGCCCGCAGTGAGCGAGGCGAGGCTGCCCTGCAGTCCGCGCCGGCCCGGTGGCGCGTGCTCGATCAGGTAGGTGATCGACGTCGTGAACTCGCCCCCGACGGACAGCCCCTGCACGAGGCGGAGTGCCGTGAACAGCAGAGGCGCGACGACGCCGGCGGTCTCCCAGGTCGGCAGCAAGCCGACCAGCGACGTCGCGACCGCCATCGCGACCGCGGAGAGCAGCAGCGCGCGCCGCCGCCCGAGGCGATCGCCGACGTGTCCGAACCACGCACCGCCGACGATGCGCATGACGTAGCCGGCGGCGAACACCCCGAACACCGCCAGCAGCGCCGCAAGGCGGTTGCCGTGCGGAAAGAACAGCTCGCCGAGCGTCGCCGCGAGGACCCCATAGAGTGCGAAGTCGTACCACTCCATGAGGTTGCCCGACATGCCGGCGAGGAGCGCGAGCGGCGTGAGGCCGCCGTTCCGCTCGCCGTGCAACGTGCCGCGCGGCTGGTCCATCCGGGACGCGTATCGCCCGCCCGCCGCGATCTCTTGAGCGCCGGCGAGCGCGGCTCGCCCGCGTGATGGCGGTCGACTAGAAGTCCCCGGCATGGGCGACGCCGCGACCCTCGTCGAGCGTGCCCGCGCAGCCCTCTCCGCACGGGACGCCGCGCAGGCCATCCACGACCTCCTGCGCGAGACGATCGCGTCGGCAGCGCCGCGCGAGCTGCGCCGCAGGCTGCTCGGCACGGAGGCTGCGGAGCGCATGGGCGGCATCCCGCGCTTCGGGCAGCACGTGCTGGTCGACTCACCCGAGCTGACGATGTTCCACGCGACGCTGCCGCCCGGCTTCGTGAACGCGCCGCACGACCACCGCACGTGGGCCGTGGTCGCGGTCTACGAGGGCGAAGAGCGCAACGTGTTCTACCGACGCCGTGACGGGTCGATCACTCCGGCGTCGGCGCTGGTCGCGTCCGCGCCGTACGTCGTGGCGATGCGCGAGGACGCGATCCACGCCATCGAGAACCGCCTCGCGACGCCGTCGTACGCGCTGCACGCCTACGGCAACGCACACTTCCACGTCGCGCGCAGCATGTGGCATCCGGACACGCTGGTCGAGCAGCCCCGCGACGACGCGCTGTTCGGCTCATGGTGCCGCGACATGATCGTGCGCGGGGTGCGACTGCCCGCCGACGCAGGCTGAGAGCGCCGCGTGGTGCGGCCGCCACTGCGGCGCACCCGCCCGGAGCCGATCGCGTATCGGCCCCGGGCGTGCGAACTCACTTCGTCGTGAGCCTGCCCCCGCGAATCTCGGCCTCGGCCGAGCCGGAGTAGGACGTGCCGTCTGCCGTCACGACGACGTCGACGGTGCCTCGCTCGACGTCGTCGAGGGTCTGCCGCCGCGCCGTCAGGCGGAACCGCCACGTGCCGTCCCCCGCCTGGGTGAAGCTCAGCGCTGCCGTGCCCACGCTGCCGCGGAATGCCGTGCCGCGGTCGTTGGGCGTGAGGCAGCTCTCGTCGCCGCAGCGCGCGGGAATGATCGTCGTCCACGGCGCCGCCTGCGCGGCCCGGATCTGGACCGACACGGGGCCCGATGTGGGATCGAAGGTCGCGAGGGAAGGCAGCTTCGCCTGCAGCGTCACGATGCCCGCGTCGGGGTCGGACCTGCCGGGCCGCATCGTGACGCGGAGCCCATCGAGCTGATCGTTCGTCCCGCCCGGTGTCGGCGCGGGTGTCGGCGTCGGGCCGCCGCCGCCACCACCGCAGTTCTGCGTGGGCACGGCGTTCGTGGTTTCGGCACAGCCCAAGCCGCTCGTGCCGACTCCTACGAGCAATGCCTTTCCGGACGGCCAGCGCTCGATCGCACCGTCGGAGCGGATCGCCTCGAAGACCACGGGCACGCAGCCGCTCTGCGTGAATCGCAGGTCGAACCCGTACGTCCCGTTCGCGGCAGAGCCTGCGGTGCGCGCGAGGTCGACGCACGACGAGCCGACGAGCGCGCGCACGGCCCGCGGAGCACCGCCGCCGGCGTGGAAGTAATTGACGAACAGCTCGCGCGTCGTGTCGATGCCGAGTCGCGGCGAGACGCCGCCTGCGGGGAGCGTCGGGATGTCGTCCAGGCCGATCGCGCCGCGATCGCCGAAGTCCTCCGTGGCGTAGGCCCAGTCGCCGAACGCCGTCTGCGCGAAGGCGACTCCCGCGCCGAACTCGCTGTACGCGCCGAGGATCTTCGAGCGGTGCTGCGCGCTCACCATCCAGCCCTCGTGCAGTGCGCGCGGGTCGCCGCCGAGTGCGATGATCTCGCCCAGCGCGGACCACGTGGGATAGTAGCGGCTGACGCGGGTGACCCAGTTCTGTCCGTTGCAGGAATTGTGCTGGAAGCAGTTGCTCGTCGCCATGTCGGTGCTGTGCGCGCGGGCCGCCTGGCCGAGCCTGTCGTGCCAGACGAGCGGCCGGAGCCCGGCTTCCGCCCGGGCCTCGTTGGCGAGCGCCAGCAGCGCGAGTTCATCTGCGCTCGGGGTCGATGCGGCCGATACGCTGCTCGCGTCCAGCAGCACGGCGAAGCTCAATACCCCGAGGGCGGCGCGGGTCACGGAGCGAAGCCATCCGGCCCTCCACGACTTCCCGGCACTCCGTGATGACTTCGCGCGCCTGCCGGCGCCTCCTGCGCGGCGGCGTGCCGCTCCGCTTCCACCACTCCCCATCGAGCTTCCTTCCCCGCCACGCACCTTCTCCGGGCGTCGCACGCGCTATGTCGTACCTCACGGTTACGGCGCGGAGAATGGAAGAAATTCGGAATCGTGTCGCCAGCTTCTCCATTTGTGGGACGAGCCCCGCGTCGCCGCCCGATCGTTCGCTTGACAGGCCCTCGCCCCGCGCGGCTCGGCCGCGTGGGGCGAGGGGGCGCGTGCCCCCTCGTTTCGAACGAGCCGGGGGGAGTCGCGCCGCGGAGTCGCCGCCGGCAGGCGTCGAGCACGCGAGCCGCCGGCGAGCGCGGAGCGTCAGCGACCGCGGGGAGTGGGGCCCCGCGCGGCTCGGCCGCGTGGGGCGAGGGGGCGCGTGCCCCCTCGTTTCAACTAATCGTCCCCCAGGCGTCCGGGTTGCGACGCAGGTAGCCGTTGACCTTTACATTCGCGACGATCATCGCCAGGCTCTCGAGGAGATTCTGCCGCGGCGGCGGCACGAAGCGGCGCAGCATGCTGCGCACCGAGTAGAATCCCGAGTACACGGCCTTGAAGCCGTCGATCATCTCGTCGCTGGTCATGCCGGTCGGCACGACGTTCGGCGTGCCGTAGTCGTAGCGGCCCCAGTCGTCGCTCCGGATGCGGCCCGCAGCGAGCATGTCGGCGTGGAACTTGGTGCCCGGGTACGGTGCCGGGGTGAAGAGCTTCAGGAAGCTGACGCGGTTCTCGTCGAGCCAGCGCAGCGTCGTGGCGAAGGTCTCGGGGGTGTCGCCGTCGAGGCCCACCATCACCAGCGCGATCACCTGGATGCCGCGTGCGCGCAGCTTCGCGACGTCCTCGGCGTAACGGCTCGGGCGGTTGAAGCTCTTGCCGATCGACGCGAGGCTCCCTTCGTTCAGGCTCTCGAAGCCGATCGAGAGCACGCGTGCCCCGGAGCGCGCGACCAGGTCGAGCAGCTCGGGATCGCGCGCGACGTTGACGGTCGCCTGACTGACCCACTGCACGCGCCGGGGCACGAGCTGGCGCAGCATCTCCTTCGCCTTCTCGGGGTGCGCGACCGGGTTGTCGTCGAGGAACAGGAAGCGGCTCGCGCCCAGCGCGCGCATGCGGTCGATCTCGGCGACGAACTCGTCCACCGGACGCGTGCGGTAGCTGCGCCTGTAGTACGTCTGCACCGCGCAGTACTCGCAAGGGTGCGGACAGCCGCGCGAGAACATGATCGGCCAGAAGAAGTACTTGCGGTACAGCCAGCTCGAGCGGAACGCGTCGGGCTTGAGGAGCGGCAGCGACCAGTAGTCGATCTCCGGCAGGTTCGAGAGGTCGTGCCAGCGGTCGGCGCGGTAGATGCCGGCGGAGCGGCCCGCCTCGAGATCTGCGAGCACCTGCGGCCAGACGTACTCGGCCTCGCCCGCGACCACCGCGTCGGCGTGGCGCAACGACTCCTCGGCGGTGAGCGTGACCCACGTCCCACCGAGCACAACCTTCTTGCCGCGCGCGCGGAAGTGGTCGGCGAGGTCGTACGCGCGCCGGATCTGCGGGCCCATCGCCGTGAGCCCGACCACGTCGGCCTCGCGCTCGATGCGCGGCACGTCGAGCTCCTGCATCAGCTCGTCGGTGAACGACACCTCGTGTCCGGGCGGCGTGAGCGCTTTCAGGTACGGCAGCGTGGTCCCGCTGGTCCAGTAGCGCGTCGTCTTGTGCAGCGAGCCGTCCGGCAGGTAGTGCGTCGGCGAGATCAGGTGCAGTCTCATCGCAGCCGGTGATGATGGCGATGCAGGGCCGCTCGTGTCAACGAACGCCCAGGACGCAGGGCCGCTCGTGTCAACGAACGCCCAGGACGCAGGGCCGCTCGTGTCAACGAACGCCCAGGACGCAGGGCCGCTCGTGTCAACGAACGCCCAGGACGCAGGGCCGCTCGTGTCGACGAACGCCGGGGACACAGCTCAGCGGGCCGGTTCGCAGCTCCACAGATGGTTCAGCCCGAGCGACAAGGCGCAGCGCACGGTCGTGCGGAAGCCGGAGCGCGACAGGAGCTCGGCCAGCTCCTCATCGCGAAACCCGAACACCTCGCCGCTCTTCATGCCGCGCTCGTGCTGATCGTCGTCCCAGAAGGCCCACAGATGCCAGAGGCGCGAGACGACGGGCCGGAGGTTCGTGAGCAGCACCCGCCCGCCGGGCGCGAGCAGGCGACGCGCCTCGGCCAGGACGTCGACCCGGTTCGGAATGTGGTTGAAGGACGCGACGAACGTGATGGTGTCGGAGGAGCCGTCGGGAAAGGGCAGCTCCGCCCTGTTCTCGACGATCTGGTCGACGCCGTCCCAGGGGTACACGTCCACGCCGACCGCCTGGCCCCCCTGCCGGCGATACGCGTGCGCCAGCCGATTGGCTCCACAGCCGACGTCGAGCAGGCGACCTCGTACCTGCTGCAGGACCACGCCCACCCGGATCTCCTGGTTGGTCTTGAGGCCCGGCACGCGGGCGACGAGCGGCTGGGGCACGACCAGCTTCAGCGGCAGCAAGAGCTTGTTCGCCCAGTAGCCTGTCGCCGAGCGATAGAGCGCGCGTTCCACGTCCACGCGGGCGAGCCTGGCCCGGCGTGGGCCAGAGAAAAAGCCGTCCTGCGCGAGCGATACGACATGCCCGCGCACCCCGGGCCATCCGCGATGCGCTCCGCCGGCGTCGTCCCGCGCCACCCCTGCACCGCATCCCGTATCGAGGCGACGTCGTCGACCGCCCGGCCCGGCAGCTTCGGCAGCATGGGCAGAGGCTGGCAGGTTCTCCGGGCGAGACCGTTCCGTCTGCGCGAACAGCGCGGTGTGTCGCTTGACTTGGCAACGGGCCGCGGTGACACAAACGCACGTGATGGCCCTGCCCGAAGGCTTCGCGCCAATCGACTTCGCGGAGTACCACCGCCGTACCCTGCCGCACCGGCTCGCCGCCGGCAGCGCGGCCGGACGCGCGGCATGGATCGGCGCGGACACGGCGCGCCTGCCGAGCCTCGCGTTGCGCATCGGCGACGGCACGAGCTTCACCTATCGCGCGGCCGAGCGCGGCGTCGCGATCGCCCCGGGCGATGCGGACGCCGAGACCGTGCTCGCGATCGAACTCGCCGACTGGTGTGGCCTCGTGCACGAGCTCGAGGCCCCCGCGGGCCTCGTCTTCGGCGGCCGCGTCCGCAGCGTGCGCGGCAACGCCGCAGACCTGATGCGCTGGGAGTCGACGCTGCGCGCGCTCTACAACGGGCGCCCGCCGTACCGACCGGAAACGCTCGACCTGCGCGATCGCCGCGGCGCGCCGCTCGACCCCGAGCACGCCTTCGCGCCCGGCGACGACCGTGGCGACATGGTGCACTTCCTCGGCACGGCGGGCTACCTCTTCGTGCGCGGTGCGTTCACACGTGAGGAGACGGGTCGCATGCTCGAGGAGGCGATGGCGCTCCGCGCGGAAGCGCGCCCCGGCGACCGGCTCTCGTGGTGGGGCCGCAACGCGGCCGGCGAGGACGTCCTGACCCGTGTCACCCGCGCCAACGTCAAGCACCGCCTGGGGCTGCTGCCGGCGGAGCCGCGCCTGCTGTCGCTGGTCGGCCTCGCCGACCGCGCGCTCGTGCACACGAAGGGCGAGGGCGACGGAGTCACGGTGATCTACAAGCAGCCGGGCATGAGCGACGGCGGGCTCTCCGACCTGCCGTGGCACCGTGACTGCGGCATGGGCGGACACGCGGTCATGTGTCCGACGCTGCTGCTGTCGGTGTACCTGCGCGAGGCGACGCCGGAGAGCGGTGAGCTCGCGATGCTGCCGGGGTCGCACGCGGCGTCGTTCAACGCGCACGACCGGACCATCGACCCGTGGCGGCACGCGGCACGCTTCGCGGCGCGCCCGGGCGACGTGTCGGTGCACTACGGCGACACCGTGCACGCGGCGCCGCCGCCGTCCGACCCGACGCGCGACGAGTATCGCGTCAGCGCCGTGGTGTGCTTCGCGCCGGCAGGCGCCGCGAACCACCGCGGCGACGCGAGCTACAACGACGCGCTCCACCAGCGCGCCGACGGCCAGATCGAGCACCTCGACCGGGTGGCGAAGCGCCTGTAGGCGACGGCGGACGCGGCGCATCGTCGCCGCTTCGCCGCGCGTCAGTGCGTACGGCGCGTCGTCGCCGCTCCGTCGCGCGTCAGTGCGTGCAGCGAATCGTCGCCGCTCCGCCGCGCGTCAGCGCGTGCAGCGCATCGTCGTGGTGCTGCCGTTCACGATGCAGTCGCCGGGGCGAAACGCGCTCTCGCCGCATCTCCCGTCGCCGGACGCTGCGGCTCCGCCGAGGAGGACCGTCGCGGCGAGCGGCGCGTCGCCGATCGCGAGCGGGTACGTCCCGCGCTTGCCCGTGATCTTCATCTTGACTTGACCTGCCGCAGCGGTGGCGCGGTCGGTCACGTCGAAGCCGGTGATGCCCGCGATCGGCGTGACGGTGCGGTCGAGGTACTTCCAGCGCGTCGCGGTGCGCAGCCAGCCGCGCGTGCCATTCCCGGCGTACGAGCCTGGCGGCAGGGTCGCGTCGAGGCGGAGCGTGCCGGCCGCGTTGGCCAGCAGCACGCGCGCACCGTCGAGTGACGGGTCGAGCGCCGCGAAGGTCGCGCCGGCCCCGAGGCGGAAGTCCGCGCGCAGCACCAGGCCGTCGTTGCCGGGGGTCGCGTCGGTGAGGACGCGCGTCAGGACGAGGCTCGGCTTCGGATGCACGAGGAAGTCCTGTCCGTCGGCCGGGTTGGTGCAGGCGTCGAGCGCGTCGCAGGTGCCATCCGCGTCGCCGTCGGGAAGACCGTCGTCCGCGGGACAGCCGGACGAGACGCCGTCGCAGGTCTCGGCGACGTCGCACGCCCCGCTCGCCGCGCGGCACACCGTTCCCGCGTTGCCCGGCGGGTGCGCGCACGTGCCGGACCCGTCGCACTGGTCGCGCGTGCACGGGTTCGTGTCGGCGGGGCACGCGGTGCCGTCGGCGGCGAAGCCGTTGGTCGGGCAGGTCGGGCTCGCGCCATCGCAGGTCTCGGCGACGTCGCACACGCCGCTCGCGGCGCGGCAGAGCGTGCCGGCGTTGCCCGCGGCGTGCCCGCACGCACCGCTGCCGTCGCACGCGTCGACCGTGCAGACGTTGCCGTCGGACGCGCACGCGCCGCCCGCGGGCTCGGCGCCGCAGATCGCGTTGCAGCAGTCGCCGTTGGCGCGGTTGCCGTCGTCGCAGGCCTCGCCGGCGTCCAGCGCACCGTTGCCGCAGGTGCTCGGGCTCGGCAGCGCCACGATCCGTCCGGAAGCCACCTGGCTCTCGAACCAGGCGCCGCTCGGATACCAGTCGGGCGTGAAGTCGTCCGCGAAGAAGTCGTCGAGCCAACCGGTGACCAGCGTCTGCAGCGCCGCGACGTTGGCCGGCTGCGGCGTGCCGCAGAAGGCCGTGCAGAGGAAGTCGGTCGAGTCGCCCTCGGCGTCGCAGTGGCTGCCGCTCGCGAGGCGGACGCCGGCGAACGGACGCCCGCTCGCCGCGAGCAGAACGGTGCCGCTCGCATTCGAGTTGCAGGAGTAGGGCGGGGACGAGACCGTGTAGACGGGCAGCGTCGCGAGCGCCGGCAGGGCGGTCGCGATCAGCGCGCCCGAGGTGCTCTCCACCGGATCCAGCAGCGCGACCCCGCGCAGTCCGGCGGCCGCGGCCGGGTGGTCGACGACGAGGTTTCGTGCGACGGCGAGCACGGACGCGCCGCCCGCCGAATGGCCCGAGAAGGCGAAGTCGGCCGGCAGGGTCGAGAGCGGCACGCCGGCCGAGAGCGCGGCCGCACGCGCCGACTGCAGGAGGCCGGTGTCCGGGTCGGCGATCTCGGGAAAGAGACGCGCGAAGTCGGAGAGGAAACCTGCGTTGTTCATCGCGCAACCGGTCGCGCCCGGTGCGAGCGAGGTCGCGAACACGACGTAGCCGCGCGATGCGATCTCGGTCGCGAGATCGATCATCTGGTTGTTGGTGCGGCTGAAGCCGTGCTGGAGCCAGACGAGCCCGAGGTTAGGGTTCGGCTGCGGGAAGTACCAGTCCGTCGGCACGTCGGTGCCGCTCGTGCCGCAGTCGACGGTCACGTCGTGGCTCGCGGTCGCGACCGTGTACGCGCGGGCGGGCGCGCTCACGGCCAGGATGACGGCGGCGAGGGCGAGGGGCAGCGGGTGCAGGATCGGGTTCGGGGATCTCGTCATGGTGGGGCTCCCCGGGGTCGCCCGCGGACGAGGGGCCGCGGTGCTCGAAGTGGTCCAGCCGTATCACGGCCGTGCCGGGGCGGGCTATCGGCCAGGAATGGCCCGGAATGGCGGTGTCTAGGAATGTCGGCGCGATGGCGCGGCGGGCGACCCGATGGGGTGGCCGCGCGAGCGTCGAATCGATACGCTCGCTGCGTGCTCCGAGCCGCGGGCTCACTCCTGTTCTG
>VGTK01000154.1 GCA_016874715.1 Deltaproteobacteria bacterium | reverse complement strand
CATGCGGCCCATGGCGGCCACGCGGGGCACGACGCGCCCACCGCGGCGGCGACGGGCGCGCCACCGGTCCCCGCAGGGCCGCACGCGGCACACATCCTCGAGGCGCAGAAGCAGGCGGCGAGCGGCGAGTCGCCGGCGCAGACGTACACCGGGGAGCCACCGCGGCCGCTCAATCCGCTACCCGACGGCAGCCCGTTTCCGGTCGACGTCAAGTACAACGCCTATCTGCTCAACGGGCGCAGCCATCGCGAGGCGTGGACGAAGGAGGTGAAGACGGGCGAGCGCATCCGGCTGCGTCTCGTGAATGCGGGGTCGGCGACGTTCTTCCGCGTGCAGGTCGAGGGGCACGCGCTTACCCTGATCGCGGCCGACGGCCGCGACGTCGAGCCGGTGGAGATCGACGATCTCGTGATCGCGCCCGGCGAGCGCTACGACGTGCTGCTGACGATCGCCCAGCCGGGCAGCTACACGTTGCGCGCCGCGGCGGTCGGCGCATCGGGCGGTGCGGTCGGTGTCCTGCACACGGCGGACGTGCGTCCCGTGATCAGCACGCGGACGCCGAAGTGGGGCGGGCGCTCGCTGTCGTACGGCCAGCTGCGCGCCAGCGCCGACAGCTCGTTCGGCGCCGGGGCGCGCGAGCGCGTCCGCATCGTCGTCGACGGTGATCAGGCGCGCTATCTCTGGACGGTCGACGGCACGTCGTTCCCGGGCGAGTTCGTCGGCGATGCGCCGGCGAGCACGGAGCCGCTGGGGCTGCGGGCCGGTGTCGTGACGACGCTCGAGGTGGAGAACCGCACCGCGCTCTGGCAACCGCTCCACCTGCACGGGTACCGGTTCCGGCTCCTGACCGGAACGGGTGAACAGCCGCGAGCGCCGTGGAAGGACACGGTGGCGGTCGGGCCGGGGGCGACGGTCCGGCTCGAGATCCGCACGGACGCACCGGGGCGCTGGCTCCTGACGGCGACGCATCTCTATCGCGCGCAGGCCGGCCTCGCCCGGCTGCTCTCCGTCGGCTGAGGCCGGAGGCCCGCGGGCCAGCAGAGGTTCGCCCGGGCGCTGGTGCGGTGCGCTAGTATCCGGCGAGCTTCCGCAGGTGGAAGTAGAAGGGCGTCGGGCTGCTCTCGTCCTTGGGTTTCAGCGGCCCGTTCATCAGCGGCAGGTACATCACCCGGCGCTGGCTCGCGTCGCCGGTGACCGTGGCCTGGGCGACGCGGTGCCACAGCCGTCCGTCGTGGATGGTGAGGTCACCGGCCTCCGCCTCGATCGCGATCTCTTCGGGGTCCGGATCGTGGTTCATGAAGTGCATCTTGCGGGTCAGCATCGACCAGATTCCCTGCTCGTGCGTGCGCGGCAGCACGCGCACGCCGCCCTTCGTCTTCGGCGAATCGTCGAGGTAGAAGCCGACGTTCAGGTAGCGTCGCGGCTTCTCGAAGTAGAACACGTCGCGCAGGCTGTCGGTGTGCCAGCCGAGCTTCTGGTACGCCGAGCCCTCCTCGTGCCGGTAGTGGTTGACGACCAGGCCATCGCGCTCGCGCTCGCCGATGCGGTAGTCGTCGCCGGCGATCTCGAGGATCGCTCGAAACCGCTCGTCCTGCAGGAAGGCGTGCAGCTTCGGGCCGAAGGTCGATGCGAACACCATGCGCTGTACGTAGCGCGAGCCGTCGCGGCGCGTCCCGATGATCAGCGGCACGCCGTTGATCTGGCTGCGGCCCTCGGCGACGATCCGGCGGTCGATGTCCTCGAGCTCGGCGCGGAGCTCGGCCACCAGCGCGGGCGGCGCGAAGTGCCGGAAACGGATGAACCCGTAGTGATCGAGGAACTCCCGCTGCTCGGCGGTGAAGCGCTCGCCGAGCTCGAACGACGGCGGTGCCTCGGTGGTCGAGAGTGCCGGAAGCGTCATCGTCAGCTCTGGGGGAGATCGGCCATGAGGCGGCGCCGGTGCAGGAGCCAGCGGCCGTTCTGCTTGACCAGCTCGTCGTCGTAGAAGCCGGTCATGCGGTTCGGGTTCGCGGCCGAGCCGGTCACTGCGGTGACGTAGCACTCGACGTGCGCGTGGTCGTCTGCCCCGTCGATCACGACGTTCGTCACGAGGTGGCGCATGAAGACGCCGAGCGGCTGCAGCGTCTCGACGAACTGCCGGATCCCGGCGTGGCCCTCGTAGACGCCCATGAGCTGGCTCAGGTCGAGCCGGCAGTTCTCGGTGAACAGCGCGGGAAACGCGTCCCAGCGCGCGCGGTCGACGCAGTGGGAGTACCGCGCCAGGACCTCCTGGATCTGTAGACGATCTGCCGTGCTCAGCTCGCTCATGGGTCGCCTCCGCTCGCGCGCGGATCGTCCCGCGTCGCGGCCCCTTCGATAGGAAGCGGAGCGCCTGCACGCAACCCGGCGAAGGCGCGCGGGCGCCGCGCGTGCTAGCGGAACCGGCACCCGACGACATGCAGATCCATGATCGAATCGAGCTCGACGGCGTGCTGCGCGCCCGCATCGGACGCCATCTCGACGCCTTCGTGCCGCTGCGCGCAGCGGAGGAGCACGCCGACCTGGTGCGTGCCGCGGTGGCGGTCACGCTGGTGGACGACGCGAGCGGTGACGCCTGCTTCGTGCTGACGCGCCGGGCGCCGCGGCTGGCGAACCACGGTGGGCAGTGGTCGCTCCCCGGCGGGCGGATCGACGGCGGCGAGACGCCGGTCGAAGCCGCCCTGCGCGAGCTCGAGGAGGAGGTGGGGCTGGTCTGTCCCGAGGAGAGCGTGCTCGGGCTGCTCGACGACTACCCCACGCGCTCCGGCTTCGTGATCACGCCGGTGGTGGTGTGGGGCGGCGCGTCCTGCGAGCTCCGCGCCGAGCCCGGTGAGGTCGCGTCCGTGCATCGCGTGCCGCTGCGCGAGCTCGACGCCCCCGCGGTGCCACGCCTCAGGCAGATCCCGGAGAGCGACCGCCCGCTGATCTCGATCCCGCTGGGCGGGACGGTTCGGACCGACGTCCACGCGCCGACCGCGGCGGTCGTCTTCCAGTTTCGCGAGGTCGCGCTGCACGGGCGCCGCACACGTGTCGCCCACTACGAGCAGCCGGTGTTCGCCTGGCGCTGATGGCCGCGTCCGGCGCCGCGACGCGGACGCCACGCGACGCGGACGCCATAGGTATCGTGCCGTCGCGACAGGACGGGTCCGGTGACGGCGGTCGCGACCAGACGGGTCCGGCTTGGGCGGCGGTCGTGACAAGACATGCCCGTCGTGCACAGATGAAGGGTCGATGGCGACCGAGTTGAAGGGCCGGGCGCGCTGGCACCCACCGAGCTGGCTGGCGATCGTCGTCGCGACGGTCAAGCGGTTCTACGCCGATCGCGGCCTCGAAGCCGCGGCCGCGCTCACGTACACCTCGCTCCTGTCCCTGGTCCCGCTGCTCGCTTTGATGTTCGCGGTCCTGAAGGGCCTCGGCGCGCAGCATCGGCTCGAGCCCATCCTGCTCGCCAAGCTGTCGCTCGACCCCGAGGTGACGGCGCGCCTGCTCGAGTGGATCGATCACACCAACGTCGGAACGATCGGGGCGCTGGGCGCGGTCTTCCTCATCGTCACGGTGATCTCGGTGCTCGGCAGCATCGAGTCCATGTTCAACATGGTCTGGCGCGTGCGCCACGGGCGGACGTGGTGGCGCAAGGTCACGGACTACGTCTCCGTCGTCGTGCTGATCCCTTTCTTGCTGCTGTTCGCAGTCGGCATCACGTCGGCACTGCGCGAGCAGGCGATCCTGCGGGCGCTGCTGTCCGTCGAGGTCGTGCACGGCGTCGTGCTCTTCCTGCTCGGCCTCGCGCCGATCGCGATGAACGTCGTGGCGCTCGGCATGCTCTACGCGGTGATGCCCAACCGCCGCCCGCACGCGAAGTCGATCCTGATTGCCGCGCTGATCGCGGGCTTCGGCTGGCAGACGGTCCAGGACGCATACGTCTCGCTGCAGTTCGGCGTCGCGCGCGCGAGCGCGATCTACGGCGCGCTCGCGCAGCTGCCGGTGACGCTGGTGTGGATCTACGTCAGCTGGGCGGTCGTGCTTGCGGGCGCCCAGCTCGCGGCGGTGATCGAGTTCGGACCGGAGCCGAATGACGAGCGGACGCGCGACGTCTCGCGCTGGGCGGTGGCGCTGCACGTGCTGGTGCGCGCGGCCGAGCACTTCCGGACTGGCCGCGGTCCGGTCCGCCTCGGTGAGGTGGCGCGCGACCTCGAGGTGAACAGCGAGGTCGCCGCCGAGTGCGTCCAGCGGCTCTGCGAGGCAGGCGCGGTCGCGCCCACGGGTGAGGACCAGGAGAGCTTCGTTCTGGCCCACGATCCGGCGTCGCTTTTGCTCGCGGTGCTCGCGGACCTCTTCGGCGAGGCAGGCTCCCCCGAAGGTGCGGATCCTCGGGTGGCGCATCTGCTGCGCTCTCTGGCACGCGCGCGCCGCGACGACCTCGCGCGCACGACGCTCGCCGACCTGCTCGAGCTCGCGCCTGCGGCTGCGGAGCCGACGGCGCGCAGCGGCGCGGTCGTGGCGGCGCTTGCGAGCACGCCCACGACGCGGTCGTCGCAGAGCCGCACGAAGGCGCACAACGCCTGACGCGGCGGCGACTGCTCGGGAAAGTCCGCTGCCCGGCGCGGGACGGCGCGACACGCTCCGGGCGTGTTCAGCGGACGCGGCCCACCGCGCCGTCGGCGATCCAACCCGAGCGGCCGCCGGGGCTCCGCACCAGGGTGAAGCCCTCGTGCGTACGCTCGATCCGCACGATCTCCCCGGGAAGGAGCTCGCTCGACACGCTGGCCGAAGCGTAGGGCGCCACGCGCAGCTTGGGATCGCCGTCGAGGACGACGCCGCGGTCGCGCTCGCCGAGCCTGGTCGCGCACGCGGCCGCCGCGACCAGCACGATGGCGAATCCGGTGGCCCCCGCCGCCGCGAGGGCGGAGCGCAGGGAGCGTGCAGCCGGCTCGGCGGTGACGACACGGCGGGCGAGCAGTGCGAGGCAGCCGAGCCAGACGCCGATGCTCGCGAGCCACGCCCAGGCGTCGGTGGTGACCGTCTGCGCGAGGCGCGTCCACGGACCGCGCTCGGGCTGGTCAAGGCCCGCCGCCTTTCGCACCTGGCGCAGGTTCGCGTGCACATCCTGGTCGCGGGGCGCGGCAAGGAGCGCGCGCTCGTACGCCAGGATCGCCTCGCCCGGCTTGCCGGCGCGAAACGCCGCGTTGCCGAGGTTGTACAGGACCGCCGGAGACGCGGCGCCGCCGTCGGCGAGTCGCGCGAACGTCGCGCGCGCGTCGTCGAAGCGGCCTTCGGCAAAGGCGGCATTGGCGCTCTGGAAGCTCTGCTCGCGCGCCGGCTCGTCGGCGCGGACGCGCTCCGGCGCGACGAGAACGAGCGCGGCGAGAGCGAAGCCGGTCGCCAGCCGTGTCGCGGCTCCGTGGCCGACGGGGCGCCTCACGCCTTGCGCCTCTCGTTTCGACCCGCCGTCGAGTCGAGGGCGGCGAGCAGCCCGGTGACGCGTTGCTGCCATCCCTTCAGGTCGGCGCCCGCCATCCGCTCTGCCGAGTAGGCGATGGCGTCGGCGCGTCCCACGATGGCTCGTACCTCGTCGCGCAAGTCGGTGCGCTCGGCGACCAGCGCCTCGAGCTCGGACAACGTGAGGCTCTCCGCCTCGCGGTCGGGGTCGCGCGCCAGCCGCGCCTGTACGGCGCGGCGCGCCGCCGCGAAGAAGCCGGTGGTGTCGCCAGCCGCCGCCGCGCGCTGCATGGCGGCTGTCGCCTCGTCGACCCGGCGGCGGGCGGCGATGCGTCGGCGGTGCTGCGGGTCGGCCTCCAGGCGGTCGCGGCGCCGCGCCCACCAGGTGCCGGTGGCGAGCAACAGCAGCGGCAGGAGCTGCAGCCAGAGGAACCACGGCCGCGTCACGACGGGAGCCGTGTCGACCGGAACGCCGGGCGCGATCTGGTTCGGCGCGAGCTCCCACTGCTCGTCGTCGGCATCGCCGCGTGCCCCGTCGCCCGCGGCCGTGGCGTCGCGTGCGGTGGCCGCTGCAGGCGCGCTCCCTGCCGGCCCACGCGGGGCGCCCTCGATGGTCAGGGCGATCGGCTGGGTCGACAGCTCGACGTAGCGCCGCTGGTCGGGGTCGAAGAAGCTGAACGGACGCGCCGGCACGGCTGCGACCTTCGCGTTCTGCGGGACGACCGCCTGCTCGGCGATCTTCCGTCCGGACGTGCCGAGGGCATCGGTCGGCTCGAACCTGCTGTTGGCGGGGTACGTCTTCCAGTCCGCGCCGCTCTCCATCACCGGGATCGACAGCCGGTCGAAGTTGCCCTTGCCGGAGATCTTGACGGTCAGCGTGACCGGATCGCCCACCACGACCCGTGTAGGTGTGGCGCTGGCCTCGGCCGCGAACTGGCCGATCGCGCCGGTGAAGCTCGCCGGCCGACCCTGCTCGGGGAGGGAGAGCACCCGCGCGCTGCGCGCCTCGGTCGCGAGGGGGACCTTGCGCTGCGCGCCGCCGCCGCCGAAGAACGAGTCGAACAGCGGGTCGTCCATCACGCCGCCGAAGCGGCGGCGTCCGCTGCCCGGAACGTATGCGCTCACCTCCATCTTGGCGACCAGGGGATACGTGCCGGCGCTGACGGGCGTGATCGCGAGGGGAAACGTGGCCACGACCCAGCGCACGCCGTCGATCACCTCGGTGGTCTGCCGCGGCTGACCGTCCTGGGGCCGGCTCACCGTGAACGCGGTGCCGTCGAAGGTCGGTGCTGTGACCTCGGTCACGCGCACGCCTTCGCGGATCACGAGGGTCAGCTCGACCGGGACCGCTTCGCCCACGTAGAGGTCGCGCTGCGGTGCGGTGAGGCGGAGCGCGATCGGTGCCTCCTGCGGCGCGTCGCCATCGGCCGCACGGGCACCGCTGCGCGGCGCGATGCCGTTGCGCGGCATCGCGTTGGCATCCAACACGCGCAGAGACAGGGGCGACGTCGAGACGCGCTCGCCCTCGATCTGCGCGCTCAGCGCCGGGATCGCGAACGTGCCCGTGCGCTCCGGCTCCAGCAGGAAGTTGTGTGTCACCTCGGCGGTGACCGTGCCGTTGACGATCTGTACGCTGGTCGTCTGCCCGAGGCCCTGCACGCGCAGGCCGTCGATCGCCGGGATGCGCGGCGGCGGCGCGTTCTGCACGCCCGAGATCGTGACGACCAGGCGCGCGCTCTGCCCGATCTGGATCTCGGACGGCCGGACCTCGGCGTGCATGCGCGCGTTGCCCGGTGCGGCGTGTGCGGCAGTACCCTCCAGCAGGGCCGCGAGGAGGGCGGTGGCGAGCACGGTGGCCGTCCTCACGATGGGGAGCCTGCGCGCGCGGGGCGCGGTCGTGCGCGCGCTCACCAGTCGCGCTCCTGCGCGAGCGGCCGGGCGCGCCGTTGCGGCGCGTTCTGGTCGAGCTCCTGGAGGCTCGCCTCGCCGTCCTTCAGCGAGTCGAGCAGGTCGCGCGCCTCGTCCGGACTCATCTGGCCGGGCTCCTGCCGCGCGGCGCTCGGCTCCTCCGCGTCTCCGGGCGGCTGCTCCGCCTGGTCGCCCTGCGCGGGTTGCTCCTTGCCGCTCTCCGGCTGCTGGTCACCGGCGTCGTTCTTCGCGGGCTGTGGGCTCGGCGTCGCCTGCGGAGCGGCGTCGGGTCGCTCGCCCTGCTGCTCCGGCTCGTCCCGACGATCCCGCTGCTGCTCCTCGCTCTGTCCGTCCTGCTGCTGCTGCTCGTCCTGGTTTTCCTGCTGGTCCTGGTCCTTCTGCTGCTCCTCGTTCTTCTGCTGATCCTCTTGCTTCTGCTGCTCTTGCAGCTCCTCGAGCGCGCGCTTGACGAAGTCCCGATTGTGGCGCGCGTCCTCGTCCTGCGGGTCGACCTTGAGCGCGTTCTCGTACGCGTCGATCGCCTGCTGCCACGCTTGAGCGGTCTGCTCGGGCTTCGCATCCCTGGTCTGCTGGCCGAGGCGGAACTGCGCGTTGCCCAGGTTGTAGAAGCCCTGCTCCTGCAGCTTGGGGTCCCCGCTGCCGAGGGCGCGTGCGAAGGCGCCGGCGGCGTCGGCGTACTGCCCGGCCTTGTACGCCGCCGCGCCCACGTTGAAGTCGAGCTGCGGGGTCGGCGCATCGCCGACCGCGGCACGGTACTCGGCGAGCGCCTCGTCGTACTGACCGGCGGCGTAGAGTCGTTGCGCCTCGCGGACCGACGCCGCCTCGGCCGACGCAGCCGCGAGCAGCAGTGCGAGCACCACGACCCCCGCGGCGTCTGCGCCGCGTCCTCGGTCGCGCGACGCGCGCTCGCGGACCAGGGGCTCGAGGACCAGACAGAGGAGCGCGATGCCGAGGGGCCACTGGAAGCGGTCGAGGGACACGCGGCGCATGCGCGATGCGAGCTCCTCCTTCGGCAGCGGTGCGAGCGCCCGGTCGTAGATCGCGGCGACGCCCTCGCCGCGCCGTCCGAGCGGCTCGTAGAACCCGCCCGTCAGCTCGGCGACTTCGCCCAGGGTCTCGGCGTCGAGCTTCGACTTGACGTACTGGCCGTCCGGGCCCTTCAGGAACTCGGTACCGCCGTTCGCGGTGGGAAGGGGGATCAGCTCACCCGCGTCGCTGCCGACACCGACGGTGAACACGCGGATGCCGAGCTCGGCCGCGTGCTTCGCTGCCGCCAGGGCGCCGCCGCCGAGGTCCTCTCCGTCCGAGAACAGGACCAGGAGCTTCACGTTGCGCTGCTCGGTCGAGAGCGCCTCCTCGGCCGTACGCAGCGCGCTCGCGAGGTCGCTGCCCGGCGCGGGGATCACGCCCGGCTGCAGCGCGTCGAGCGATTCGAGGAACGCCGCGTGGTCGAGGGTCAGCGGACACTGCAGGAAGGCCGAGCCCGCAAAGGCGATCAACCCGACGCGGTCGCTGCCGAGCTTGTCGACGAGGTCGCGCACCGCGAGCTTGGCGCGCTCGAGGCGGTTCGGGGCGACGTCCTGTGCGAGCATGCTGCGCGACGTGTCGAGTGCGATCAGCACGTCGATGCCGCGGCGCTGCGTCTCCTGCCAGGTGAATCCGTACTGCGGACCGGCGAGCGCGAGGCCGCCGAGCAGCACGGCGGCGACGAGGAGGGCGCGCTTGAGCGAGCGCCGGGCAGCCGACACGGTCGCCGTCAGGTCGGGCAGAAGCAGCGGCGCTGCGAAGACCTCGAGGGCTGCGCGTCGCTTGCGGTCGGCGGCGTGCCAGAAGAACAGCAGGCTGCTCGCCGCCGCCACCGCCGCGAGCAGCCAGGGGATGCTCGCGAGGCTCACGGCAGGCTCCTCAGGCGGGTCTCGGCGAGCAGCAGCTCGAGCGCGAGGACCAGCATGCCGAGCAGCAGAGGCCAGCGGTAGAGCTCGCGGTACTCCTCGTAGCGCTTGACGGTCTCCGCGGTGCGCTCCAGCCGATCGATCTGTGCGTAGATGTCCTCGAGGGTCCGGGTGTCGGTCGCGCGGAAGAACGCGGCGCCGGTGCGCTCGGCGACCGCCCGCAGGGTCTTCTCGTCCACCTCGACCGCGGCCATCACGACACGCTCGTTACCGAAGCGGTCGGTCACCGGCATCGGCGCCTCGCCCTGGGTCCCGGCGGCGATGGTGTAGACCTTGATGCCCAGCGCGCGCGCGGCCTCCGCGGCGGTCAGCGGCTCGACCTTGCCGGCGTTGCTCACGCCGTCGGTCAGCAGGATGACGACCTTCGACTTGGTCTTCTGCTCACGCAGCCGGTTGACGCTCGCCGCGATCGCCGAGCCCACCGCGGTTCCGTCCTCGATGAGCCCGATGCGGACGCGCTCGAGGTTCTGCGCGAGCCAGTCGTGGTCGAGCGTGAGCGGGCTGACGAGGTAGGGGCGACCCGCGAACCCCACGATGCCGATCCGATCGTCGCGGCGCGCGTCGACGAAGCGCCGTACCACCGACTTCACGACCTCGAGCCGGTCGGCGCGCTGGCCGTCGAGCTCGAAGTCGAGCGCGCGCATCGAGCCCGAGACGTCGATCGCGAGGACGATGTCGATCCCGCTGGTCTCGACCTCTGCCGTGCCGAGACCCTGCTGGGGACGCGCGAGCGCGACGACCAGCAGTGCGAGCGCGAGGAGGCGGAGCGTGGCGCGTGCGCGTCCGGCACGCGCGCGGACGGCGTGGGCGACCGGGCGCACGAGATCCGCCGAAGGGTAGAGCAGCGCTGCGGCGGGTCCCGTGCGGCCGCGCAGCAGCGCGAACAGGGGGAGTGCCGCGAGCAGCCAAAGCAGGAGCGGGTTCGCGAAGCGCCAGGTGGTCACGTCTCCGCCCTCACCGGCGAGCGCGTCTCCTGCACGAAGCGCACGGCGCTCCGGTGCAGGGCCTCCATCTCGTCGCGAGCGAGCGTGGCGCGGGCGAACTTCACCAGGTCGCCCTGCCGGAGGACGTCGCCCAGCAACTCGCCGTGTGCGGCGAGGCCGGCGGTCGGGGTGCGGACCAGGTCGACGAGGAACTCGTCGGTCGTGCGGCGAGCCGCGCGTACCGCGAAGCGGTCCTCGATGTAGAAGCGCACGGCTTCGGTCACCGCGAAGCAGAACTCGCGCGCGCGTGCCGGCTCGATGAGGCCGCGCGCGGCCTCGAGGCGCTCGAGGGCGATCTCGTCGGCGGGCCGCGGCGGCGGCACGCGGAGCTTTCGCCGGCGCCACCAGCGGCGACCGAGCCAGCCGAGTAGCAACGCCAGCAGCACGCCGCCGGCGACCAGTGCGGGGACGACCCACGGGACCGGGATCGCGACCGGGCCGCGGATGTCGCGGATGTCGGCGGGCGTGGGGCTCGGCAGTGCCAGCGCCGCCGTCGTGGCCGCTCCGGGCGTCATCCGAGCCGCGCCGCGCGTCGCTGGAAGAAACGCAGCAGCGCGGACAGGTAGGGGAGGGCGGTGCTGAGCTCGAGCGTGTCGATGCCGGCGCCGCGCAGCGTGGAGAGAACGGCGGCGCGACGGGCTGCGGCCGCTTCGGCGAAGCGCCGGCGCGTTCCGGGGTCGTGCGTGTCGACCGCCAGCTGCTCGCCGGTCTCGGCGTCCTCGAGCAGGACGCGTCCGACGTCGGGCAGCTCCGTCTCCCGCGGGTCGGACACCACCACGCCGACGAGATCGTGGCGGCGCGAGGTGATCTCGAGCGTGCGGCGCAGCGGCGTCATCGTGCCGGGCACGGCTTCACCGGCGCCGGCGCGCAGCGGCACCAGGAAGTCCGACAGCAGGAACACCACCGCACGGCGCTTGAGCACGTGGTTCGCGTACTCGAGCGCGCGCACGACGTCGGTGCCGCGCCGCTTCGCGTCGAAGAACAGGATCTCGCGCACGACGCGCAGCACATGGCTGCGTCCCTTGCGCGGCGGTACGTACTGCTCGACCTCGTCGCTGAACAGGACGAGTCCCACCTTGTCGTTGTTCCGCACGGCGGCGAACGCGAGCACGCTCGCGACCTCGGCGGCGAGCTCGCGCTTGCTCTGCGCCACCGAGCCGAAGTGACCCGAAGCGCTGAGATCGACCAGCAGGACGATGGTCAGCTCGCGCTCCTCGCGGAACTTCTTGACGAACGGGCGTCCGGTGCGTGCCGTGACGTTCCAGTCGATGGCGCGCACCTCGTCGCCCGGGACGTACTCGCGGACCTCCTCGAAGTCCATGCCGCGCCCCTTGAAGACGGAGTGGTACTGGCCTGCGAAGGTCTCGCGCGCGAGGCGGGCGGTGCGGATCTCGATGTGCCGCACCCGCTCCATGATCGCGCGGGTCTGCTCGGCGCCGAGGCTCACGGAACGGGAACGGTATCGAAGATGCGCCCGACGACGTCCTCGCTGCGCAGGTTCTCGGCCTCGGCTTCGTAGCTGACCACGACGCGGTGGCGCAGCACGTCCATGCCGATGTCCTTCACGTCCTGGGGGGTGACGTAGCCGCGGCCGGCGAGAAATGCGGCCGCCTTCGCCGCGAGCGTGAGGAAGATCGTCGCGCGCGGCGACGCGCCGTAGCGGATGAACGGCCGCAGGTCGAGCTTCCAGTCCTCGGGACGGCGCGTCGCGAAGACGATGTCGACGATGTAGTCCTTCACCTTGTCGTCGACGTAGATCATGTCGGCGACGCGGCGTGCCTCGAGGATGTGCGCCGGATCGAGCACCGGCGTGATCGCCGGCAACGGCGCCGAGGTCGCCATCAGGTCGAGGATCTGGCGCTCCTCGGCCTTCGTCGGGTAGTCGACGACGACCTTCAACATGAAGCGGTCGACCTGCGCCTCGGGCAGCGGATAGGTGCCCTCCTGCTCGATCGGGTTCTGCGTGGCCATGACGAGGAACGGCTCGGGCAGCGGGAAGGTCTGATCGCCGATGGTGACCTGGCGCTCCTGCATCGCCTCGAGGAGCGCACTCTGGACCTTGGCCGGTGCGCGGTTGATCTCGTCGGCGAGGACGAGGTTGGTGAAGATCGGCCCCTGCTTGGTGACGAAGCGGCCGTCCTGCGGGTTGTAGATCAGCGTGCCGACGATGTCGGCCGGCAGCATGTCGGGGGTGAACTGGAGGCGCTGGAAGCGTGCCTGCGTCGCCGCGGCGAGCGTCTTGAGCGACAGCGTCTTCGCGAGCCCGGGAACGCCCTCGAGCAGCACGTGGCCGTTGCCGATCAGCGCGATCAGCAGACGATCGACCAGGCCGCGCTGGCCGACGATGGTGTGCGCGATCTCGCGCTGCAGGGGCTCGACCCATGTCGCGGCGCGCTGCACCGCCTCGTTGATCGCCTGGATGCTGGTCTGCATGCGATCCACACCGATGCCGTTGGCCTTTCGGGTTGTCAACTGCGGCCGCGACCTGCGGCCGACACGACCAGCGCCCGACGCGACCAGCGGCCGACGCTTGCCGAGCGCCGCCCGTCGCCGTAGGAGACGGCATGCGCACCGTCGTGGTCACGGGATCGGCATCGGGAATCGGCGCCGCGGTCGCGGCGCAGCTCCGCGCTGCGGGCGATTCCGTGATCGGCATCGACGTGCGCGACGCCGAGGTCGTGGCGGATCTCTCCGGCCCCGATGGCCGCGCACGGGCAGTGGCGCTCGTTCGTGAGCACGCAGGTGGGGCGGTCGACGGTGTCGTCGCGTGCGCGGGGCTCGGCCCGCAGGTCGCGGCGCACGACCGGATCGTGTCGGTCAACTTCTTCGGTGCGATCGCGACCCTCGCCGGACTCCGCCCGCTGCTGGCGAGCGGGCGGGCGCCGTCGGCGGTCGCGATCTCGTCCAACTCGTCGCGCATCGTCCCGGAGGGCGACTCCGGTCTCGTCGACGCCTGCCTTGCCGGCGACGAGTCGGCGGCGTGTCGCATCGCCGGCCCGCTCGACGGCTCGACGGTCTACGCCAACACCAAGCTGGCCCTCGCGCGCTGGGTGCGGCGCAATGCTCCGGAAACGGAATGGGCCGGAGCCGGGATCCGGCTGAACGCGGTCGCCCCGGGCGCGGTGCAGACGCCGCTGTTGCAGGAAGGCCTCGACGATCCCAGGTTCGGGCCTGCAATCCGGGGCTTTCCCATCCCGCTCGGTGCGGGTTTCGGCCGTGCCGAGCAGATCGCGGACGCGGTCGTGTTCCTGCTGGGCGAGCGCGCCAGCTTCTGCTGCGGTACCGTGCTCTACGCCGACGGCGGCTCGGACGCGCTCGTGCGGCGCGACGATTACTGACGCCGCGATCGTGCGCGTTGATGCCGCACTCGCGCACAGCGACCGTGCTCGTTCATCTCGCACCCGTGCACGGTGACCGCGCGCGTTGAATTCGCACTCGTAATGCAGTAATCGGGCGGGCGTGGAACGGAAGCCGCTCGGACGTCTCGACGGGCGACTCGCGCGCAGTGAGCGCTCGCGCCGAGCCGTCGTGGGCGCGCTGCTCGACCTGCTCGAGGCGGGCGAGATGCGCCCGACCGCGGCGCAGATCGCGCAGCGTGCCGGGGTGTCCCTGCGCTCCGTCTTCCAGCACTTCGAGAGCCTCGAGACGCTGTTCGCCGCCGCCGCGGACCTGCAGATGGAGCGCATGGCACCGCTGCTCGAGCCGATTCCGACCGACGGCGCCTTCCCCGAGCGTCTCGCGACCTTCGTCATGCGCCGCTCGCGCGTGCTCGAGGCGATCGCGCCGGTGCGGCGCGCGTCGCTCCGCATGGAGCCGTTCTCGAGCGAGGTGCGCAGCCGGCTCGATGCCGCGCGTGCACGAGGCAGGCGGGAGGTCGAGCGGGTGTTCTCGCGCGAGATCGCGGCCCTGCCGACTGCGGAACGCCGGGACGCCGCGTCGGCGCTGGGCGCGGTCGCCAGCTGGTCGAGCTGGGAGCACCTTCGTCGCCACCAGCGCCTGGGGATCGATCGGGCACGTGGCGTGATGGCGCGCATGCTCGCGTCGACCCTCGGACGCCCGGTGGGGGGCGCCGTCGTGCGGGCGCTCGATGCGGCGGGTAGCGGCGGCGCGGACGCCGCGAGC
>VGTK01000153.1 GCA_016874715.1 Deltaproteobacteria bacterium | reverse complement strand
GAGCCGGGAGCTCCGGCCCGGGCACGCGGCCGGCGGTCCGGGGCGCCCGCGGCAGTGCGCGGCCGACGGTCCGCCTCGACCGCGCCGGCAGCGTCGCGACGATCACCCTCGACCGGCCCGACAAGCTCAACGCGCTCTCGCCCCGCGAGCACCGCCAGCTGCAGAAGATCCTCGCGGAGCTCCGCGAGGACTTCATGACGCGCGTCGTCATTCTCACCGGCACGGGCCGTGCTTTCTCGGCGGGCGCCGACCTCGCCAACAAGCGGGAGGACGGCAAGCCGCGGAACGACCTCGAGCGCCGCCACCGCGCGCGCATCGGCGACCGGACCGTCGCGGCCATCGACGCCCTCGACCAGGTCACGATCTGCGCGATCAACGGGCTGTGCGTCGGCGGCGGCGCGGTGCTGGCCCTTGCCTGCGATCTCCGCGTCATGGCGCGCGACGCGTGGCTTTCGATCCCCGAAGTCACGATCGGCATGCCGCTCACGTGGGGCGCCCTCCCCCTCCTGCTACGCGAGGTCGGGCCTTCACGAACGATCGAGCTGGTGACGACCTGCGATCGCGTCAGCGCCGAGCAGGCGCTGGACTTGCGCCTGGTGAATCACGTCGTCGCCGACGCCGTCCAAAAAGCCCGTGAGATCGCAGCGAAGATCGCCGCGCAGCCGGCCGTGCCGATCGCGATGACGAAGACCACCGTGCGGGCGCTGCGCAGCTCGGTCGCGCGCGGCGACGTCACCGCGTCCGACGGCGACCTCTACTGGCTCGCGATCCGGCTCGGCGGCCTCACGGTCGACGGGCCGCCGAACAAGAGGAGGCCGCGCGCGTGAGGCGCCGCGGCCGTCCGCGCGATCGGCGCGCGCTGGCGTCGCTCGCGCTGCTCGCCGGCGCCGTGCTCGCGGGCTGCGGTACTGGCACCATCTGGCGCAGCGGCAAGCAGCCTCCACCACCACCGATGCCGACCGACCTGGTCGACATCACGACGGTCGACCCGACGATTCTCGTCGAGATGCGCTACGCGACGGCGAACAACTTCACCGGCCAGGTCATCTACCCGGTCGGCAAGTGCTACCTGCGACGCGACATCGCCGACCACCTCCACAAGGTGCAGCAGAGCCTCCAGCAGCGCGGCCTCGGGCTCAAGGTGTGGGACTGCTACCGGCCGTTCTCCGTGCAGGAGAAGCTCTGGGCGATCAAGCCGGACACGCGCTACGTCGCGCGTCCGGTCGAGCACGACGGCATCCCGGTCGAGGGCTCGAAGCACAACCGCGGCGCCGCGGTGGACGTGACGCTCGTCGATTCCAGCGGTACCGAGGAGCCGATGCCGACCGACTTCGACGACTTCAGCGAGCGCGCGCACCGCAACGTGCTGCGCGGCACGAACAAGAAGGCCCTGCGCAACATGCGCATCCTCGAGGTCGCCATGGTGCGCGAGGGCTTCGAGCCGCTGCCCACGGAGTGGTGGCACTTCGACGGCCCGGGCTGGGACAAGTACGCACTGTCGAACGCGCCGCTGCGCTGACGACTTCCGCAGGAGCGCTCAGAAGCGCCCGGCCCGCATCGCCTCGCGCAGCTCCGCGAACTTCGCCTCGTAGTCGAGCTGCGTGCGGCGGATCACCTCGTGGGACTCCTCGCGCCCGTAGACGTGCGTGATCTCGACGCGTGCCCTCTCGTCGCCCGGCACCTGCTTGTACGTGAGAAAGTAGTGCCGCAGGCGCTCGACCAGCGCCGCCGGGCTCTCCTCGATCTCGAGCCAGCTCCCGTACACCGCATCGCCCTCGAGCACCGCGATGATCTTGTCGTCGGCTTCGTTGCCGTCGAGCATGCGCAGCCCGCCGATCGGGATCGCCTGCACCAGGATGTCGCCGTGCGAGATGTCGCGCTCGGAGAGCACGCAGATGTCGAGCGGGTCGCCGTCGCCGACGATGCCGGGACGCCCGGTCCGCTCGGAGCAGAACTTTCCGCTCTCGACACCGCAGTAGGTCTGCGGGATGAATCCGTAGAGGCTCGGGTAGACATTCGAGAACTTCTGCGGGCGATCGATCTTCAGGTACCCGGTCGCCTTGTCGAGCTCGTACTTGACGGTGTCGGTCGGCACGATCTCGATGAACGCCGCGACCTTGCGCGGTGCGTCGGCACCGATCGCGATGCCGTGCCAGGGGTGGCGGCGGTAGAGGAACGGCAGCGCGTCCTCGAGTCGAAAGGGCTTGCTCTCGGCCATGCCCGCGCCTTACCACGGATCCGGAACCGGAACGATGATCACGATCCTCTTCGTCCTCGTCGTCGTCGCGGCGGTCGTCGCGATGGGTCTGAAGCGCCGCGCGAAGGCCCAGGCGCGGCGCGCCTCGCTGCAGGGTCCGGGCATGTCCCCGGAAGGCGCGATCGCGATCCGCACGTTCGCCGACATGGACGACGAGCTCCGCCGCCGGCACTGCCTCTGCGGCGCGCGCTTCAGCCTCGCCGGCGAGGGTACCCGCGACGTCGGCGGGCGACCGCTGCGCGTCGCGCGGCTCTACTGCGACGAGTGCGACGAGTCGCGCGAGGTGTTCTTCGACACCTCCACGCTGCTGCAGTGACGCGCCGCGCGACGGGCTCGGGTGGGGCTGACCGAAGCCCGTACGGACGTCAGATGGCCCTGCCGGCTCACTCCTCCGAGGTCGGCGCGACCGGTGCGGACGTCAGATGGAACGCCGTGCCGGTTCCACCCTTTGTGGCCGGCAAAGCCGGTGCGGACGTCAGATGAACACGCCCTGCGGGTTCATCCCTCGTGGTCGGCGAAGCCGGTGCGGACGTCAGTCGCCCCCGGCTGCCGCGCTGTTGGCCTCGCCGCGGCGCATGATCTCGAGCAGCGACTTCTCGTCGGTCATGTGTTCGTGGGTTGGCGAGAGCTCCCCGGTGCGCGTGAAGATTGCCGTGAATCCGACGACGGTGCCGGGGTCGTTCAGGATCTGACGGTCGTTCGCGAAGCGGATCACGCGCAGCGTGCCGTCGCGCGACACGCCCGGCTGCAGGTTGTCGCCGAACGGCGGCATCACGGCCCACGCGCCACGCGACTCGTCGAAGTCGTCGGCGCGCGCCGTCGCCGGAGCGACGGCGAGCAGCGCCGCCGTCGCGAGCAGCAGCGCCGTGCGGGGGAAGGTGCTGCGGATTGCCGGGTCCTTCATCGTCGACTCCTTTGCATGCCGTCCTGCCTCGAAATCGGCGGGCCTGGGCTGGAGCATGAATGCGGACGGCGTTGCGAACCGGGCGTGGCTTCCGCCTGCGACTCTACGCCGCGCGCCGCGCCATCGGAACGCATGCAGGGCGCTGCGGCGCACTTTGCGCCGCCCGCGCGAAACACTAAGTGTCGCCGGGAGCCGCCCGGCCGGGCGGCCGGTCACGAGGAGCCGGGGACGATGGGATACGCGGAAATTCTCTTCGAGGTGTCGGACGGGATCGCCCAGGTCACCCTCGACCGACCCGACAAGCTGAACGCCTGGACACTCTCGATGGGCGCCGAGGTCGAGCACGCGCTGCGCAGCGCCGACGCCGATCCAGCCGTGCGGGTCATCGTCGTCACGGGGGCCGGCAAGGGCTACTGCGCCGGCGCCGACATGGACATGCTGGTCGGGCTGCAGGGCGGCGGCGACACCACCACCGCCCTGCCCGCGGACGCCGCGGCGCTGCCGCCGCTACCCGACGACGTTCCGGCCGCGCTGCGCGGCCCCTACAGCTACCCGATGTCCCTCTCGAAGCCGGTGATCGCGGCGGTGAACGGCGTCGCCGCCGGGCTCGGGCTCTCCTACATGCTCTACTACGACATGCGCTTCGCGTCGGACCGCGCGCGCTTCGGCACCGTCTTCGCGCGACGCGGCCTAGTCGCCGAGCACGGCAGCGCGTTCCTGCTGCCGCGCCTGGTCGGCATGCACCACGCGGCCGACCTGCTGCTCTCGGGCCGTCTCATCGACGCGCGGGAGGCGCTGGCGATGGGCCTCGTGAACCGGGTGATCGAGCACGACCGCCTGCTGCCCGAGGTCCGCGAGTACGCGTACGAGCTCGCGACGAAGTGCTCACCGCGTTCGCTGAAGCTCATGAAGCGCCAGCTCTACGGCGATCTCTTCACCGACCTCGGGGCGTCGATCCAGCTCTCCGACGAGGAGATGGTGCGCTCCTTCGGCACGGAGGATTTCAAGGAGGGCGTCGCGTCGTTCCTGCAGCGCCGTCCGCCGCGCTTCACGGGACGCTGAGGACACCCGCGGCGCGTACGAGGCTGACCATGCTTACCCTCTACCAGTTCGAGATCTCGCCCTTCTGCGACAAGATCCGCCGCATCCTGAACGTCAAGAACGTCGCGTACGCGGTCGAGGAGGTCCCGCCGACGAAGACCCTGTCCGTCGTGCGGAAGCGGAACCCCGCCGGCAAGCTGCCTTTCCTCGTCGCCGACGGCACCGTCGTCGCGGACTCGACCGACATCGCCTACTGGCTCGAGGCGAGGTACCCGGAGCCTCGCCTCGTCCCCGCCGACCCGCGCGAGCGCGGCCTCTGCCACGTGCTCGAGGACTGGGCCGACGAGAGCCTCTACTTCTACGAGATGCGCCTCCGCTTCACGCTGCCGCACAACGCACGGCGCTTCATCCCGGAGCTCGTCAAGTATGAGGGCTCGATGGTGAAGACGATCGCGCCGTACGCGCTGCCATTCGTGATGAAGAGCCAGGTGTCGAGCCAGGGCGTCGGCAAGCGTCCGATCGAGGTCGTGCTGCGCGACGTCGAGCGCCACGTCGACGCCCTCGCCGGCATCCTCGGCGGCGGCGAGTGGCTGGTCGGCGACCGCCTGACCATCGCCGACGTGTCGGTATTCGCGCAGCTCTTCTGCGTCCGCGCCAGCGACGAAGGCGGACGGCTGGTCGCGGCGCGGCCGGCGGTCGCCGCGTGGATGGAGCGCGTCGACCGCGCGACCGTACCGCGCGGTGCGAGCGCCGGCGCGGCCACGGCCGCGAGCACGGCAGCAGCCGCGACGGGGACGTTGCCGTGAAGCTCCCGCAGCGCGGACGATCGGCGGCGGCGATCCTCGACGAGCTCGACGCGATGCAGGCGGACGACGTCGACTGGAAGTCGGGGCGCGCCTTCAGCCTCGCCTACTACCCGGGACCCGACGCCTACGCGCTCGGCAGCGAGGCGTGCGCACGGTTCCAGTCGAGCAACGGGCTCAACACCGCGGCGTTCCCGAGTCTCCGCCGCATGCAGGCGGACGTCGTCGCGATGATGGCCGACCTGCTGCACGGCGGCGCCGAAGCCGCGGGCTTCATGACCTCGGGCGGCACCGAGAGCATTCTCCTCGCCGTGAAGGCGGCTCGCGGCCGGGGCCGCGAGCGCGGTATCGAGGCACCCGAGATGGTGCTGCCGACGAGCGCGCACGCGGCCTTCGAGAAGGCGGCGGCCTACTTCGGCGTGAAGGCGGTGCGCGTCCCCGTGCGCGACGATTTCCGCGCCGACCCGCGCGCGATGGCGGACGCGGTGACGCCGGACACGGTGCTGCTCGTGGGCTCCGCGCCGCAGTATCCGCAGGGTGTGGTCGATCCGATCGCGGACATCGCGGCGATCGCGCTGGAGCGCGGCGTGAGCTGCCACGTCGACGCCTGCATGGGTGGCGTCACGCTGCCGATGCTCGAGCGGCTCGGGCATCCGATCCCGCCGTTCGACCTTCGCGTGCCGGGGGTGACCTCGATCTCGGTGGACCTGCACAAGTACGGCTACGCCGCGAAGGGCGCGTCCGTGCTGCTGCACCGCAACAAGGAGCTGCGAAAGCACCAGACCTTCGTCACCGACAACTGGCTCGGCGGCCTCTACGGCAGCTCCGGCATCCTCGGCACGAAGAGCGGCGGCCCGATCGCCGGCGCGTGGGCGGTGATGACCTACCTCGGCGAGGACGGCTACCTGCGCCTGACGCGCGAGGCGCGCGCCGCGACCGAGGCACTGCTCGCGGGGCTGCGCGCGATCCCGGGCCTGCGCGTGCTCGCCGAGCCCGACGCGACGCTGCTGTCGTTCACCTGCGACGACCCGTCGCTCGACGCCTTTGCCATCGGCGACGCGCTCGGCAAGCGCGGCTGGGTCGTGGACCAGCAGAAGCCGCCGCCTAGCCTGCACGGCACGGTGAACGCGGTGCACGGGAAGGTCATCCCCGAGTTCCTCGCGACGCTGCGCGAGGTCGTCGACGAGCAGCGCGGCCGCGGTGCGACGGCGGCCCAGCAGGCGTACGGGACGGTCGAGTAGCGCGCGCCCGCTCGCGCGGGGTGTGCCGCCGCTCGCGCGGGATGCGCCGCCGGTCGCGGGGGCGCGCTGCCGTTCGCGAGGGGCGCTGCCGCTCGCGCGGGCGCTGCCGCTCGCGCGGGCGCTGCCGCTCGCGCGGGCGCTGCCGCTCGCGGGGGCGCTGCCGCTCGCGCGAGGTGCTGCCGCTCGCGGGGGGCGCTGCCGCTCGCGGGGGCGTCAGCGCGCTGCGCCGCGCGTATCCAGCAGCGCGCGCGCCAGCTCCGCCGTGCTGCGCGTCCGCGGACACGCGTCGTCGCGCCAGTCGTCGAACGGGTCGACGAGCACGCCGTGCACGCCCGCGCCGCGCGCGCCGACGACGTCCACCGCGTGCAGGTCGCCGAGGTGCGCGGTGCGCCCGGGCTTCGTGCCGATCTGCGCGAGCGCCGCGGTGAAGATGCGGGCGTCCGGCTTCTCGTAGCCGACGACGCGCGAGTCGAAGACCGCGTCGAGGTAGTGGCGCAGTCCAACCGCCGCCATGCCGGCCTCGATGGTGCCGTCGGAGTTGCTGACCACGGCGAGACGCACGCCTGCCGCGTGCAGCGCCGCCAGCGCCTCGGGGACGCCGGGCAGGACGCGCGACCAGAGGCGCCGCGTGCCGGCATCCTTCAGCTCGTGCGCGACCGCGTGCGCGATCCGGTCGAGCTCCGCGTCGGCCGCGTCACCGCCCTCCCCGCGCGCCGCGACCGACGGCAGCGCCGCGATCGCGTTGCGGATGTGGAACACGAACGTGTCGCGGTCCTCGCTCGAGCGTCCGCGCGCGAGCAGCCGCGACAGCGCCGGCCGCGCGCCGGCCTCGGCGCGCTCGACGTCCGCCGGCTCGGCCGCGATGCCGTGCGCGGCGAGCCGCTCGCAGACGAGCGCCAGGTCCATGCCGACCAGCGTGTTGCCGGCGTCGAGGAAGAGCGCGTCGATGTCGGCGAGGGGCAGCGTGTGCACGGCGGCTGCTTCGCACGCGCGCCGGGCCCGCGCCAGCCACCCCGCCCCGGCAGACGCCTCGAGGCTGCGCGGAATCCCGCATCACCCAGCAGCAGCAGGGCCGCGCCCCCGCGCGACGCGGCGGCGCTCAGCGATAGCCGCGCTGCAGTGACTCGAGCGCCGCCGCCCCGGGGCACAGGCTCTCGTACGGCAGCTCGGTGAGCGGCGTGTCGGGAGTCTTCGATGCCGCGTGCATCTCCGGGTTTGCGCCCGGATCGAGGAACAGGAGCCCCGTCGGGACCGCGCCCGAGCTCTGGTGCTCGGCGAGCCAGTCCATCACCGAGCGCCGATCCGTCGGGTCGTAGCCCTCCGGCACCTTGCTGAAGCGCACCACGCTGCCGTCGTGCATCGCGACCTCGCGCGTCGTGCCCGCCGCGTACTCAGCGACGATCTCGTCACGGTGCGGGACGAAGCTCATCTCGATCGCCGCTTCCTGGTGCTCGCGCGTGTAGAGGTAGCTCTTGGTCGAGCCGTCGTGGTCGTTGAACGTGACGCACGGCGAGACGACGTCCACCAGCGCGAAGCCGCGGTGCGCGAGGCCCGCCTTCAGGATGGGCACCAGCTGGTCCTTGTCGCCCGAGAAGCTGCGCGCGACGAAGGTCGCGCCGAGCGACAGCGCGAGCATCACCGGGTCGATCGACTGCTGCGTGTTGGGCTCGCCGCGCTTCGACTTCGATCCACGGTCCGCCGACGCCGAGAACTGGCCCTTGGTGAGACCGTAGACGCCGTTGTTCTCGATCACGTACAGCATGTTCACGTTGCGCCGGATCGCGTGGCTCATCTGGCCGAGACCGATCGACAGCGAGTCACCGTCGCCGCTGACGCCGATCAGCGTGAGCGCGCGGTTCGCCGCGGCCGCACCCGTCGCGATCGCCGGCATGCGGCCGTGCGCGGAGTTGAAGCCGTGCGCTCCCGAAAGGAAGTACGTCGGCGTCTTCGACGAGCAGCCGATGCCGGACAGCTTCGCGACCATGTACGGCGGCGTGTCGGTCTCGTGGAAGGCGCGCACGATCGCCGCGGTGATCGAGTCGTGGCCGCAGCCGGCGCACATCGTCGACATCGCGCCCTCGTAGTCGCGCAGCGTGAGGCCCAGCGCGTTCGGGCGCAGCGACGGATGGCGCGCGGCGGGCTTCCGGATGTAGCTCACGATGCCCCCCCGGTGCAGCAGATGCTCACGATGCTCTCCGGGGCCGCTCGCGGCGATCGGCGAAGTCGGGATCCTCGATGTCGGGGAGCTGGGCCAGGATGCCCTCGACCACCTGCCGCGCCTGCAGCGGGAAGCCGCCGTACGCGAGCACGGAGAGCAGCTTCTCCTTCGCCACCGGGGTCTCCAGGACGAGCAGCGAGCGGAGCTGCGCGTCGCGGTTCTGCTCGACGACGAAGAAGCGGTCGTGCGACTCGAGGAATGCCTCGACGTCCTCGCCGAAGGGGAAGGCACGGATGCGCAGGTAGTCGGCGTTCACGCCTCGCCGGCCGAGCTGCTCGAGCGCCTCGCGGACTGCGAGATCGCAGCCGCCGAGCGAGATCACCCCGAACTCGGCACCGGGCCGCTTCTCGATCACGGCCGCCGGGACGAGCGCCGCCGCGGCGCGGTGCTTGCGCGACAGGCGCTCCATCACCTCGGCGTACTCCTCGGGGATCTCGGTGTAGCCGCCGAGCTTGTTGTGCCCCGAGCCGCGCGTGAAGAAGGCACCCTTCTCGTGCACGCCCGGCACCGTACGCGCCGCGACCGCGAGCTTGTCCTCGGGCGAGTAGCGCGTGAACCTCGGCAGCGCCGCGATCTCGTCGCGCGTCAGCACGCGGCCCCGATCCGGGCGGTAGTCGTCGTTCCACTCGAGCTTCGGGACGACCCAGTCGTTCATGCCGATGTCGAGGTCCGACAGCAGGAAGACCGGCGTCTGGAAGCGCTCGGCGAGGTCGAATGCCGCCACCGCGAAGTGGAAGCACTCCGCCGGGTTCGAGGGGAACAGCAGCACGTGCTTGGTGTCGCCGTGCGAGGCGTAGGCGCAGAGCATGATGTCGCCCTGCTGCGTGCGCGTCGGCATGCCGGTCGACGGGCCCACGCGCTGCACGTCGACGATCACCGCCGGGATCTCGGCGTAGTACGCGAGGCCGACGAGCTCGCCCATCAGCGAGATGCCCGGACCCGACGTCGCGGTGAACGCGCGCGCGCCGGCCCACGTGGCACCGATCACCATGCCGATCGCCGCCAGCTCGTCCTCGGCCTGCACGATGCAGGACCTCTGCTCGCCGGTCTGCTTGTCGACGCGGTAGCGCTCGCAGAGCGTCTTGAACGCGTCGAGGACGCTCGTGGACGGCGTGATCGGGTACCACGCGGCCACCGTCGCGCCGGCGTAGAGGCAGCCGAGCGCGGTCGCGGTGTTGCCGTCGATCAGGATCGAGTCGGCGGTCGCGTTCATGCGCTCGAGGCGGATCGGCAGCGGGCAGTCGAAGTGGGCTTTGGCCCAGTCGTAGCCGATCTGGATCGCGCGCGCGTTCGACTCGCGCAGCGCCGGCTTCTTGCCGAACTTCTCGTCGAGCATGCCGGACAGCACCGACATGTCGAAGTCGAGCAGAGCCGCGAGCGTGCCGACGTAGACGATGTTCTTCATCAGCGTGCGCTCGCGCGCGCCGGCGAAGTTCTCGAGGCAGAGCCGCGCGTACGGGACGCCGAGGAACGTCACGTCGGGCCGCTGCAGGGACTTCTTCAGCGGTCCGGTCGAATCGTAGAGCACCCAGCCGCCGGGACGAACCTCGGCGATGTCGGCCGGGTAGGTCTCGGCGTTCATCGCGACCATCAGGTCGTAGCGCGCCGTGCGGGCGGTGTGCCCGGACGCGTTCACCCGGATCTCGTACCAGGTGGGCAGGCCCTGGATGTTCGACGGGAAGAGGTTCTTCCCGGAGACGGGAATCCCCATGCGGAAGATCGCCTGCATGAGGAGGGCATTGGCGCTCGCCGAGCCGGTGCCGTTCACGTTCGCCAGCTTGATCGCGAAATCGTTCGGGCCGGAGGGAGCCTCCGTGTAGGGAACGGACGGGAGTCCGGTCAGGCCGCCTTGGTGCACGTCTTCCTTCCTGCGTACGAAAGGAGGAGGTCGAACTTCTGCATGTCCCAGGCCGCCGTCGGGCAGCGCTCGGCGCACAGCCCGCAGTGGACGCAGAGGTCCTCGTCCTTCACCATCACGCGCCGGGTCTGCGGCAGCGGGCCCGAGACGTACAGCGCCTGCTCATGATTCTCGGCGGGCGCCGAGAGCCGCGCGCGAAGATCGTCCTCCTCGCCGTCGCGGGTGATCGTCAGACAGAGCACCGGGCAGACGTCCACGCACGCGTCGCACTCGATGCACAGCCGGTCGGTGAAGACCGTCTGCACGTCGCAGTTCAGGCAGCGCTCGACCTCGCGCGCGACCTGCTCCGGCGTGAACCCGGTCTCGACCTCGCGCCCGGTGTCGCGCAGGCGCTCGACGAGGTCGACGTGGGTCATCTTCTGCCGGCCCACCGGGTTGTAGTCGTTCTTGTAGCTCCACTCGTGGAGCCCCATCTTCGCGCTGACGAGGTTCATCCCGACCGGTGGCCGGTCGGTGAGCGCGATCCCCTCGCAGTGGTTGTGGATCGAGATCGCCGCCTGGTGGCCGTGCTCGGCCGCCCAGATGATGTTCTTCGGACCCATCGCCGCGTCGCCGCCGAAGAACACGCCCTTGCGCGTCGAGGCGAAGGTCGTCGGGTCGAGCACCGGCACGTCCCACTGGTCGAACTCGATGCCGATGTCGCGCTCGATCCACGGGAACGCGTTCTCCTGGCCGATCGCGAGAATGACGTCGTCGGCGGGGAGAAAGACCTCGTCGATCGGCTTCTGGGAGAGCTTGCCCTTCGCGTCGATCGTCGACGCGTAGCGCTGGAAGCGCACGCCGGCGAGGCGGCCGTTCTCGACGACGAAGGCGAGCGGCTCGTGGTCGACGACGATCTCCACCAGCTCCTCCTCGGCGTCCTCGAGCTCCCACGGCGACGCCTTGAAGAACTGGCGCGGCTTGCGCGCCATGACCTTGATCGACTTGCCGCCGAGCCTCGCCGACGTGCGGCAGCAGTCCATCGCCGTGTTGCCGACGCCGATGATCAGCACGCGCTGGCCGATCTTCTCGGTGTGGCCGAAGGCGACCGACTCGAGCCAGTCGATGCCGATGTGGATGTTCGCGGCCGCCTCGTCGCGGCCCGGGATCCTGAGCTCCTTGCCGCGCGGCGCGCCCGAGCCGACGAACACCGCGTCGAACTCGCCGCCGTCGAGCAGCGCCTTCAGGCTGTTCACCGGCGCGTCGTAGCGGATGTCGACGCCCATCCGGAGGATCATGTCGATCTCTTCGTTCAGCACCTCCTCGGGGAGGCGGAACGCCGGGATGTTCGACCGCATCAGGCCGCCGGGGACCGGCAGCTTCTCGAAGATCGTCACCGAGTAGCCGAGCGGCATCAGGTCGTTGGCGACGACCAGCGACGCGGGGCCGGCACCGATGCAGGCGATGCGCTTGCCGTTCTTCTTCGCGGGCGCGGTCGGCAGCAGGTCGGTCACGTCGTCGCGCAGGTCGGCAGCGACGCGCTTCAGCCGGCAGATCGCCACCGGCTTCTCGTCGACGCGCGTGCGGCGGCAGGCGGGCTCGCACGGCCGGTCGCATGTCCGCCCGAGGATGCCCGGAAAGACGTTCGACTCCCGGTTCAGCAGGTAGGCGTCGGTGAAGCGGCCCTGCGCGATGAGCCGGATGTACTCCGGCACGTTGGTGTGAGCGGGACACGCCCACTGGCAATCGACGACCTTGTGGAAGTAGTCGGGGTTGAAGACGTCGGTCGGGCGCACAAAGCCCCATCCTTAACCGACCGTTTGCTCGGGGCAAGTCGTTTGGGGTGCGGCTGCGACCGCTGCTACCGGAGCGCGCTCCCCGTCCCGATCAGCGCGATGGTGCCATCCGACTTCTCGGTCCAGACGTCGACCACGACGCGCTGCATCGATCCTTCCGGCTGAACCTCGCGGATGCGACCCTTCGTGGTCAACACGTCGTTCACCCAGACGACGTTGACCAGCCGGACGTCGAGCTTGCCGCCGTGGTGCCAGCCCGCTCCGAACGCGGCATCCAGCGTGTCGCTCATGCCGCAGATGGCCATCATCCCCTGCACGACGATGTCGGGGAAGCCGAGCATCTGCGCCATCTCGCGGTCGTTGTGGTAGTTGCGGTGCGGACCCGAGAACGCCTTGCACATGTCGATCGTGACCGTGCGCGTGCCCGGCGCGATCTCCTCGCCTTCGGTCGGCAGCTCGAAGCGGCGGTCCGAGCGCTTCTCGCGCGCCTTGTCGACGACGATCCCCGACGGGTCGCCGGCAAGGAAGCTCTGGTGCGTGCGGCTGCGCTGCAGCCAGCGCCCCGCGGCGGTGGTGAAGAGGACCTCGCCGACGACGTAGTTCCGGTCGCGCTTGCGGTAGCGCTCGACCACCGTGACGCGCGAGCGGACCGTCTCGCCGACGCGCAGCGGGCTGAACAGCTCCCACTCCTGGCGCGCGTGCAGGTTGCCGATGATGTTCGGCAGGTACCACGAGAGGTCGGCGTAGACCTCGGAGTGGTAGAGCAGCGCGGGTGCCACGTCACCGTCCGGAATCGCCGGCAGCCCGGTGCCGGCCGCGTAGTGGGCGATCTCCTCGCGCGTGACCGTCACCTCGCGTCCGTGCACGTCCTGGCCGACGTGCACCTCGCCCCGGGGGAAGAAGCTGTCGCTCATGGGCGCGGATCGTGCGGGCGCGGGCGGGTGCGTGTCAAGGCGCGTGCGCCGCTGCGGCCCGACCCTCCGGCGCGCGCACCGCCGCCAGCGCCGCGACTGCCGACACGTTGCAAGCGAAGAATGCCGTGAACACGACCTGGTAGCTGCCCGTCGCGTCGAAGAACCAGCCCGCGATGAGCGGGCCCAGGATTCCGCCCGGCACCAGTGTCAGCATCAGCAGGCCGTAGATGCGCGCGAGGTGCGATTCGCCGAATCGGCGACCGACGAAGAGCGGAATCACGACGTCCTCCGCCGCAGCCGCGACGCCGTGCAGGATCAGGAACAGAGGGATCGCGAGCGGCACGGCCGGTGCCAGCAGCAGCGCCGACGCGAGCGCGATCACGACGAAGTTCCCCACCGCCGCCTGGCGCGGGCCGGTGCGGTCCGCGATCGCACCGGCCACGAGCTTGCCGAGGACGCCCGCGGCGATCGTCAATCCAAAGCCCATCGCCGCCTCGCCGCGCTCGTAGCCGAGGTCGGACAGGAACGCGACGAGGTGGGTGTTGACGCCGAGGCGGTAGAGGTAGAACGCGAGCAGCACCCAGGCGAGGAGCCAGAAGTCGCGCTGCCGTATCGCGGTCACGGGGTCGTCGCCCGAGAGCGGTGCGTACGCCCTGCGCTCGCCGGTGAGCGGCGCGTCCGCGTCACCTGCGCCGGTGAGCGGCGCCTGCGCGGGATCACCGGCGCCGGCGTCGGCCGAGGTCGCGCCCGGCACAATTTCGCCGCGGTGCCGCGGGCGCGGCATCGTCACCAGCAGCGCGAACGGCACGAGGAGCGCCCACAACGTCCCCCCGATCCCCGCGAACGCCGTACGCCACGAGCCCGTGGCGAGGAGCCAGCCGCCCACCGCGACGCCGAGCGCGCCGCCAATGTTCGAGCCGGTATAGACGATGCTCAGCGCGAGCCCGCGGCCCCGTGTGAAGCGGTTCGTGATCGCGGTGGCCGCCGGCAGGTCGCCGAGGCACGCGACCGCGACGCCGATTCCGACCGCGACCGCGTAGAACTGCCAGGCGCTCTCCATGCGTGACGCGGCGAGCAGCGCTCCGCTCATGAGCACGCTGCCCGCGACCAGCACGACGCGCGGCCCGCGCTTCTCCGACAACCAGCCGACCAGCGGCCCGACCAGCGCCACGCAGGTCGTCATGATCGGGTGCGCTGCCGCGTAGAGCGTGCGCGACCAGCCGAGGTCGTCCGACACCGGCTTCAAGAACACCGGAAAGAGATACCCGCCGACGCCCATGCCGATCTGGCAGACGAGGCACGCGGCGACGACCAGCCAGTCGCGAGCGTCGTTGCGCTCGGTGGTCACGGCGCACCCATCGCGGGGCGCTCCGGCGTCACGGCATGCCCATCGCGCGGCGCTCCGGCGTCACGGCATGCCCATCGCGCGGCGCTCCGGCGTCACGGCATGCCCATCGCGCGGCGTAGCGCGCGGAACTCGGCGGTCCACGCACCGTCCGCGTCGCGCACCACGAGCGGCGGCGGCTGCCG
>VGTK01000152.1 GCA_016874715.1 Deltaproteobacteria bacterium | reverse complement strand
TCGGCGCCTTCGCGCGCGCCGCCGCGGCGCAGCCGCCGGCGGCGCCCCCGGGGGATCTCGATGCGCGCGTGCTGCGCCGTACGAGGCGGATCGCGACTGGCGCTGAGGGTTCGTGAATCCATCCCCGGACCGAGCCGGGAGTGGATCGCTTCACGGACTCCGGGGGCGGCGCGGTCCGTTTCCCGCCCCCCGGGCGTGTGCTAGGAGGGCGAAGCGGCGGCGAAGCCGTCGGGGGAGCACGCGCCAGATGTCCGGTCATTCCAAGTGGAGCACCATCAAGCACAAGAAGGCCGCCAAGGACGCGAAGCGTGGCAAGGCGTTCACCAAGCTCATCCGCGAGATCACGGTCGCGACGCGGATGGGCGGCAGCGGTGACCCGAACTTCAACCCGCGTCTCCGCACCGCGATCCTCGCCGCGAAGGCCGCGAGCATGCCCGGCGACAACATCGATCGGGCGATCAAGAAGGGCCTCGGCGAGGGCGGCAGCGCCACCTACGAAGACGTGATGTACGAGGGCTACGGCCCCGGCGGCGTCGCGATCATGGCACGCTGCCTCACCGACAACCGGAACCGCACGGTGGCCGACGTCCGGGGCATCTTCACGCGCGGCGGGGGCAGCCTCGGCGAGGCGGGCTGCGTCGGCTGGATGTTCCAGCGCCGTGGCCTGCTGGTCGTATCGGGCGGCTCGCTCGGCGAGGACCGGCTGGTGGAGATCACGCTCGAGGCCGGCGGCGACGACGTGACCGGTACGAGCGACCGCTGGGAGATCACCACCGCCCCGGAGGCCTTCGAGGCGGTGCGCGAGGCTCTCGAGAAGGGCGGTGCGGCCATCGAGAGCGCCGAGGTCACGATGGTGCCGGGCAGCACCGTGCCGGTCGCCGGCGAGGCCGCGCAGCGGCTCCTCGGGCTGCTCGACATGCTCGATGACCATGACGACGTGCAGGCCGTGTCGGTGAACGCGGATCTCGACGAGGATGAGGTCGCGCGCCTGAGCGCGTGACGGCGGCGCGCCGCGCGGACGCTCCGACGCGGCGACGGCTGCAGCTCCGAGGCATCGGCGCTGCGGCGGGGAGGACGGAAGAGGCATGCGAGTTCTGGGGATCGATCCGGGGTCGCGCGTCACGGGCTGGGCGCTGATCGAGTCGAGCGGAAACGTGCTGCGCGTGCTCGCGATCGGCACCGCCGCTCCGCGCACGGGCGATCTCGCGGCGCGGCTCGGCAGCATCGCCGAGCAGGTGGACCAGGTCATCGGCCAATGGGGCCCGGAGTCGGTCGCGGTCGAGCGCGCCTTCGTCGGGCGGAACGTCGCGAGCGCGCTGCGCCTCGGCGAGATCCGCGGTGCGGTGCTCGCGGCCGCCGGCCGGCACCAGCTGCCGGTGGTCGACTACCCGCCCGCGACCGTCAAGCTCGCGGTGGCGGGTTCGGGTGCTGCGGAGAAGGACGCGGTTGCGCGGGGTGTCAGCACGCTCACCGGTGGCCGCTACGAGGCCGGCGACGCGACCGATGCGCTCGCGGTCGCGATCTGCCACGTGCGTCACGCGAGCTTCGCGCGGCGGCTTCGACCGGCCCAGGCGTGAGCGTGAGGCACCGTCCGTGATCGGCGCGCTCCGCGGCAAGGTCGAGTCGAAGGCGCCGGGTTGCGTCCTGGTCGACGTCGGTGGCGTGGTCTATGAGGTGGCCGTGTCCCTGCAGTCGTTCGCCCGCCTGCCGGCGGAGGGGATGTCGGTCCGGCTCGACGTCGTCACGCACATGCGCGAGGACGGCCTGACGCTGTTCGGGTTTCTCGACCGCGCCGAGAAGAGCGTGTTCAACCTGTTGCGCTCGGTCAACGGCGTCGGTCCGAAGCTCGCGTTGAACATCCTCTCGGGCCTGCCGGCGGGCGAGATCCGTTGTGCGCTCGCGGGTGGCGACGTGCAGCGCCTCGTGCGCGTCCCGGGAGTGGGCAAGAAGATCGCCGAGCGCCTCGTCCTCGAGCTGCGCGAGCGTGCCCGTGACGAGGAGGTCGCGGCGGGATTCGAGCCGCAGTCGACGGACAAGGAGCGCCGCGACTCGGAGGCGGTGTCGGCGCTGGTGAACCTCGGCTACCGGCGGGGGGACGCGGAGAAGGTCCTCGCGGACGTGTCGACGGACGTGCCGCTCGAGGAAGCGATCCGCGAGGCGCTGCGGCGCTTCGCGCGGTGATCGGGCGGTGATCGGGCGATGATCGGGCGATGATCGGGCGATGATCGGGCGATGAGATGAGCAATACCGAGCGCAAGGACCCCGCCTTCGCCGCCGAGCCAGCCGGCGAGGACGAGCGCCACTTCGAAGCCTCGCTCCGCCCCGAGCGGCTGGTCGACTACGTCGGCCAGGAGTCGATCCTCAACACGCTCGGCGTCGCCATCGAGGCGGCCCGCGCGCGTGGCGACGTGCTCGACCACGTGCTGCTCTCGGGACCGCCCGGCCTCGGCAAGACGTCGCTCGCGCAGATCATCGGACGCGAGATGGGCGTACAGTGCCGCAAGACGCAGGGACCGGCGATCGAGCGCAGCGGCGACCTGGCGGCGATCCTGTCGGACCTCGATCACGGCGACGTGCTGTTCATCGACGAGATCCACGGCCTGCCGCGCAAGGTCGAGGAGGTGCTCTACCCGGCGATGGAGGATTTCGAGCTCGACCTGGTGATCGGGCAGGGCCCGTCGGCGCGGACGATGCGTCTCGCGCTCAAGCCATTCACGCTGGTCGGCGCGACGACGCGCGCCGGCATGCTGAACGCGCCGCTCCGCGACCGGTTCGGCTCGGCGTTCCGGCTCGAGTACTACGGCGTCGACGAGCTGATGCGCATCGTGAACCGATCGGCGCGGATCCTCGGTCTCGCGCTGGCGCCGGAGGGCGCGCGCGAGGTCGCGCGGCGCTCGCGTGGTACGCCGCGCATCGCCAACCGGCAGCTCAAGTGGGTGCGTGACTTCGCGCAGGTGCACCACGGCGGGAAGCCGGTGGACGAGCAGATCGCCTCCGAGGCGCTGGCCCTGCACCGCGTCGACGCGGCCGGACTCGATCCGATGGACCACGCGATCCTGCTCGCCGTGCTCGACCGCTTCGCCGGCGGCCCGGTCGGCATCGAGAGCCTCGCAGCACTCCTCGGCGAGGAACGCGAGACCATCGAGGCCGTCTACGAGCCGTTCCTGGTGCAGTCGGGGTACCTCGAGCGCACCCCGCGCGGGCGCATGGCGTCGCAGCTCTGCTGGGACTACTTCGGCCGTGAGCGGCCGACGGGACCACGCCAGGGACGCCTGCTATAGGCCGGACGTGCCCGAGATCGGCCGCACGCTGATCGTTCTCGGTATCCTGCTCGTCGTCGCGGGCGGGCTCGTGCTGCTGCTCGGCCGCTCGAGCGTGCCGCTCGGCTTCGGGCGGCTGCCGGGCGACTTCCTGATCAAGCGTGACGGCTTCACGTTCTACCTGCCCGTCACGTCCTCGATCGTGGTCAGCGTCGTGCTGTCCGCGATCCTCTGGCTGCTGCGACGGTGAGCACGGAAGCGGCCGGGCCGGAGCCCGAGGAGCCGCGGCGCCTGTGGCGCCGGCGCGAGGCGTTCCTGCTCGGCGCGACGCTGCTCGCCGCGCTGTTCTTCCTGCTCTTCGAGACCCGCCTGCCGCCGTTCAGCGGTGGGGACGCCGTCTCGCAGAACGTCACCTTCTTTCTCCTCATCAACCTCAACATCGTCCTGATCCTGCTGGTGGTGTTCCTTCTCGGGCGGAACATCGTCAAGCTCGTGGTCGAGCGGCGCCAGCGCGTTCTCGGCTCGCACTTGAGGACGCGGCTCGTCGGCGGGTTCCTGATCGTTGCCATCGTGCCCGCGGTGCTGCTGTTCCTGGTCGCCGTCGGCTTCATCCGCAGCTCGATCGAGAGCTGGTTCTCGGTGCAGGTGCAGAGCGCGCTGGAGGGCGCGCTCGACATGTCCGACACGTACTACCGCGAGGGCATGGCGACGGCGCTGCGCGACGCGCGCGAGGTCGCGATGCGCGTCGGCGCCGACGGCAAGCCGCTGTCGGGGCAGAAGGCGCTGCTCGAGGCCAAGCGGGGCGAGTACGCGGTGGCGCAGATCGCTCTGCTCGACGCGACCGGAGCGCTCGTCGCGTCGGTCGCGGCGGAACGGCTCGGCAGCGCCTTCGCGGAGCCGCCCGACCCGGAGTTCCTCTCGGGGGCGCTCGGGCGTGACGAGTCGACCCAGGTCGTGACGCTCGACGGGCGCGAGGTGCTGCGCGCCGCCGCCCGGGTGCGTGGCCGGAGCGGCGAGGCGCGGGGCCTCGTGCTGGTCGACGAGATCGTCCCGCGGAGCGTCACCCGCCGACGAGCCGAGATCCAGCAGAGCGTGCAGCAGTACAAGCAGCTCAAGCTGATGCGGCGCCCGCTGATCAACAACTACGTGCTGACCTTGCTGGTCGCCTCGCTGGCGATCGTGTTCGGCGGCACGTGGCTGGGGTTCGTGCTCGCGCGCAGCATCACGGTGCCGATCCAGAAGCTCGCCGAAGGCACCCGGCGCGTCGCCGAGGGCAGCCTTGACGAGCGCATCCAGCTCGAGTCCGGCAGCGACGAGGTCGCGGCGCTGGTCGCGGCGTTCAACCGGATGACGGCCAACCTCAAGACGACGCACTCGGCGCTTGCCGAGCGCGGTCGCGCGCTGGCGACGATCCTGGCCAACATCACCGGCGGCGTGGTCTCGATCGACCGCGAGGGCCGCATCGAGACCGTGAACATCGCCGCGCGGACCATGCTCGGCATCGCCGAGGAGGCGGTGGGTCGCCCGTTCCGCGTGTACTTCGCGGCGCCCGAGTTCGACGCCGTGCGCGACCTTCTCGTCGAGCTCGAGACGCGGGCGCGCGAAGGCAAGTGGGACAAGCTGCCGCCGCACCGGCTCGCGGTGGAGCAGGGCGATACCGCGCAGCAGCAGCTGCTCGCGACGGGCGTGGTGCTGCGGGGCGACGACGGGACCGTGATCGGTGCGCTGCTGTTCTTCGAGGACGTGACCGAGCTGCTCAAGGTGCAGCGCATGGAGGCCTGGCGGGAGGTGGCGCGGCGCATCGCGCACGAGATCAAGAACCCGCTGACGCCGATCCAGCTCTCCGCGCAGCGTCTCCGCAAGCGCTACGCGAAGGAGCTCGGAGGATCGGTGCTCGACGAGTGCACGAAGACCATCATCGCCGAGGTGGAGGTGCTGAAGAACCTCGTCAGCGAGTTCGCGCACTTCGCGCGCCTGCCGGCCGGGCAGCACGTGGCGACCGACCTGAACGCCCTGGTGGACGAGGTGCTGGTGCTGTTCCGCGAGGCGCACCGCGGCGTGCGCTTCCGCCTCGAGAAGGACGCGAGCCTGCCCCTGCTCGACCTCGATCGCGACGGGATCCGCCGCGTGCTGACCAACATTCTCGACAACGCCGTCGGTGCACTCGCGGCGGTCCCGGGGCGGACGTCGGCCGTCGCATCCGAAGTCGACGGCGAGAAGCCCGAGATGCTGGTGCGGGGCGCGATCGACCTCGCCACGCGCTACGACGCGGTCCGCGGCGTGGTCGTCCTCGAGATCGCCGACGACGGCATCGGCATGACCCCGGAGGTGAAGGCGCGCCTCTTCGAGCCCTACTTCTCGACCAAGCCGCAGGGCACCGGCCTCGGTCTGGCGATCGCATCCGCGGTGCTGGCGGACCACCAGGCGTTCATCCGGGTGCGCGACAACCAGCCACGCGGCAGCCGGTTCTCGATCGAGCTGCCGGTGCGCGAGAACGGGCTCGAGGCATCCCGTGGCGCGCTGGCGTGACCTGGGCCGCCGGGACCGCTAAGCGTGTGCCTGCGATGAAGCGAATTCTGGTGGTCGACGACGAGGAGCACATCCGGCACAGCTTGCGCGGCGTGCTGTCGGACGAGGGCTTTGGCGTGCTCGAGGCGGGCGACGGGCGTCGCGCGCGAGAGCTCATCGCCGAGTCCCCCGACCTCGTCGTCCTCGACGTCTGGCTACCCGAGATCGACGGCATCACGCTGCTCGAGGAGATCAAGTCGACGCACCCGGGCCTGCCGGTGATCATCATCTGCGGGCACGCGAACATCGAGGCGGCGGTCCGCGCGACCCGACTGGGCGCGGCCGACTTCATCGAGAAGCCGTTCTCTCTCGAGGCGCTGCTGGCCTCGATCGAGCGGGCGCTCGGTCGGAACGAGGCGTCCGCGGCCGAGGGCTCGTCGCCACCCGACGTCGCGCGGAACGGGGCGCGCACCGAGCACGCCTGCCCCGGCGAGGCCGGCTACCGCCCGCAGCGGACGATCGGCAAGAGCGTGGTGGCGAGCGGGCAGGGCCTGCACTCGGGCATCCGCACCGGCGTGATCCTGCACCCGATGCCGCCCGACACGGGCATCGTCTTCCAGAGCCTCGCGACGGAGAAGTCGGTCCCGGCGCTGGTCGAGTTCGCAGACTCCACCGGCTACGCGACGACGCTCTTCCGCAGCGGGTTCGGCGCCAAGACGGTGGAACACCTGCTCGCGACGCTGACCAGCTTCGGGGTGACGAACGTTCTCGTCAAGATGGAGAACGAGGTGCCGGCGCTCGACGGGTCGGCGCTCGAGTTCTGTCGCCTGCTCGACGACGCGGGCGTCGTCGAGCAGCCCGGGCCCGGCGTGCGCACGTACGTCGTCGAGCGCCGGCACCTCGTCGAGGAGGGGCCGAGCTGGCTCACGGTGGAGCCGCACGACGGCTTCGTCGTCGACTACACGCTCGACTACCCGGCTCCGGTGGGAACGCAGCATTTCGTGTTCGAGTACACGGGGCCGGAGTCGTTCCGCGATCAGGTCGCACCGGCGCGCACGTTCGGCTTCGTGCACGAGTTCACCCGGCTCGCGGCCGCAGGGCTCGCCGCCGGCGGACGCCTCGACAACTGTGTGCTGATCGGCGAGGACGGCGTGATCAACGGCGAGCTGCGCTTTCCCAACGAGTTCGTGCGCCACAAGATCCTCGACGTGCTGGGCGACTTCGCCCTGCTCGGGCGGCCGTTGCGCGGCCGCATCACCGCGCGAGCGACCGGACACCGGCACAACGTCGCGATGGTACGCGAGCTGGTCGCGGCTGCGGAGCACTAGGCCCGCTCGGCCGGGGAGGCGCTACCGTACGACCGGCGCCGCGATCGTGCCCTTGACGGTGTAGGTCGGCGGCTCGCCGGGGTCGCGCTTCGGCAGGAGCCCGCTCACGAGCTTCAGGGCCGGCGGGGCGTCGGGCGGGACCTCGACGGTCATGCGCAGGTTCAGGACGCTCTGCGGCAGCTGGTCGCGCAGCAGGACGTCGCCGCTCGCCTCGAAGCGCAGGTCGTCGCCCGCTGCACGCAGCTCCTTGAGCTGCAGGCGCGCATCGAAGACCTGCGCCGCGGCGCCGACCTCGGGGAACGACAGATCGGGCAGACGGAAGCCGCGCACGCTGACCTGATCCAGCGCGAGGTCGCGCACGGCGAGCGTGACGTCGCCCTCCGAGCTCTGCGTGGTGCGGCCGTCACCCGCGAGCTGCAACGACAGGTCCGCGGTGCCCTGGACGCGGCCGGGCGGGGGGACGAGCGGAGCCAGCGCCGGGTCGAGGCGGATGCTCCTTGCGTCGAGCGCGCCGGAAGCCCGATCGCCGGCGAGACGCACCCAGCCGTGGAAATCGCCGCCGTAGGTGCGCCCGTCGACGACGGCCTGCCGGAAGTTGCCGGTGAGGAGCGCGCCGAGCGGGACGCGCACGCTGACCTCCGACAGGGTCGCGACCGGCTGGCTCGCCCCGGTCGGCGTCACGCGCAGGTCGGTGAAGCGGTAGCCGTTGGGGATGGCGAGCTCGACCGAGCGGAACGCGACCCGCACGGGCGCATTCGCCGTCGCGACCTCGATCGCGCGCGCCGCGATCAGGTCGTGCGGCAGGGACCACACGAGAGCGACGAGAAACACCGTGAAGGTGAACGCCGCGAAGCCGATCAGCTCGGCCCGTTCACGCAGCACGGCGAGGAGGCGGCCGAGACGGCCCGGGGGAGCGGTGACGTCCGGTCTCATTGCGGACGCAGTCGCGACACCACGACGGTCGCGTCGACGCGGCTCTGGTCCTTGTACTGGCGCTTGACGGCGAGCCGCTCGACGGCGATCGGTGGATCGCGGCTCTCGACGGCGTGGAGAAGGCTCACCAGCGCCCGCACGGTGATGCCCTCGATCCGCACCTCGACGAGCTCCTCCTGCCAGGCGTTGCCGACCGCTCGGGTCGACGGGTTCATCGCGACGATGCGCTCGCGCCCCGCGATCGGCACCGCGATCGACTCAAGCTGCGCGAACAGCGAGGCGCCCTGGTCGCTGGCGGCAGCCTTCTCGAGCTCGTCCACTTCGGCGCGCAGAGCGGAGTAGCGCACGACCAGCTCGCCGATCGTCGCCGCGTCGTCGCGGCTGCGCGCGACGTCGCGGTCGAGCCGCGCGAGGGACTCGCCGAGCGGCTCGACGACGCCCAGCCAGACGATCAGCAGCAGGGTGACGGCGCCGGCGCCGAGCACCAGCATGCGCTCGCGCGGCGCGAGCCGGCCCAGTGCCTCGGCGGCGCGGTCGCGCAGCGGAGCGACCAGGCGGCCGAGCGTGCCGGACGCGTCGCGAGCGGGGTTCACGAGCGGGTCTCCGGCGTGAAGCGCAAGCCGATCCGGAACTCGATGCGCCCGTCCACGCCCGCCTTCACGTCCTTGACCTCGGGATCGAAGAGCCCCGGCACGGCCTGCAGCGAGCGCTTGACGACGTCGACCGACTCGTAGCTGTCGGTGCGCGCGTGCAGGCGGACGCCGTCGTCGTCGATCGCGAAGTCGTCGACGGTCACCGGCACCTGCTCGGGGACGGCCTCCTTGATCGATCGCAGCAGGTCGAGCGTCCCGGGACGGTTGCTGCCGCCGCCGAGGACCTTGCGGCGCGCCTCGAGGCCGTCGATCGCGCCCTCCAGCCGCGTGCGTTCCGTGCCGGGCGCCGCTCCCGGCAGCACGCCGGACACCGCGCGCGTGACCTCGGCCCGGTGCGCCGCGAGCTCTGCGCGCCGCGCCCCGATCGCCGCGACGAAGCTCGCCAGCGCCAGCACGACCACCGCGGCGCCCAGAACGCCGGCGATGCGGAGCTGGCGGTGCGCCTCCTCGCTCGGCGCGTGGTAGCCGAACTCGCCCGTGCGGAAGTTGAGCCCTCCGGCCCCCGTCCCGCTCGCGCGTGCGGCGAGCCCGACCGCGCGCAGGTGTGCGACGGGTGCACCGGCGCACCACGCCGGCAGCTCGCCCGCGAGCGCCAGCGGCTCTGTCCCGAACGTCTGGCCGAAGAGGCGCCCGGTGTCGGCCGGTGCGGCGAGGAGCAGGGGAGGAAGCGGCTGGTCTTCGTCGACCAGCGCCAGCGCCGCCCAGCGGAGCTCGCGCGCCGTGGTCGCATCGTCATCGGCCCCGTCGACGATGCGCAGGGCGGCGAGGCTCCCCGAGCGCAGCAGGCAGATGCCGCCGTCCTCGCGCGGCTCGACGAACAGCAGGTCGGTGCTGCGCGGTCGCAGCAGGGCCACCCCGGAGAGCAGCCCGACGTCCACGATCGCGGGATCGATGCCGGCCTCCGCGAGCACCTCGAGGTGCCTCTGCACGTCGCGCCGCTGCGCGATCGCGGCGAGTACCGTCGCGCCCGCGGCGTCGCGCTCGAGCACGCTGAACGTGATCACACCCGACTCGACGTCGAACGGGACCAGGCTCTCGAGCTCGAACGGTACCGTCGCGGCGAGGCGTCCCGCGTCGGAGAACGGCAGGCGGAGCACGCGGTGGCTGACGGCGGCGCCCGGGAGCGCGGTCGCGACCGTGTCGGGACGCTGCGGGCAATGGCGGTCGACGAGGTCGCGCAGCTGCCCGGCGACGGTGCGGTCGGCGTCGCGACCCTCACGCCAGCTGCCGACCAGGCGCGGCGCGCGGCCCGACGCCTCGACGAGCGCCAGCGCGATCGCACCCCGCGTCAGGTCGATGCCGAGCGCCAGCACTAGCGGATCTCCACCGGCATGCCCTCGGCGAGCCGGCTCTCCTGCCACCAGAGACGCTGCGTCGTGTCGCCGGTGCGCCGTACCGTCTCGCGCAGCCGCTGCGTGACGTCACCGACGGTGCCCGTCGCGAACACGGAGTAGAGATTGCTCTGGGTCTTCAGCATGCGCTGCGCCTCGGGCGTGCAGCTCGACGACTTCCACTCGAGGAACTTCGCGTCCCACTCGTTCTTCGCCTCGTCGCTCGCGAACGGGGATGGGCAGCCGTCGGGCGGGGGCGACCCGCTCTCGCAGCCGATCGCGGCGAGTACGATCGGGTCGGCGGTGAGCGGGTTCACCGACTGCGCGGGGCCCGCCTTGCCGTCGGCGCGCGGCACGACCGTCGCGTACGGGCGCAGCCGCGCCAGCGCAGGCTCGTCGAAGCCGCGGATCAGCAACAGCTCCTCGAGGCTGTGCAGCGGCTCCTCCCGCGGGGTGCACGACATGTCGAGCGCACAATAGATGCTCGCAGCACCGGTTGCCATCGCTTCACCCGGGGGTTTGATCCAGGCGGCGACGCGGTCGACCAGGGAGGGGTCGAGCTCGAGGCTGGCGAACAGGCTCTGCACGGCGGTGCGGTAGCGCTCCTCGTGCACCGAGTTCAGATCGAGCTTTCCGGTCTCGTCGCTCACCTGCAGCCCGACCACCCCCGAGCCCGCGGGGATCCCGAACAGCGGCAGGGCCCACGGGTTCTGGCGGCAGGTCACCCCGGGCGGGTTGGCGTCGTCGCTCGACAACAGGGCCTCGCCGGCGAGTGCCGCCGAGCGGGCCAGCAGCTGCGCGGCCATGGCGTTGCCGGCGTTGCGCGTCAGGTGCGTGTGCACCAGCGTCGCGTCGGTCATCTCGACGACGACGACGGTGAGGAGCGCGACTGCGAATAGCGCCGACAGCAGCGCCACACCGCGCTCCGTGCGGATCGGGGACGGGCGCGCCGTCACGGCTTCGTACTCCCGCCCATCGGCAGGTCGACGAGCAGTCGGTACACCGGCGGGTCGGCGCTGCCGTCCGCGAGGGTGAGCTGCAGCTCGACCGCACGCGGGATCCGCACGCCGCCCTCACCGCCCTGCCAGGTCGCGAGCCACTCGCCCCGTTCGGGAAGCACCCGCACGGTGAACGCGACGACGTCCTCGAGCACGACGTTGGCCGTGAACGGCGTGCCCTCGGTCGCGACCGAGGGCAGCTGCTCCTTCACGAGCAGGGCGCCGCGCGCATCCGGATCTCCGGCCTCGACGCGGTAGCGCACGACCTCGAACGGATCCTGCGGTCCCGCGCGGACCTTCCGCGCCGTGGTGGTGGTGAACGACAACTCGCTCGCCGGCCGGTCGAACGTGCGGTCGATCAGCACGAAGCGCCCGCGCTCGCCCCGGAGCGGCACGGCCCCGCTGAGCTCCTCGGCGAGCCGCTGCAGCGTGAGTCGCGCGGCGTTGCTGCGCTCCATCGCCTGCTCGGCGTGCTCGCGCGACGACAGCGTGCGCTGGAACGGAGCGGCCTGCGCGAGCGCCAGGATCGCGACGATGGTCAGCGAGACGAGCAGCTCGAGCAGCGTGAATCCGGCCTCGCCCGACGCGCGGCGGCCGCTGCCCCGCGTCGCGGGTCCGCGCGAGGGGGAGGGGCGGGACGGCGGCTGCGCGATCGACACGGCCATGCTCACGACGCTCGCGGCCGGACGAAGATCGTCAGCTCCGATGCGGCCGACTCGTCGCCGAACGGGATCACGCGGATCGTCACCTGGCGCACGGCGAAGATGCCGAAGTCGCTCACCGTCCGCTCCCAGCGATAGCCTGCGTAGAGCCCCGGCCAGCGCTCCTCGAAGTCGCCCCGGGCGATGCCGACCTCGGGGTAGGGCCCCAGCTCCGCCTCGGTGACCAGCGAGCGCGACAGAAGGAGCGCCTGCGTGTACGTCTGGTCGCGCGCGGCGAGGCGCAGGTTGCGCACGTGCAAGCCGAGCAACGCGGTGAACGCGGTCGCGATCACCGCGAGCGCGACCACGACCTCGAGCAGCGTGAAGCCCCGAGCGTCGGGTCCGCGGCGTCTTCGCCTGCGCGCGCCGCTCACCGCGCACTCCGCGACAGGCCTCGGCCGGGCACGCCTGCCGGCGCGGCGCCGGAGCTGCTCCCCGTCCGGACGTCTACGGCACCCTCGACGACCCGCGGCCGCGAGCGCGCCGGCTCGACGACGATCGAGTAGACGTCATCGGCGTGCCCGGAGAGTCGCACGACCATCGGGTCGGCGTAGCCGTCGGGCGAGAACAGCGCGGCGCGATGGCCGTCCCGGGTCGTGACGAGGCCGGGGCCGGTCACCTCGAGCCGAACCGCGTCCGGCAGCGCGACCGTGCGGAACAGCGGGGCGTCGTCCGGTACGAAGCGCGCACCGGAAGACGTCTCGGCGTAGACCTCGGCGCCGTAGCGGCCCGTCGCGGGATCGAACGACAGGCGGACCGCTCGTCCGCGCAGCGCCGCGTCCTCACGCAGCAGCTCGATGCGCGACGCCAGCTGTCGGGCGCTCGCCTGCAGCGATACGCCGCCCAGGATGCCGAGGCGGGGCAGGACCAGCGTCACCAGCAGGCCGATCAGCGCGATCGCGAGGGCGAGCTCGAGCAGGGTGAAGCCGCGTGCTGCGCCGTCCGGCGCCGACCGAGGCAACGGTGCGCCTCTGTCAGAGGTTGCGCGAGTCGATGTCGGCGTTGATGCCCTCGCCACCTTCCGCGCCGTCGGCGCCGAGCGACAGCACGACGTACGCGCTGCCGTCGCTGCGGAAGACGTACGGCGCTCCCCAGGGATCGACGGGGACTTTCTCGAGGTAGCCCTCGGCGTTCCAGCGCTTCGGCACGAGGCCCGTGGTGGGGCGCGTGACCAGCGCCTCGAGCCCCTGCTCGGTGGTCGGGAAGAATCCGTTGTCGAGCTTGTAGAGGCTGAGCGCCTGCTCGATCGCCTTGACGTCGGCGGCGGCCTTGGTCTGCCGCGCCTCGTCGGTCCGACCGAGGATGCGTGGCGCGACCAGGGTGATCAGCAGGCCGAGGATGAAGACCACCACCATGATCTCGATCAGGGTGAAGCCCGCGCTCGAGCGGAGTCTCGTGCGCGCGATTCGAACGTCGTTCATCGTGATTTCCTCTAGCGCACCAGCGCGTTGATCTCGAAGATGGGCAGCAGGATCGCGAGCACGATGAAGAGGACGATGCCGCCCATGACGACGATCGTGATCGGCTCGAGCACCGCCGTCAACGTGCCGAGGAGGCTCTCGACCTCGGCCTCGTACGCGTCGGCGACCTTGCCGAGCATCGCCTCGAGCTCGCCGGAACGCTCGCCGACCGCGATCATGTGCGTGACCAGCGGCGGCACCAGCCCCGACTGCCGGAGCGGTGCGGCGAGGCTCTGCCCCTCGCGCACGGCCGTGCGCGCGTCCTCGATCGCCTGCGCGAGGGCGCTGTTGCCCGCCACCCCGGCCGCGACATCGAGCGCGTGCAGGAGCGGGATGCCGTTGCCGAGGAGCGTCGCGAGAGTGCGCGCGCCGCGCGCGATCGCGATTCGCGTCATCACCGGGCCGATCAGCGGCAGCGTTAGCAGCTGCCGGTCGAACCAGAGGCGCCACGCCGGACGCCGGCGCGCGGCGAGCAGCCACAGCACGCCGCCGATCGCGAGGATCGCCAGCAGCCACCAGTAGGTCGCGATCGCGTTCGAGACTCCGAGCAGCACGCGCGTGAGGAGCGGCAGGGTCTGCTTCTGGTCGGCGAAGATGCGCGTCACGCGCGGCACGACGAAGCCGAGCAGGAAGGCGACGATGCCCGACGACACCAGCGTCATCAGCACGGGGTAGGCGAGCGCGTTGCGCATCTTCGCGTTGAGACGCGTCTGCGCCTCCGTGTAGTTCGCGAGCCGCTCGAGCACGAGATCCAGCGCCCCCGCGGCCTCGCCCGCGCGCACCATGCCGACGTAGATCTCGGGAAAGATCGTCGAGTAGTCGGCGAGCGCTTCGGCGAGCGGCGTCCCCTGCGTGACGCGGTCGCGGACGTGCGACAGCACCTGGGTCACCACCGGTCGGTCGCTCTGCTCGCCGACGGCCGCCAGCGCCTCGACCACCGGGACGCCGGCGGCGAGCAGCGTGCTGAGCTGGCGCGACACCAGCGCCAGCTCGGACGGCGACATGCGCGGGCCGCGCCGCAGGGCGAAGGCCGAGCCCGCGGCGCCGGCGCCTGTCGGAGCGGCGGTGCGCTCCTCCGCGACCTCGGTGGGAAAGATGCCGTCGCGGCGCAGGCGGACCCGCGCCCCCTTGGCGCTATCGGCGTCGACGACCCCCTGCACGGCGCGTCCGGCCGCGGTCAGCCCGCGGTAGGCGAACACGGGCAAGGGTCAGTCTCCACGAGGGGGCACGCGCCCCCTCGCCCCACGCGGCGGAGCCGCGCGGGGCCCCACTCCCCACGCTCCCTTCGGTCGGCCGCGCGCTGCGCGCGCGGAGGGGGGCACTCCCCGGGACCCCTGCGGTCGGCCGCGCGCTGCGCGCGCGGAGGGGGGTACTTCCCGGGACCCCTGCGGTCGGCCGCGCGGTGCGCGCGTGGAGG
>VGTK01000151.1 GCA_016874715.1 Deltaproteobacteria bacterium | reverse complement strand
CCGCCGCGCGCGACGGACGCGTGCTGGCGCTGGTCGCCGACGCGAGCGCGCCGCCGCTCGCCACGACGTTCGACGCCGTGCTGGTCGACGCGCCGTGCTCGGGGCTCGGCACGCTGCGCGCGCACCCCGAGATCCGCTGGCGGCGGACGCCCGAGGATCTCGAGCACCTCGCCGCCCGCCAGGAGGCGATCCTCGCGCGCGCCGCGGACCTCGTGCGGCCCGGGGGACGGCTGGTCTACGCGACCTGCACCGTCGCACGCGCCGAGAACGAGCGCGTCGTCGAGCGCTTCCTCGCGAGCCGGGCGGACTTCCGGCTCGGAGACGCGCGGCCGCACCTGCCGGAGCCCGCACGCACGCTCGCGGGCGACGACGGGATGCTGCGCACGTCGCCCGACGTCGGCGGGCTCGACGGGTTCTTCGCGGCGCGGCTCGAGCGCCGCTGAACGGAGCACCGGCCGCACGTCGGACGCGCAGACGCGACGAGCCGGGAGCGGCCCCCGGCTCGTCGTCGCGCCGGTGCGAGGCACCGGCGGTCGTCGTAGCAACGCCGGTCAGGCGTCGTAGTACAGCGCGAACTCGTACGGATGCGGCCTGAGCCGCATCTCGCTGACCTCGCGCGTCATCTTGTAGTCGATCCAGGTCTCGATCACGTCCTCGGTGAAGACGTCGCCCGTGAGCAGGAACTCGTGGTCCTTCTTCAGGTTGTCGAGCGCCATCTCGAGCGAGTGCGGCATCGACGGGACGTCCTTCAGCTCCTCGGGCGTGAGCGAGTAGATGTCCTTGTCGAGCGGCTGCTTGGGGTCGATCTTCTTCTGGATGCCGTCGAGGCCGGCCATCAGCATGGCGGAGAACGCCATGTAGCCGTTCGCGGTCGGGTCGGGGAAGCGAACCTCGATGCGCTTCGCCTTGGGCGACGGCGAGTACATCGGGATGCGCACCGCGGCCGAGCGGTTGCGCGACGAGTAGGCGAGGTTCACCGGCGCCTCGAAGCCCGGGACCAGGCGACGGTACGAGTTGGTCGTCGGGTTGGTGAACGCGGCGAGCGCACCGGCGTGCTTCAGGATGCCGCCGATGTAGTGCATCGCCATCTCGGACATGCCGCCGTAGCCGTTGCCCGCGAAGAGCGGCTTGTCGCCCTTCCAGATCGACTGGTGGACGTGCATGCCGCTGCCGTTGTCGCCGAAGATCGGCTTCGGCATGAAGGTCGCCGTCTTGCCGTGCTTCCAGGCGACGCACTTGACGATGTACTTGTACCACATGAGCGCGTCGCCCATGACGAGCATGGGCAGGAAGCGCATGTCGATCTCGGCCTGGCCGGCGGTCGCGACCTCGTGGTGCTGCTTCTCGACGCGGATGCCGACCGACTCCATCACGCGACACATCTCGGTGCGGATGTCCTGCTGCGTGTCGCTCGGCGGGACCGGGAAGTAGCCTTCCTTGTTGCGGACCTTGTAGCCGAGGTTCGGGCCGGCCTCGCCGCGCACGTTGCGCCCGGTGTTCCAGCGCGCCTCGCTCGAGTCGAGGTGGAAGTAGCTCTCCTGCTGGTTGGTGTCGTAGCGGATCTCGTCGAGGATGAAGAACTCGGGCTCCGGACCGAAGTAGGCGACGTCACCGATGCCGGTGGACTTCAGGTACGCCTCCGCCTTGCGCGCGATGTTGCGCGGGTCGCGCGAGTAGTCCTCCTTGGTGATCGGATCCATGACGTTGCAGATCGCGGTCACGGTCGGCTCCGCCGTGAACGGGTCCATGCGGATCGTCGACGGGTCGGGAACGACGAGCATGTCGGACGCGTTGATCGGCTGCCAGCCGCGGATCGAGCTGCCGTCGAAGCCGCTGCCGTCCTCGAACAGCGCCTCGTCGAACTCGCTCATCGGGATCGTGAAGTGCTGCCAGATGCCGATGAAGTCGAGGAACTTCAGATCGGCCGCGACGGCGTTGTTCTTCTTCGCGAATGCGATCGCTTCTTTCGGTGTCATCTGTCGTCACCCTCCACTGGTTTCACTTTGCGTGCTGGCGGATCGTGCGGCCGGCCCGGTGGACCAACACTCGATCTACACGCATCGCGGGTGCCCCGGCCAGTCCGCCGGGCCCGCCAGATCGGAAAAACGGGATGGGATTCGGACGTGGATGCGGTCGCGGGTCAGAGCGCTTCGTTGCCGCGCTCGCCCGTGCGAATGCGGACGACCTCGTCCACCGGAAGGACGAAGATCTTGCCGTCGCCGATCCGACCGGTCTTGGCGGCCTTCTCGATGGTCTCGACGACCTGGGTGATCTTCTCGTCCGGCACGATGACCTCGAGCTTCACCTTGGGCAGGAAGTCCACGACGTACTCCGCGCCCCGGTACAGCTCGGTGTGACCCTTCTGGCGCCCGAAGCCTTTCACCTCGGTGACGGTGAGCCCCTGCGTACCGATCGCGCTCAGGCTCTCCTTCACCTCGTCGAGCTTGAACGGCTTGATGATCGCTTCGACCTTCTTCATGACCTTCCTCCGGGCAGGTGCCCTCTGTCATCAGCGCATCGCCGGCGTGCTGCCCGGCGGCTTGCCGATCCCTCTGTGTTTCGTGTCTCGCGCCGGGTCACTCCGCAACCGAGCCGAGCATGTAGGCGCGCTCGCTGTGCTGGCTCAGATCCAGACCGGAGAACTCTTCCTCGTCGGCCACGCGGAGTCCTACCACGAGGTCCGTGACCTTGAGCAGGATGAACGCTCCGACGAAGCAGTACACGAGTGTGGCACCCACGCCGATGGCCTGCGTGACGAGCTGTCCCGGATTGCCGTAGAGCAGACCGTCGGCGCCGGCTGCGTTGATCGCCTTGGTCGCGAAGATGCCGGTCGCGAGCGCGCCCCAGGTTCCGCCGACGCAATGGACGCCGACCACGTCGAGCGCATCGTCCGCACCGATGATCTCCTTCAGCCGGATGCCGTAGAAGCAGATCACCCCGCCGAGGAAGCCGATCGCGATCGCGCCCACCGGCGTGACGAAGCCCGCGCCGGGCGTGATCGAGACCAGGCCGGCGACCGCGCCGCTGGCCGCACCGAGGACGGTCGGCTTGCCGCGGGTGATCCACTCGATCAGGATCCAGCCGAGCGTCGCGGCGGCGGCCCCCGTGTTGGTGGTGACGAACGCGTTCGCCGCGATGCCGTCGGCCGCGAGCGCGCTGCCCGCGTTGAAGCCGAACCAGCCGAACCACAGCAGGGCTGCGCCCGCGACGGTGAATGGCAGGTTGTGCGGCGGCATCGGCTCGTGGCCGTGCCCGATGCGCTTGCCGATCAGCAGTGCCGCGGCGAGCGCCGAGATGCCCGAGCTGATGTGCACGACGGTGCCACCGGCGAAGTCGAGCGCGCCGAGGGTGCGGATCCAACCACCGACGCCCCACACCCAGTGCGCGAGCGGGTCGTAGATGAGGAACGCCCACAGCGTGGTGAACAGCAGGAACGCACTGAACTTCATGCGCTCCGCGAACGCGCCGACGATCAGCGCCGGGGTGATGATCGCGAAGGTGCCCTGGAACATCATGAAGGTCAGGTGCGGCAGGGTCGCGGAGTAGTCCGGGTTCGGGTCGCCGCCGACGCCGGCGAGGCCGAGGAAGTCGAGCCCGCCGATGAGGCCGCCCTGCGTGGTTCCGAAGGCCAGCGTGTACCCGACCAGGATCCACTGGATGCTGATCACGGCGAGGCAGACCATGCACTGCATCAGCACGCTCAGCATGTTCTTCGCGCGCACCAGCCCCCCGTAGAACAACGCGAGGCCCGGAGCCGTCATCGACATCACCAGCGCGGTCGAGACCATGATCCAGGCGGTGTCACCCTTGTCGATGGTCGGGGCCGGGGCTGCATCCTGGCCCCACGCTGCACCGGCGACGGCGAGCAGTGTCGTGCCGATCGCCGCAGCGGTCAGGGTGGGAGTGACGTTCTTCTGCGATGCCCCTGCGCGGGACGGCGCTGCGGTAGCCTTGCCCATGGCTGTTCCCTCCTGTTGGAAGCCGGACGTCGCAGCAAGGCAGGTGCCGTGAGCCACCAGCGAAATTCCTCGGGTTTGCACGTTCGTTGCGCAGACCTTGGGCTCACGAATTGAGCAATGCCCAAAATCGAGGCACCCATCCTCGGACGGACCGCCAGCACCGAGGGCACCCGACAGGCTCGTTCAGGACCCAGGGTCGCGTTCGCCGAAGCGCGGCTCCGTACCCGCCCGGAGGCGATGCATGTTGTCGCGATGGCGGAAGAGGATGAGGCAGGAGAGGACGGCGATCGCCGCCGATACGGACGGTGGGTAACCCGCTGCGACCGAGCCGAACGGGGCCGCCATCGCGGCGCAGATCGAGCCGACCGATACCTGGCGCGTGAGCCCGAAGCCCGCTGCGAACCCCAGCAGCGGCAGCGGCAGCGAGGACGGCGCAAGTGCCGCGATCGCACCGAGCGCGGTGGCGACCCCCTTGCCGCCGCGAAAGCCGAGGGTCACCGGGAACACGTGACCGGTGACCGCGCCGAGTGCCGCCGCGATGGTCGCGTTGCGGTCGAAGACCGGGTTCGCCGCAGGAAAGAGGTCGAGGCCGTCGGCGGCCAGGACCGGCAGGGCTCCCTTGGCGGCATCGAGGACGAGCGTCAGCAGCCCGAGGCCCTTCCCCGCCGAGCGCGCGACGTTGGTCGCGCCGATGTTGCCGCTGCCCGTCCGGCGGACGTCGACGTTGCGCAGCCGAGCGAGCAGCAGGCCGCTCGGTATCGAGCCCACCAGATAGGAGGCGACGAGGATGGCGAGGAGCGCCGCGCTCACAGCCGCAGCCGGACGTCGCGCCGGCTCGAGCGGCGCTGTACGCCGCGTCCGATCACGAATCCGAGGAGCAGAGTGCAAACGGCGACCGTGAACAGGACGATCGGCTCGTCGAGCCGCGGCGCCGGCGTCTCGACTCGCGCCGCGAGGCGCTCCTGCATCTCCGCCATGCGCTCGATCCGCCGGTCGAGCTGCTGCTGCATGTGTGCCGCCCACGGCGGTGGCTCCGCCGCGCGGGCCTCATCGTGCAGCGCGGCACGCACGCTCGCGATCTCGGCGCGCAACGCCTCGACCTGCTGCTCGAGCGTCGCGGCGGTCGCCGACGGCTCCGGAACGGTCGCCGCTGGCGTGGCGGCAGGTGACGCCTGCGGCGTCGCTGCCGCGAATCCCTGCCCCCACCCGAACGCGAGCCCCGCGAGCATCACCGCAAGGCATGCCCGCCACCCGCACCACCAGCCTGCAACGTCACCCCGACCCAAAGTGCCGCGCGTATACCGTCCAACGCGAACGAAGGCGAGGCCACCACGCACGAGAGGCAGGATTCTCCGGCACGACACCCGCCCGGACTGCCAGGAAACGCCCCCACCACCGCGGCTCCGCCAGCGCCGCGAGCCCGCACGCCCCACCACCGCGCCCGGCACCGGCCCCCCCCCGGCGAAGCCCGAAGGGCAAGCTGGCCGAGCCGAAGGCGAGCCGGGGGAGGAAACTTCACCGCGGCTCCGCCGCGGCGAGGGAGGGGGACAGAGTCCCCCTCATTGAATCGGGGTGACAGGATTTGAACCTGCGGCCCCTGCGTCCCGAACGCAGTGCTCTACCAGTCTGAGCTACACCCCGGACCGAACCGTCCTGGACGCCCGAACGAGCGACAGGAAGGGCGGACTTACCACGCCCGGTCGTCGGCGCAACCGTGCAGCGGCGGCGATCCAGCCGGCCGACCCGGAGAGCCTGGTGCGCGACAACGCGCGGGCGCTGCTGTTGCGCCGCGGCATCGACCCCGGACCGCCGGAAGCCGGACCCGGCGACGCCGACGACGGCTGCGGAGGCGAGTCGTGAGCCGGCGCCCGCCGACGCCGACGCTCGAGTACCTGCGCGCCCGTCCGAAGCCGTTCGTCCGCCCCGCCGACCGTCGATCGTGGGTGGCGCTCGCGTAGCGGGCGCTGCGCCGCGACGTCGCGCGGCCGCCCGGGGTGGGCGCGCTGGCGCGGTCGAGATCTATGCACTCCCTGCCATGGATCGCGCGCCCGGAGTCCCGCTAGGTATTGCCCGCGCCGCCTCGGCGGCGGGGAGGACGACATGGCGAATCCACGGCCCGACACCGCTCGCCGCACGATCACCGTGCTGGCACTCCTGCTCGCATGGCCACTCGCGTGCGGTGGCGGCGAGTCGGCAGACGAGCTCTTCATCGGCAGCGCAAGCGAGCTGGTGCCGCACGAAACCGGACGCAGCGCGCGCTTCCGGGTGACCGCGCGCCAGGGTGGCGACGCGCGGGTCTCGAGCTTCACGGCGACGATCACCGGCAACGCGGCCGACGGGAGCTTCACCACGCGCTACCTCTCGGAGAGCGGCGCCGTCGCCGAGGGCACCTCGCGCGATCTCGGCGACGAGATCCAGGTGGTGCGCTTCGTGAACGATCCGGGCGGGGCCGGTGAGGACGTCGTCGTGCTCGATCCGCCGGTCGGCGTCGTGCGCACGCCGGTGATCGCCGGCGAGCCGATCGAGACCGGATTCCTGCGCACGCTGGAGCTCGAGATCCGCGTCGGCTCGGGCAGCGAGCGGCGCACCATCGCGTTCGCCGGCAGCGCGCGGCGCGTGCCGCGCGAGCGCGGCTCCGTGCGCGTCGCCGACGGCACCTACGACGACGCCATCCGCTACGCCGTCGAGGCACGGGGCGATGCCAGGATCCCGGTCCTCGGCCAGAGCGTCGACCTGCGCGTCGAGGTCACGGGGGACGAGTGGTTCGCGATCGGCGTCGGCGGCGTGCGCGAGGACCTCGAAGTCACCGTCCGCGCCGGCGACGGGCACGCGACGCTGACGTTCGTCACCGAGCGCGAAGGCGCGCCGCCGGACACGTGAGGGCGCAGGGCGGGTGCCGACCGCGCGCCGCGCCGGCACGACGTCAGGCGCGCGTGCCGAGGAACGTCGCGCGCACCTCTCGTCGCTTGACCTTGCCGGCGCTCGTCTTCGGCAGCGCGTCCACGACCACCAGCTCGCGCGGCAGCTTGAAGACCGCCAGGTGCGGGCGCGCGAACTCGCGCAGCTCGTCACAGGTGACCGGTCCCCGGGCGATCACCGCGGCCGTGACCTGCTCGCCCCAGCGCTCGTGCGGCGCGCCGAACACCGCGACCTCGGCGATCGCGGGATGGCGCGCGAGCACCGCCTCGATCTCCTCGGGGCTCACGTTCTCGCCACCGGTGATGATGATCTCCTTCAAGCGTCCGGTGATGTAGACGAAGCCGTCCTCGTCGATGCGGCCGAGGTCGCCGGTGTGCAGCCAGCCGCCGCGCAACGCGGCCGCGGTCGCGTCGGGATCGTCGAGGTAGCCGCGCATCACCGTCGGCCCCAGAGCCACGATCTCGCCCGGCTCGCCCGGGGCGCAGAGCTCGCCCGACGGCGCCTCGATGCCGAGCGCGAACAGCGCGTGCGCGCGACCGACCGTGCCGTGGCGCTCGAGCGCCTCGCGTCCAACGGTGAGCGTGAGGCCGTCGGTGCTCTCGGTCTGCCCGTAGGCCTCGAGGATGTCCGCGTTCGGGAAGCGCTCGGCGAGCTCCTGCTTCACCTCCATCGGCGTGAGCGCGCTGCCGACCGAGACCTTCGCGACGCGGCTCGTGTCGGCGAGCTCGCGCGACGCGAGCAGCGGCCCGACCATCGCCGGCACGAGCGGCAGATCGGTCACGCCCTGCTCGCGGATCAACCGCACGATGCGCTCGACCTCGAACGCCCCGAGCACGACGGTGCCGCCGCTGATCAGGCGCGCGAGATAGTGCGAGACGAAGATCGGGTTGTGGCACAGCGGGCTCACCACCGCCGCGATCGAGCGCTCGCTGTCGCGCCGGGTCTTCACCAGTGCGGCGGCGGCCCACAGCATGTTCGCGTGCGTGAGGACCACGCCCTTCGGACGCCCGGTCGTGCCCGAGGTGTACGCGATCACCGCGACGTCCGCTTCGCCGTCGCGGCGCGCGGCTTGCGGCGACGCGAACGGCGCGATCGCGTGCTCGCCCGACGTCGCGTCGACGCGCAGTGTGACCGCCGCTTGCGCGTGCGACAGCAGCGCCTCGGCCTCGCCCGCGGTCAGCTTCGGATTGAGCGGCACCAGGGCAGCACCCGCGCGCCACACACCGAACATCGCCGCGATGTGCGTCGCCGAGTTCTCGATGGCGAGGCCGACGCGCGCGCCCGGGCCGACGCCGCGCGCGGCGAGGTCCCGCGCGACGCGCGTCGCGGCCGCGTCGAGCGCGAGCACGTCGGTGCGCCGGTGGTCCTCGACGATCGGCGCCCACGAAGCGCCGCGGCGACGCGCGATCGCCAGCGCGTCGCCGAGCGTGTAGCCGGGCGCCGTCAGCTGCCGCTCTCCGGAAGCTGCCCCTCGCGCACCTCGAGCGCGCCCTCGGCGAACCTCTTCTGCAGGACCTTCTTGTCGAACTTGCCGACGCTGGTCTTCGGCACCTCGTCGACGAAGCACCAGCGCTCCGGCACCCACCAGCGCGCGACGCGCGACGCGAGCGCGCCGGCGAGCACGTCGGGCGTGCTCGCCGCACCGCTGCGCAGCACGACGCAGGCGAGCTGGCGCTCCTGCCGGCGATCGTCGGGCACGCCGATGACGGCGGCCTCGACGACGTCGGGGTGCGCCATGATCGCGTTCTCGAGCTCGACCGACGAGATCCACTCGCCGCCGGACTTGATGACGTCCTTCGCCCGATCGGTGATCTGCACGAATCCCTTCGCGTCGACCGTGCCGACGTCACCGGTGCGGAGCCAGCCGTCGTCGAACTTCTCGAGCGTGGGAGCGCGATGGTAGGCGCCGGTGATCCAGGGCCCGCGAACCTCGATCTCGCCGACGGCTTCACCGTCCCACGGCACCGGCTTACCGTCGGCGTCGACGATGCGCAGCTGCACGCCCGGCACGACGCGACCGGTCTTCGCCCGCCAGTCCATCTCGTCGGCGGGGTCGATGCCGCGCGGCGGCAGCGCGATCGCGGCGATCAGGCTGGTCTCGGTCATGCCCCACGCCTGGATGATGCGCAGGCCGTGACGCTCCTCGAAGCGCTCCATCAGGACGCGCGGCACGGCAGACCCGCCGCAGATCACCATGCGCAGCGACGACAGGTCGACCGGATTCGAATCCGCGTAGCGCAGCACGTCGCTCCAGATCGTCGGCACGGCGGCCGACAGCGTCGGGCGCGTGAGACGGATGAGCTTGCACATCGCCTCCGCCTGCAGGAACCGCGACGGCATGATCAGGTCCGCGCCCGCCATCCACGCCGCGTACGGCAGGCCCCACGCGTTGGCGTGGAACTGCGGCACGATGAGCAGCACGCGGTCGTGCTCGTTCAGCGCGAACGCCGCGCCCGACGTCGCCGCCATCGAGTGCAGGTACGTCGACCGGTGGCTGTAGACGACGCCCTTGGGGTCGCCCGTCGTGCCGCTGGTGTAGCACATCGCCGCCGCACTGCGTTCGTCGAGCTCGGGCCACTCGTACGTCGGGGCTTCCCGTGCCAGCAGGTCCTCGTAGCGTAGCGCCTTGCCGAGCGCGGATGCGTCGCCGTCGCCGATGACGACGACGTGCTCCACGGTACGGAGCTGCGGCGCGACACGTGCGAGCAACGGCACCAGCGTGTCCTCGACGAGAATCACGCGGTCCTCGCCGTGGTTGATGACGTAGGCCAGCTGCTCGGGGAACAGGCGGATGTTGAGCGTGTGCAGTACCGCCCCCATCCCGGGCACCGCGAGGTACGCCTCGAGGTGCTCCTGGCTGTTCCAGCAGAACGTACCCACCCGGTCGTCGGGCCGCACGCCGAGCCGGTGGAGCGCCGCCGCGAGCCGCATCGCGCGCTCGCCGACCTGGGCGAACGTCGCGCGGCGCAACCCCTCGCCGTCGAAGGTCACCACCTCGCTGTCCGCGTAAACGCGCCTCCCGTGCTCGAACGGGTCCGAGATCACGAGGGGGTGATCCTGCATGGTGCCGAGCATCGACGCGACCTTCCGGCGGTTTCCCTAGCGTCCCGGCCACGTGCCGGGCAACCGCCCGCGCCGGGGGCCCGCGCCGCGGGGGAGCGCGCCGGTCCCGGTCGACCGACCCGACGGGCGTCCTTGCCGGTCGGGCGTATTCGGGCGCCTTCGGCCTGGCAACGAGTACCCGACCCGTGCGAGGGTCCGCATCGCGTGCGGGGCTTTTGCCCGATCCCGTGCGCGCCACGCGATACCCCACGACGCCGGACCAACCTTCGGTTCTTCTCCTAATTCCTGCAAGCCCCTCGAGTCTCAGGCGCAGTCTGTTTTGCCGATTCGACCCTCTTGCCAGGGAGCGGAAGGCGCCGATGACCGACCGTCCAGACCCGATCCGCAGCCGTGAGTCCGGGATTCGCGGGCGCGCCCGCGTCGTGCGCGCCCGTCGGCGCGCCCTCGACCTGACGGGGCTCACCGCTCTCGCACTCGCAGCCGCGGCGAGCTCGGCGGCCCTGCTCGCCACGCCGGGGGCCCCGTCGCTGGCGTTCGTCCTGCAGTGCTTCGCCCCCGGGACGCTGTCGCTGGTCGTTCCGTCGCTGCAAAGGCTGCACCGGGTGGCGGCGCGGCTGGCGGTCGCGGCACCGAGCCTGCTCGTGCTGAGCGTCGGGCTCGAGGTCGTGCGGGGCGGAGTCGCTCTACCGCTCGAGATCGCCGCGTGCGCGGTCCTGCTGCCGCTGCTCGCCACGCAGCTCACCGGTCGGCTCGCGCGCATCGCCGCCGTCGGCGGCGCCGCGCTGGGTGTGCTGCTGGTCGCGGCGTTCGGGGGAATGCAGGGTGGCGCGCTCGCACACCTCGGCGTCGCGCTCGGCTTCGCCGCGACCTTCGCCCTCGTCGTCGCGGACGTCCTGGTGGCCGTGCGTGAGCGCCAGGACCGGCAGCTGTACCCCGTGCGGGGCACGATGCTGCGCGAGCGCGGGCGCACGCAGGCGCGCGAGGAGCTGGTCGCGAATCTGAGCCACGACCTGCGCAACCCTCTCGCGATCGCGCTCGGCTTCGCGGAGATGGCCGAGGACGACGGGCTTTCCGCAGACGACCGCGCGAGCGCGCTGTCGGGCATCCGGCGCTCGCTGTGGGACATGCAGCAGCTGGTGGAGAAGGTGCTCGACGGCTCGGCCGACCAGGCGGGCGCGCTCGTGCCGTCGCCGGAGCCGCTCGATCTCGAGAGCGTGTGCGGCGAGGCCCTCGCCGCGACGCACATCCTGCTGCGGCGGCGTCCCATCGTGCTCACCGGGACGCTGGAGCCCGGCGTTCTCGTGTTCGCCGACCGTCACCGCCTCGGGCGCGTGATCGCGAACCTGCTCGGCAACGCGTGCAAGTACACCGTGGCCGGCGAGATCCACGTGCAGACGCGCTCGTGCGGGCGCCACGCTCTGATCCGCGTGCAGGACACGGGCAGCGGCATCGCCCCCGACGCGCTGCCGTACATCTTCGACCGCTACCGCCGCGCGCACACGGGCGGGCCGCCGGGCGTCGGCCTCGGCCTCGCGATCGCGCGCCGGCTGACCGAGCGCACGGGCGGCACGCTCGAGGTGGAGAGCGAGCTCGGTGTGGGCAAGACGTTCACCGTCACGCTGCCGCTGTGCGCGGCCCGCGAGACGGGCGCGAACGAATCGGTCGCGGCGTAGCCCCGGCGCCGCGGCCGGGCTACCCGACCTGCAGGACGACCTTGCCGAAGTGCTCGCTCGCCGCGACGGCGCGGTGCGCCTCGGGTGCCTGCGCCAGCGGCAGCACGCGGTCCACGGTCACGCCGAGGCGTCCCGCGGCGACCGCCGCGCCGAAGCGCTGCTCGAAGCTCGCGACGATCTCCGCCTTCTCCGTCGCCGAGCGCGTGCGCAGCGTCGACCCGATCACGTGCAGACGCTTCAGCATCAGCGTCGCGAGGTTGATCTCGGAGCTGGCACCGCCCGTGAGGCCGATGACCACGAGTCGTCCGCCGGTCGCGAGGCTCGCTACGTTGCGCGCGAAGTACGAGCCGCCGATCGCGTCGAGGACGACGTCGACACCCCGACCGCCGGTCAGCTCGCGGATGCGCTCGGCGAAGTCCTCGGTCTTGTAGTCGATGGCGGCGGTGGCCCCGAGCTCGACGCAGCGACGGCACTTCGCGGCACTGCCGGCCGTCACGTAGATCTCCGCTCCGGCTTCGCGCAGCAGCCGGATCGCCGCCGTGCCGACGCCGCTGCCGCCGCCGTGCACCAGCGCCGAGCCGCCCCTCTGCAGGCGGCCGAGCAGGAAGAGATTCAGATAGGCGGTCAGGTAGACCTCCGGGAAGCCGCCCGCCGCGACGAGGTCCAGAGCGTCGGGCACGCGCATCACCGATCCGTGGTGGACGGCCACCCGCTCGGCGTACCCGCCACCCGCGAGCAGTGCCATGACGCGCTCGCCCCTCGCGAAGCGTCCGACCGGGACCGCGCCGCCGACCGCCTCGACCACGCCCGCGCACTCGAGCCCGAGGATCTCCGACGCACCCGGTGGCGGCGGGTAGAAACCGCGCCGCTGCAGCAGATCGGCACGGTTCACGGCACTCGCGTGCACGCGAATGGTCACGTCCTCGGGGCCCGCGACGGGATCGGGCACCTCTCCGATCTTCATCACGTTCTCGTCGCCGGGCTCATGGATCACGATTGCCTGCATCGCTGGTCCTTGGGTATGCGTTGTACTTCCGCCTGGCGACGATAGCGCAAGCCGCGTCGCGTGCCGAGGTGCCCGGCTCAGTCTGGAGGCAACGGATGAACATGCATCGTCACGGGGCGCGGCTGGCGCTCGCGTCCTGTCTGCTGGTTGCGCTCGGCGCCGGCTGCTCGCACACGTCGAGCGGGGGCGAGGAAGGCTTCGCCGCGCAGGCGGCCGAGGAGCTCGCCGCGAGCGGCTTCGGCGATTACCTGGGTGCGCAGAGCCCGAGCAGCTCGGGCGAGCGCGGCCAGTGGACCGAGTACTACTACGACCCGGCGAAGGAGGGGGCGATCTGCCTCACCGGCGGACAGTTCCAGGTCAACGTGCGCCGGGGCACGACCGACGACGTGCTGCTCTACATGCAGGGCGGCGGCGCCTGCTGGGACTTCCACACCTGCTACGTCCTCGGCACCGCGACCACCGGTGCCAACGGCGCGGTCGAGAGCGGCGCGCTCGACATCGATGATCCGAAGAGCCCGTTCAAGGACTGGAACATCGTCTACCTGCCGTACTGCGACGGGTCGGTGTTCACCGGCGACGCGACCGTGCTCTACGGCGACCGGCGCACGTTCCACCACGGGCTGCGCAACCTGACGGTCGGCGTCGACGCGCTGAAGCGCGCGTTCCCGGACCCGTCGCGCATCGTGATCGCCGGCAGCAGCGCCGGCGGCTACGGCACCTTCGCCGGCTACGGCGTGACACGCGTCGCGTTGCCCGACACGCCGATCCTGGTCTTCAACGACTCCGGCCCCGGCCTGCAGAACCTCGCTGCATCGCAGGACGTGCAGGACCGGACCGCGAACTGGGACTTCACCAAGCGCGCCCCTGCGAGCTGCACCCAGTGCTCCGAGCAGTACTCCTACCTCATCGACTGGTCGCTGGACCGCGACGCGAAGCTGCGCACGTCGCTGTACTCGTAACAGCAGGACGGCGTGATCAGCTTCTTCATCGACCTCGACGGACAGGAGTACCAGGACCTCCTGCTGTCGGTGACGAGCGACGTACGCTCGCGGCACCCCGAGCGCTTCCAGCGCTACTTCCCTCTGGGCGACACGCACACGGTGCTGCCGTCGCCGGAGTTCTACACGCAGACGGTCAATGGCGTGAACCTGCTCGACTGGACCAACGCGTTCCTCGCGAACGAGGCGGGCTGGGTCGACACCATCGAGTGAGCGCCCGGCGCTCGCGGCCCTTGCGGCGCGAGGCCGGTGGCGGAATGCCGGCCGCGGGCGATGCCGTCTGCTTGCAATTCGCCAGCATCGCTGGCAAGCTGCTGTCATGGCGGTGCAGATCACCATCCGCGACGTCCCCGAGGCCGTGCGCGACGAGCTCGCGACGCGCGCGGCGCGCGCTCGGCAGTCGATGCAGGAGTTCCTGCTCGGCGAGCTGGAGCGGATCGCCTCGCGCCCGACGGTGGACGACTGGCTCGAGCGGGTGCAGGCGCGCAAGCGGGTCACCGCGCGCTCCGTGCCCGCAAAGGTGATCCTCCGCGAGCGCGACGCCGACCGCCGGTGAGCGTCGTGGTCGACGCGTCGGTGCTCGTCGCCGCCCTGACCGACACCGGTCGCGACGGCCTCTGGGCGGAGAGCGTGCTCGCGCAGGGCGAGCTGGCGGCTCCACAGCTCGTGCTCGTCGAGGCGACCAACGTGCTCCGCCGGCTCGAGCGCGAGCGGCGCCTCGAGCCGCGCGACGCGAACGAGGCGCGACGCGACCTCCTCCTGCTGCCCGTCGCCCTCTTTCCCTTCGAGCCGTTCGCCGAGCGCGTCTGGGAGCTGCGGCGCACGGTGTCGAGCTACGACGCCTGGTACGTGGCGCTCGCCGAGGCGATCGACGCACCGCTGGCCACGCTCGACCGCCGCCTGCGGCGCGCCTCCGGTCCGCGCTGCCGGTTCCTGACCGGGGTGTGAGCCGGACGCGGCGTCCGGGAGGCGCGGCGTCGAGGAAGAGCTGCCGGCCGCGCGCGGGACGCGCGGCCACGGCGCAG
>VGTK01000150.1 GCA_016874715.1 Deltaproteobacteria bacterium | reverse complement strand
CGGGCGCGAGCGGCAGCGCGTACCCGTCGACGGACGCGAGCGGTTGCGCGCCCCCCTCGACGGACGCGCCCTGACGCGCCTCGCCAAGCGCGCGGGTGCGATCGGTCTCGCGCACTTTCGCCGCCTCGGCGCGGAGCGCAGCCGGGCAGGGGCGATCGTCAGCGAGGCCGATCGCGAGATCGAGCATCAGGTCCGTGCCGACGTCGCGGCGATCGCGCCGCAGGTCGTCGTGATCGGCGCGGAGCTGTCGGCGACCGGCGCCGCCGCGTCCGGCTGGACGCTCGCGGTCGACCCCATCGACGGCGCCGACGCCTACGTTGCGGGGCTACCGACCTGGGGCACCTCTCTCGGACTCCTCCACGGCGGATCGCCGGTCGCGGGCGTCGTTTACCTGCCGAGCTTCGACGACCTCTACCTCGCGCACGGGGGAACGCTGCGCTGGAACGGCAGGGAAATCCCGCAGGGGGGCGTGACACCGCAGCACGACGGCTTCGTGCTGGCGTACTCCGAGTACCACCGCCGTCCACTCCTTCGCCTGCGAGGCCAGGTCCGCGCTCTGGGCTCGACGGCGTACCACCTGAGCCTGGTCGCGCGTGGCGCGGCCGAGGCGGCGGTGGTCGGCCGCGTCCATCTGTGGGACGTCGCCGCCGGCAAGGCACTCCTCGATGCGGTCGGAGGCGAGCTCGTCTACCTGCGGAGCGGCAACCCGGTCGACCTCGGAGCCCTGCTCGACGGAGCTCCGTCGGACGACTTCATGATCGCTGCACGTGTCGGATCGGCGGACCGGATCCGCCGTCGCGTCCGCCGGCGCTGACCGCGCGAAAGCCGGACACCTCCGGTCGGCGCTTGCACGCGTCGCGACGCGCGAGCAATGATCCAGCGCCCACGGTCCGGGGCTTCTGATGCAAGAAGATTCCTCAGGGGGCACCACGTTCGACGAAAGGATGCTGCGCATCCTGCTGCCCGTGAGCGTCTTCGTCTCCGGCGCTGTGGTCATGGTGCTCGAAGTGCTCGGAACGCGGCTCATCGCACCGGTCTACGGGACCAGCCTGCACGTGTGGTCGGCAATCATCGCGGTCACGCTGCTGTCCCTGTCCGTCGGATACTGGGTCGGCGGCCGCTTTGCGGACCGCTTCCCGCGTGCCTCCGTCTACTTCGTCGTCTTCGAGGCGGCGGCGGTGTTGATCGTGCTGCTGCCACTCGCACACCAGCCGATTCTGACGATCACCAAGCCGCTCGGGCTGCGCGGCGGCGCGCTGGCGTCGGCGGTGCTGTTTCTCGGGTTGCCGCTCACCCTGCTCGGGATGATCTCGCCCTACGCGGTCCGTCTTGCGGCACACCTGATCGTCGACCTCGGGCGCACCACCGGCCGGCTGTACGCGCTTTCGACCGCCGGGTCACTTCTCGGCACCCTCTGCGCCGGCTTCTACCTGATCCCGAGCTTCCGGCTGCGAACCATCTTCGTCGGCACGGCACTCCTGCTGATCCTGCCGGCAGTCGTCTGGCAGGTGGCCGCCGCCCGACGACATCTGACGTTCACACCGGCGTCGCCGAACACGAACCCTTGAAGGAGCCGGAAGTCACTGCCAGGGCAGGGGGATCCGCCGGTACGCACCGCGGCAGGGGGCGGCGGAGGCATGCAGGTAGTCGATCCGGCCACTCTGGTCGGTGAGCAGGATGCTCGAGGATCGCGTTCCGAACCCGTCGGTATGGATGCAGAGTTGGTCGGTGGGAGCGCGATCGTCGACGGCCGTGAGGTGATCGCCGAGCACCGCGTGCAGGCCCGAGACGAGGCCGCTCCGATCCTTTGACGCCACGTGCGCCGCAGCGAGATTCTGGAAGCGCTGCGACGATCGCGAGATGCGCTCGCAGGTCGCATCGTTCAGGTCGAGGTTGGTCAGCAGGTGTGTTCCGGCAGGCAGCTCGTGCAGCGCCATGCCACCGGTGCGATTCTGGGCCACGATCGCCCGGGAGCGGTCTGCGACGAGCACGTTGAACGGGTTGTGCTCGTCGACGCGCAGCCCCGACAGCAGATCGACCGCGGCCTCCACGGAGTCGAGCCGCGCGAGTGCAACGCACAATGCACCACGCGATGCCCGCGCCGGGTCGGGTGGCTCGCCCGTCCGCCGGTTCAGGATACCGACCACGAGACCGGTTTGTCCGGTCGCGAGCCACGAGCCGCCGGCGACCACGTCGCGTCCGCCGACCACGAGAGGCTGCTGCGCGAGAACTCGGGGCCCCTCGGTGGGGCGGACATAGAACTCGTCACGATTCGCCGCGACGACCAGCGGCAGGTCGGGTAGGGCGCGCGTGAAGACTGCGAGAGTGCACACGATCGTGGCGTCAGGCGCGATCGGCCGCGCGTTGTCTTGCCAGGAGGGCTGTGGTACCTCCGAAGCTCTCGATTCCTCCGGGCCTGCCTATGTTTTCCAGCATCGACGACGTCGTCCAGCAGTTCGCGGGGCAGAAGTACATCTGCAACCGTGCCATTGCCACCGTGGTCTACCTGGCGTCGAAGATGGGCAAGCCGATCCTCGTCGAAGGACCGGCCGGCGTCGGCAAGACGGAGCTCGCGAAGGTTCTGTCGCGCTGCCTCGACCAGGAGCTGATCCGCCTGCAGTGCTACGAGGGCCTCGACGAGGCCAAGGCGCTGTACGAGTGGGAGTACGGCAAGCAACTCCTCTACACGCAGATTCTGAAGGACAAGATCGGCGAGGTGCTCGCCGGCACCGGCACACTCCGCGAGGCCGTCGATCGCATCTCCGCCCAGGACGGCGTGTTCTTCTCCGAGCGCTTCATCCTGCCGCGTCCTCTGCTGCGCGCCATCACGTCGGAACGACCGGTCGTCCTGCTGGTCGACGAGATCGACAAGTCGGACAGCGAGTTCGAGGCCTTCCTGCTCGAGATCCTGAGCGATTTCCAGGTCAGCGTACCCGAGCTCGGTACGATCGCGGCCAGGAACATCCCGCTGGTGATCCTCACGTCGAACAACAGCCGTGAGGTCTCCGACGCGCTGAAGCGCCGCTGCCTGCACCTCTTCATCGACTACCCGTCGCAGGCGCACGAGCTCGAGATCGTCAAACTGAAAGTGCCCGGGGTAGCGGATGCGCTCGCGGCCGACGTGGTGAGCGTCGTCCAGAGCGTCCGCAAGCTCGACCTCAAGAAGTCGCCCAGCATCAGCGAGACGCTCGACTGGGCGCGGGCGCTCGCGCTCCTGAACGTCGCGTCGCTCGGTGAGGAGACGGTCAACGACACGCTGACCACGATCTTCAAGTACGAGGGCGACGTGCGGAAGGCGCAGACCGAGCTGCGGGACTTCATGGCGCGCCAGAAGTCCCGCACGCGCACCGAGGGGCAGCCCGATCCTGCCGACAAGGATGCCCTGCACTGAGCGCGCCGAGCGCGCGCGGGGCAGGGTGAGCCGTCCGCCGGGGGGCTGGCTCTGATGGAAGCACGCATCCTCGAGTTCGCGGCCCTGCTGCGCAAGCACGGGATGCGGATCTCGCCGGCCGAGTCGCTCGACTCGCTGCTGGCGCTCGAGAGCACCGGCCTCGGGACTCGCGAGACCGTCAAGGACGTGCTCCGTGCCACGATGGTCAAGCGCACCTCCGACCTGCCGACCTTCGAGGAGGTCTTCGACCTCTACTTCTCCAACCTCGGCGAGGCGATCCGCGAGAGCGGTGAGCAGGCTGCGCAGGCGCTCGGAACGACGCTCGCGGAGTACCAGAAGCTCCTCGAGCAGCTCGAGGAGCTTCTGAAGAAACGCCAGGAGCAGCCCGGCACGAACGAACTCTCGGAGCTCGCGCGCGCGCTCCTGCGCCACGACGACGGCACGCTGGAGCGCCGCATGCGCGAAGCCTCGGAGACGATGCGCCAGGGGTCCGGGCAAAGCGGCAAGCAGGAGGGACAGCTCGGCCACGCGATCGGCGAGCAGCTGCGGCTGGGCGAGATCGTGCGTGAGCTCGAGGGCTTTTCCGACGAGCTCGAGCAGCTCGGCGCCGACGCCGAGACCGCTGCGAAGATCCGCGAGCTCATCAAGCGCCGTCTCGCCGATCTCGCCGACCTCATCAAGCGCGCGGCGCGACTCGAGGCCGCGCGCGAGAATCCGCAGCCGAAGGACACGACCGGACTCAAGTCGCTCGGTGAGAAGAGCTTCTACTACCTGACCGAGGACGAGATCCGGAAGATGAAGGAGGCCGTGACGCGCCTCGCGCAGCGCCTGAGGCACGTCGTGTCGATCAAGCGTTCGCGCGCGAAGCGGGGCACCTTCGACCTGTCGCGCACGCTGCGCCACAACACGCAGTTCGGCGGCATCCCGTTCGACGTGCAGTTCGACCGGCGGAAGAAGAACCGCCCGCAGATCGTCGTCCTCTGCGACGTGTCCGACTCGGTACGCAACGTCTCGCGGTTCATGCTGCAGTTCGTGTACTCGCTGCAGGACCTCTACTCGAAGGTCCGCAGCTTCATCTTCGTCAGCGACATGGGCGAGGTGACGAAGCTCTTCGAGGACCACGACACCAACGAGGCGATCGAGCTCGCGCTCCGCGGTGACGTCATCAACGTATTCGCGCATTCCGACTTCGGGCGCGCGTTCAAGATGTTCCACCGCGACCACCTGCCGTCGATCAACCGCCGCACGACGGTCATCGTCCTCGGTGACGCCCGGAACAACTACAACCTGCCGCACGAGTGGGTGCTGCGCGACGTGCAGCGCAAGGCGAAGCAGGTGATCTGGCTGAACCCGGAGAACAAGACCACCTGGGGATTCGGCGACAGCGAGATGGACCGCTACATGGCCTTCTGCGACGTCGTCGAGGAGTGCCGCAACCTGAACCAGCTGTATCGCGTCGTCGACCGCCTCGTCCTGTCCTGAGAAACCCCCTTCGGACACCCCGTCGTGCCGTTCCTGCGACGTTGACCCGCCCCCCGCCGGTGGATAGGTATGGGGCGGTGACTCCCGGGGATTTCATACAGATGAGCGTGGGTGGCTTGACCCTCGATCCGGTGACCAGGACGCCGATCGTGGTGCTGCGCGATGCAGACAACAAGCTCAACCTGCCCATCTGGATCGGCCTCCTCGAGGCGACCGCCATGGCCACCGAGCTCGAAGGGATCGCGATGGCGCGTCCGATGACGCACGACCTCCTGAACACCGTGATCAACGAGCTCGGCGCGGCCGTCGAGGCGATCGAGGTCAACGATCTCAAGGACAACACGTTCTTCGCCACGGTACGCCTGCGGCGGCACGACCAGCTCCTGTCCATCGACTCGCGGCCCAGCGACGCGATCTCGCTGGCGTTGCGCACCAAGAGCCCGATCTACGTCGCCAAGAAGGTTCTCGAGCAGTCGAGCGTCCTGCAACAGGCGGACGACGAGAGGGACCAGAATCTCTCCAATGTCTCGCGCGAGAAGTGGTCGGAGATCCTCGAGAAGATGGTTCCCGAGGACTTCAAGTACAAAATGTGACGGGGCAGGGACCGGTAACGACAGGAAGCATGATGACCCAGGCCACGACACACACGCACCCGCAGGGCAAGAAGCTCCGACACAAGGACATCAAGCAGCCCGACGAGTTCATCTCGCTCTCGGCGCGCGTGTTCGCCTGGGCACAGCAGAACCAGACGACCGTGCTGATCGCGGTGGGCGTCGCGGTCGCCGCCCTGCTGCTGATCGCCGGCATCCGGTGGTACGTGCAGTCCCGTGCGGCGAACGCCTCGCGAGCGTTCTACGGGGCGAACGAGCTCTTCAAGCGCGAGCAGTGGGACGAGGCGCAGAAGGGCTTCGCGAGCCTCGCGAGCTCGTATGGCGGCACGGCGTATGGCAATCTCGCGAAGCTCTACGCCGGTCGTGCCGCGCTCAACGCGAACAAGCCGGGGGAAGCCGTCCCGTTGCTGACCGAGTTCATCGGTGCCGCACCGAGCCCGGCTCTCGAGCAGATCGGACGCGTGGCCCTTGCGCGCGCGCTGGCCGACACCAGCAACGTCGCAGGAGCGCGGGAGCAGCTCGATCGCGCGCTCACCCTCGACGGGCCGCTGGTGCCCGAGGCCCAGATCCAGCTCGCCCGGATCGAGGAGCGCGACGGCAGCAAGGAGAAGGCGATCGAGCTGTACAAGAAGTACCTCGCAGACGAGCCCGACGGCACCGCGGCGGCGCTGGCGCGGATGCGCCTCAGCGCGCTCGGTGTCGAGCCACCTGCGAGCCCGAATGCGATGACCCTGCCGATCGGCGGTGGCGCCGGGTCGCCGATTCAGATCCAGTAACCTGCAAATTCGGATCGGGGAGGCTGCGCGCGACGCCCTGCTGCCCATGGCTCGAACATTGCAGCTGACGGGTACGTGGCACGACCCGTGCTAGATCCAGACCGGACGATGGCGGCCGTGCATCCGCGAGCCCGGCGCGCTGCGACTGGGATGCACGGATAGACGGTCCGGCGGGTCAGCGAGGAGCAGCGTCTCGCGTGCACGCGGTCCGTACGGCGTGCCGCTCGAGCCGGCACCGACCTGGCAAGGGCAACTCCGTGCCACGCCGACAGAGGAGGCGTGACAGAGGCTTGCGCCGACCGGGCCGACGCTCCGGCCAGCGCGATCCGGCGTTCGCATCGACGGTCTCGCGCGCTTCGGCCGGGGTCGCCCAGCGCGAAGCACGGCGGCGCACTTCGAGCGCCCGTGGCGTCGGCTGGCTTCGGGCGCCCGTGGCGTCGGCTGGCACGAAGCACCGCCGCGCGCGTCGAGCGCCCCGAGGCGTCGTGTGCGCGAAGCACCGAGGCGCGTTTCGAGCGCTCCGATAGAATGCGCGCCGCACATCGCGAGATCGCCCCCCGGAGACGGCCGATCCCACGAGACGCCGGCCGTCTCGGAGCCATGCCGTTCGTGCGCCGCTCGATCACCGAGGCGATCACCGAGGCTGCTTGGAGCGCGGCTCTCGGCGTCCGCGCGAGGCGGCCCGCCACCACTCACCTCCGCCGCCACGGCACCAAGCTATGTCCGATAAGAAAGATTATGACAAATAGCGGAATTCGGCACCTGCCGGCAGATCGTCGACGGCTGCTCGGGGCCCGGGGACACCGCCCAGCTCAAGCTCCGCGCGACGCTCCAGGTGACATCGAACGAGCGCTGGGACGTCGGCTGGTACATCGCGACCGACGGCGGCAACGCGCAGACCGGGAGCTGTTTCAAGGAATACCTGCCCCCGCCCTTCCTCTACTTTCCGACCAACGCCGATCTCGCCACCGGATTCGGCCCGTACTTCGAGGACGAGGCGGACGGGGACCAGTGCGGCGACGCGACGCAGAACGACGTCAACGTCAACCCGTTGAATCGCATCCTGTCGACGACGACGAACTCGGCAGATCCGGCGATCGTCACCGTCGCGTGCGCGGACACGAACAACAACGGTCTGCTGGATCTCGCGTACTGCGCCGGCTGGCAGAACAGCAGCGACTTGTCACCGGCGTGCACCGGTCTGTCGATGGCCGGGATCCCGCAGACGGCCGCGAAGTGCAAGTGCGGCGTCTTCCAATCGGTTCCGGTTCCGGTCCCGACCCCGACCCCGATTCCGACGGCCTCGCCGAGCCCGTCACCGAGCCCGAGCCCGTCGCCGAGCCCGAGCCCGTCACCGAGCCCGAGCCCGTCGCCGAGTCCGACTCCGTCGCCGAGTCCGACTCCGTCGCCGAGTCCCACGCCGTCTCCCAGCCCCAGCCCGTCGCCCACGCCGAGCCCGAGTCCGTCGCCGAGCCCTTCGCCGACGCCGCGGGTATCGATCAACCTGCAGAAGACCGTCTACCTGGGCCATGACGGCGGCATCGGATGCCCGGGATTCGAGGCCGCGAGCGGCCCCGTCGGGTCGCCGGTGACGTACTGCTTCGTCGTGACCAATACCGGCGGCACGTACCTCGACGCCCTTGCGTTCACGGATGCGGACCTCGGCATCGCGACCGCCGACCTCGTGCTCCTGAGCGGCACGCAGCCGCTCGCTCCGGGGACATCGCTCGTCTGGTATTACCAGTCGACGATCACGGCGCCGCTCCTGAACACGGCGACCGTCGCGGGCACGCCGACCGACGGAGGCGGGACGCCGATCCCGGGCCTCCCGCATCCGAGCGACAGCGACACCGCAGACGTGAAGCTGCCCGAGGACATCATCAACATCTGCCAGCACGTCTGCCTGTCCAAGCTGCAGCCCAGGGCCCGCAGCCTCGACCGCCAGCTGCTGCAGTTCGGGACGCTGCCGATCCCGCCGGTTGATCCGACCGCGGCCCCCTTCCGCGTCACGATCAGCACCGCGAACGGGATCGTGTACGACCAGTCGATCCCGGCCGGCGCCATCCGGGCGAGCAAGCTCGACTGGATCTACCGAAACCGCGACGCAGCAAAGCTCGGCGGCCTCTCGCAGGTGCGCATCTACCGCGGCATCAAGAACGGAACTCCAAACGTGTTCCGCGTCGCCGTCAAGAGCTTCGGCGAGATGGCGAACCTCGGTCCCGACGTGATCACCGTGCAGGTCGAGATGGGCGGACGCACGTTCGTCTCGACGTCGACCTGGGAGCTGCTCAAGACCGGCTGGGTCACCTGGCTGCCCGTTGGGCTGCCCTGACCAGAGCACAGCACGATCGCGCCGGCCCGACATTCCGGGCCGGCGCGATCGCGGGCAGCTCTACTCCCCTTCCGGCTCCGCCCGACGGCGGAGCGCCGCGCGGATGTGCTCCGCGTCCTCGGGCTGCAGTCGCGCGAGCGCGGTGCGGGCGCGGCGGTCGTTCGGATTCACGACCAGTACTTGCTCGAGATACTCGCGCGCCGCGAGGCGGCGGTCCTCGTGCAGCGCGATCTCGGCGAGGAGTCGCAGCACCTCGAGGTCGGCCGGCACGACCTCGCGCGCCCTCGTCAAGTAGCGCTTCGCCATCTCGCGCTCGCGATGGCGGTAGTGGACGCGTCCGAGCGTCTTCAGCGCCTCGGCGCTGAGCGGCGCCAGCCGCAGCGCTTCCTGCAGCTGGCCCAGCGCGGCCTTGACGCGGCCGGCGCGGAGCATCTCGCGCGCCATCGTAACGAGGTTCCGGCTCTCCTCCGCGAACTCGCGGACGTCGGCCTCGACCCGCAGGACCGCGTCATCGAGCTCCACGTGCCGGAGCGTCGCCTGGGGGCCCAGGTAGCCGCGCAGCAGCGACAGGGTCTCGTCGCGCTCGGTCGCGCCGAGAAAGATCCGTCCCAGCGCGTCGATCTTGTGATCCTCTCGGTGGATCTCGAGGGCGACCCGGCGCTTCATACCTTCTCGAGCGGGTCGAAGAGCTTCTTGTACTCGTCGAGCGCGAAGCGGTCAGTCATTCCTGCGATGTAGTCGGCGATCACGCGAGCCTTGTCGTCGCCGCGGTCGATCTGCGCGTAGACGTGCGGCGGCATCTGGCGCGGCTCGTCGAAGTAGGTGTGGAACAGCCCGGTGATGATCGTCTTCGCCTTGACGCCCATGCGCGTCACCCGGACGTGCATGTAGAGGCGGTCCATGAGGAAGCTCTTCAGCTCGCGGACGCGGGGCGCCATCTGCGGGCCGTACTCGACGAGGCGGGGCCGCGCCGCGCGCACGTCCGCGATCGTCCGCACGTTGCGCTGCGCGATCTCGCGCTCGACGGTCGCGACCAGATCCGACGCCATCGCGTCGAGGATGCGCCGCACCGTCTGGTAGCGCAGGATGGAAAACGGCGCGTCCGGCCAGCGGTCGCGCGCGGTCGCGTGGTGCTCGCGCCACAGAGTCACCGCCCCCATCTCCTCGGGCTGCAGCATGCCCGATTGCAGGCCGTCGTCGATGTCGTGGCAGTTGTAGGCGATCTCGTCCGCAAAGTCCGCGATCTGCGCCTCGAGGCACGGCGCGAGCTCCGGATCGAACATCCGCACCAGCGGACGGTCGTACTCCGATGAGTGCTTGACGATGCCCTCGCGGACCTCCCAGGTGAGGTTCAACCCGGGAAAGTCGGGGTAGCGCTCCTCGAGTAGCTCGACGATGCGCAGGCTCTGCGCGTTGTGCTCGAAGCCGCCGAAGGGCTCCATCAGGCCGTTCAGGACACGCTCGCCGGCGTGGCCGAACGGCGTGTGCCCGAGGTCGTGCGCGAGCACCACCGCCTCGGCCAGGTCCTCGTTCAGGCGCAGCGCCCGCGCGAGTGTGCGCGTGATCTGCGCGCCTTCCATCGTGTGCGTGAGACGCGTCCGGTAGTAGTCGCCCTCGTGGTTCACGAAGACCTGCGTCTTGTATTCGAGCCGGCGGAACGCGACCGAGTGGATGATCCGGTCGCGGTCGCGCTGGAAGGCCGTACGGAGCGCGTGCTCGGGCTCGGCGTGGGCCCGGCCCCGCGACAGGGCACTGCGCATCGCCCACGGTGCGAGCAGCTGAGCTTCGTGGGCCTCGTACTCCTCTCGCTTCACGGCATCCGCTCCCGCGGCGACGTCCCGGGGAGGACGGCGCCGGCTGTCGTCGTCATATCCACGCCCGCCGGTGCGGGCAAGGCGGTCAGCGGTCGTCGGGTCGTGGAGCGAGATCGTCCCGGAGCGGACCGGTGCGCGAGTCCCGCAGGAGCTGGCCATGGGCCACGTGGTTGCGCACCGCCGCAACGACGTCCGGGACGTTCGGCTCGATCAGCGCAACGTCGGCAGGCCCGCGCGGCCCGAAGAAGGTCGAACCGCGGCTCGCGAGCACTGCGATCACCGGCGTTCCGACCGCGGCGGCCAGGTGCATCGGACCCGAGTCCGGCGTCACCACCAGACGAGCCGCGGCCAGGACGGCCGCGAACGTGCGCAACGGCTGGGGCTCGACGACGACGATGCCGTCGCCGAGCGTCGCTCTCAACCCCGTCACGTCGCCCGCCTCTTCCGGACCGGCGAACAGCGCTACCCGGATCCCCTCGCCGTGAAGCCGTCGCGCCAGATCCGCCCACTGCCTCACGGGCCAGCGCTTCGCGCCGTGCCCACCGACGAAGAGCGCCGCGAACGGCTCCAGGCGGCCGTCGGCGGCCTCGAGGCCGCGCTGCCGCAGCAGCGCGTGTGCTGCCCGCCGCTCACCGTCCGTGACCACCCAGACCGGATGGTCGGGACATGCCACCCCGAGGTGTGCCGCGAACGCGACCGGACCGTCGTACGCGTGCGCGACGGGGGTCGGCGGCAGGCGCACGTCGAGGAAGCGCTCGTTCCGGCGCGGTACGCCGAGCCGGTGTCGGGCGCCGCTGAGCCACGTGTAGAGGCCACCCGAGAACGAGCCCATCGCTCCCTCGATCGCGAGATCGTAGTGCCGCCGCCGGATCTCGAGGAACAGGCCCACGAACCGCCAGGGCCGGGCGACGAACCCGCGGGAAATGGGGATCCGCTCGTCGATCGGCATGTGGTCCAGGGCGGCCAGCGTCCCCTCGCCGCCCAGGTAGTCGAGCCGCGCGCCGGGAAACCGTACCCGCAGCGCCGGGATCAGCGGGCTCGTGATCAGCGCGTTGCCGAGTCGGAAGTTCGGACGCACGAGCAGGATGCGTCGCACGTCGCCGATCTCCGACAGCGCGACGTTCGCCTCGACCGGCAGGAACAGGTCGAGCGTCCGCTGCAACAGCGTGCGCCCGTACGGGCTCAGCGTGCTGCCGACGCGCGACAGACGACGGCGGATGCCGGTCCGCCGGTGCCCTGTACCCTCGCCTGCCACCCTCGCGCACCTCCCTCGAGCGCCGACAGCCGCCGGCGGCGCGATTACGGTTTGCTCTACCCGATCCCGCGCAAGAGTGCAGCGCCTGCAGCCCCCTCGGGCAGAAGACGGTCCCGCCCCGGCGCGGGCCGTTTTGAGGCCTGGCTCCGGGCCGATAGGCTCGCCTGCGGAGGAAGGACGACATGGCGGGAAGGCTCGAAGGCAAGGTCGCGGTGATCACCGGCGGCGGCAACGGCATCGGCAGGGCGACGGTGCTGCGTTTCCTCGCCGAGGGCGCGCGCGTCGTGGTGGCCGACCTCAACGAGGAGACCGGCCGAGCGACCATCGACCTCGCGGGCCGGGCGGGCGCCGGCGAGCGCGCGCGCTTCGTCCGTACCGACGTCGCGTCGGAGGCGGACGTCGCGGCCGCGGTCGCGCTCGCGACCGCGGAGTTCGGCCGCCTCGACGTGATGTTCAACAACGCCGGTGTCGCCGGCGCCTTCGGGCCGATCACGCACATCGACGAGGCCGACTGGGACTACACCTTCGACGTGCTCGTCAAGGGCGTGTTCCTCGGCATGAAGCACGCGACGCGCGCGATGAAGGCGCAGGGCGGCGGCGGCACGATCATCAGCACGGCGTCGATCGCCGGGCTGTCCGGCGGCGACGGGCCGCAGGCGTACTCCGCGGCCAAGGCCGCGGTGATCAACCTGACGCGCGCCGTCGCCGTCGAGCTCGCGCCGCAGCGCATCCGCGTCAACGCCATCTGCCCGGGCGGCATCCTGACGCCACTCATCCACCGCGGCAACGAGGACGCGATACGGCCGCTGCTCGAGAAGTTCCAGCCCTGGCCCGAGGCCGGCCTGCCCGAGAACATCGCCGGCGCGGCGCTGTTCCTCGCCAGCGACGACGCGAGCTTCGTCACCGGCGAGGCGCTGGTGGTCGACGGCGGCGCCACGGCTGCAGGCAGCAACGCGATCAACAACCTGGGCGGCAGCTACGGCTCGGTCGCGGCGGGCGTCGATCGGGGAACGACCGGACAGGACGGCACCATGCGCGGCCTCGACTGATGCCCGGCGGCATGCCGTGAGCGCGCCGAGCCGCGGCGCGGTCGTGATCGGCGGCTCGATCACGGGCCTCAGCAGCCTGCGCGCTCTGGCGTCGCACGGCGTTGCCGTCGCGCTTGTCGCGACCAGCCCGCACGACGTCGCGCCCTTCTCGCGCTTCGCTCGCGAGACCCATGCGCTGCTCGAGTTCGAGGCCCAGCCCGGGTCGCTGCTCGATCTGCTCGAGCGACACTCGGGCCGCTGGCGGGGGCGGGTCCTGCTGACCAACCACGACGAGGTGGCGACCCTGCTCGCACGACACCGGGAGCGTCTCGAGAGCTGGTACCGCATCGTCACGCCGCCCTGGGAGACGACGCGCCACGTGATGCAGAAGGACCTCACCTACGCCGTCGCGCAGCGCGTCGGCGTCGACGTCCCGCGCATGTACGGTGCGGCATCGCCGGAGGTCGCGGCCCGCTCCGACATCCTGTTCCCGGTCGTGGTCAAGCCGGTCGAGAGCCGGCCGTTCTTCGCGCGCTTCGGCGTCAAGCTGCTCGTCGCAGGCGATCGGGACGAGCTCCGGCGGCACGTCCGCGACGTTCAGGACGCCGGGCTGCGCGCAGATCCTCGATCTGGTGCCCGGCCCCGACGAGCTGTTCCACAGCTACACCGCCTACATCGACCGCCGCGGCGAGCCGGTCGCCGAGCTCTGCATGCGCAAGCTGCGCAAGAGCCCACCCTTCTTCGGCGTCGTCCGCGTGGCCGAGGTGGCGCACGTGAGCGCGCTCCGCGAGCCGACCCCTCGCCCTGCTCCGCGACATCGGATGGCGCGGCATGGCGAGCGTCGAATACAAGCTCGATCCGCGCGACGGCCGCCATCGCCTGATGGAGATCAACGGCCGCTCCTTCCTCATCCAGGGCCTCGCGCGGCGGGCGGGCGTGAACTACCCGCTCCTCGCGTGGCGCGAAGCCGTGCTCGGGGAGAACGTCGCAGCCCGCTTCAACGGCTGGCCAGGCGTGTGGATCCACGCCCTCGACGACCTCTACTACGGAGCGTTCCACCACGCGGTCGAGCGCGCGACCCTGCGGCAGTACCTCGCGCCCTACCGCCGGCCGAAGATCTTCGCCGTCTGGTCGGTGAGCGATCCACGACCCTTCGCCGCGCAAGCGTACCACGCGCTGCAGCGCGCCAGGGCGGCGGCGTTCGACGCGAGCCTGCGCGCGTCGCTGCGGCGCCACGTTCAGCCCATGCCCGCCAGCGGGCCGAGCAGGAACGAATCGTGATCACCGCCCCGCCGCCGGCACTCACGATCGTCGTCACGACGTACAACCGGCAGCACCTGCTGCCGGGCGCCCTCCGCAGCGCTCTCGCGCAGACCCTCGAGGAGATCGAGGTGATCGTCGTCGACGACGGCTCGACCGAGCCGGTCGCCGTCCCCGCGGACCCGCGCGTCACGCTGCTCCGGCTGCCGGCGAATCGCGGGCTCGCGGCGGCGCGCAACGCAGCGGCGACCATCGCACGGGGGCGCTGGATCACGCACCTCGACGACGACGACGAGCTGCTGCCGCACTTCGCCGAGGTCTCGGTCGACGCCCTGGCACGCGCGACGCTGCCGCCGCCGGTCGCCGTGGTCTCCGGCCTCGAGACCGTGAACCAGCACGGCGAGGTCGTCGAGACGCACCTGCCGCCGACCCTCGCGCGCGGTTCGTACTTCGGCCTGGTCGACATCGACCACCGGCAGTCCTTCTTTTCCAAGCAGACGCTGGTGGTCGAGCCCGAGCTGCTGCGTGCGCTCGGCGGCTTCGACGAGGCGCTCGGCGCGCTGCCCTACACCGAGCTGTTCCTCCGCCTGAACCCGGTGTGCTCGATCCTAGGCCTGCCGGTCGTCACCCACCGCCAGCTCGTGCGCGACGGCGCGCGGCTGTCGCGCGATCCGTCGCGCCGCCGTGCCGACCACGCGCACGTCGTGGCCCGGCAGCGCGCCCTGTTCGATGCGCAGCCGCGGCTCCTCGCCGCGCTGACCCTGCGGCAGGCACGCGCCCTGTACGCGTTCGGCGACGTTCGCGGCGCGATCGCGTGCCTGACCGAGGTCGTGCTGCGCGACCCG
>VGTK01000149.1 GCA_016874715.1 Deltaproteobacteria bacterium | reverse complement strand
CCGTGCCGTGACGCCGTCGCCGCCGCGCGCGCGCACGCGGCGGCCGATCGCGCGGTACAGCAGAGCCGCCGAGAGGATCGACGGCCGGCACCCGCGGGGCAGCAGTGCGATGCCGCCGATGCCGCTCGCGTAGTAGTCTTCTGCGCGCGCGAGCACGCGCAGCGTCGCCGCGCGCACGCCCGGCGCGGCGCGGCGCGACAGCACCTCGTCGAACGAGCTGCTCTCCGCGGCCAGCCACGTACCCGGCAGGTAGACGCGGTCGCGGGCCGCGTCCTCGCCGACGTCGCGTGCGATGTTGGTGAGCTGCATCGCGATGCCCAGGTCGACCGCGCGTCGCAGCGCGGCGTCGTCGGCGCGCCCCATGATCCGGCTCATCATCCGTCCCACCACCCCGGCCGCACGGTAGCAGTAGAGCAGCAGGGCTTCCTCGTCGGCGACGCGCACGACGCGTTCGAGGTCCTGCGCCATGCCGTCGAGCAGTGCCTCGGGCTCCGCCCGGGGGATGCCGCGGCCCCGCACGACCCATGCGAACGCGCGTCCGACCGGCGTGTCCATCGCGTCGCCCGCGTAGAGGCGATCGAGGCGCTGCCGCGTGCGCGCGTGGCGCGTGCGCGCTGCGTCCGGAGACCCGGCGTCGTCGACGTCGTCGTCGGCACCGCGGCAGAAGGCGTAGGTCGCGACCGCTGCGTCTCGCACGTCGGAAGGAAGCAGCTTCGACGCCGCGTGGAAGCTCCGGGAGTGGACGCGGATCACCTCGCGGCAGGCCGCCAGGTCCGCCGACTCGGGCGCCGTCAAGCCACCGCCGAGCGCACCACCTCCGGCGGCCGCGCGACGCGTCGCCCGATCGCGGGGATCAGGGAGTCGGTGACCTTGGCGCTCGACAGGACCCCGGGCAGCCCGGCACCCGGGTGCGTGCCGGCGCCGACGAAGTACAGGTTCGCGATGTCCGGGCACACGTTGTGGCCGCGAAAGTACGCACTCTGCGTGAGCACCGGCTCGAAGCTGAAGCCGGCACCGAGCCAGCTCCGCAGCTCGGTCTCGAAGTCCGCGGGCGTGAACAGGCGCTCGGTCACCAGTGCGTCGCGCAGCCCCGGCACGCAGTCGCGCTCCAGCACGTCGTAGATCGCGTCGCGGTAGCGCTCCTTGACGGACGCCCAGTCGATGCCGCCCGCGAGGTTCGGCACCGGCGCCAGCACGTAGAAGCACTCGTGGCCCGGCGGGGCGAGCGACCCGTCGGACCGCGTCGGCGTGTGCAGGTAGAGGCTCATGTCGGTGGCGAGCCGCTTGTGCTTGAAGATGTCGTCCAGCAGGCCCTCGTAGCGCGGACCCAGGATGATCGTGTGGTGCGCGAGGTCCGGATACGTCCGGCGCGTCCCGAAGTAGATCAGGAAGAGACCCATGCTGTAACGCATGCGCTGCAGCTTGCGGTCGGAGTTGTGCGGGCGGTGCTCGGGGCCGATGAGCTTCTGGTACGTCCAGCTCAGATCCGAGTTGCAGACCACGAGGTCGGCGGCGATCTCCTCGCCGCCTGCCACCCGCACGCCGCGCACGCGCTGGCCCTCGACCAGGATCTGCTCCACCGGGCACGAGAGCCGAACGTCGACGTCGAGGTCCTGCAGCAGGCGCACCATGCCGCGCACGACCGCACCCATGCCGCCCTCGGCGAAGTGCACGCCCCACTGCCGCTCGAGAAAGCAGATCAGCGCGTAGATCGCGGGCGCGTGTTGCGGGTCGCCGCCGACGAGGAGCGGGTGGAAGGAGAACACCTGTCGCAGCTTCTCGCTGCGAATGTGGCGCGACACGAGGCCCAGTACGCTGCGGTAGCTCTCGAGGCGCACGAGGCTCGGGATCGTCTTGACCATCGCCCAGGGGTCGTGAAACGGGACGTGCCCGAGCTCGAGGAAGCCCTTCTCGAAGATCGCGCGGCTCTTGCGCATGAAGGTCTCGAAGCCCGCGACGTCCCTCGGGCTGAGACGCTGCACCTCGGCCCGCATGCGCTCGGGGTCGCCGGTGTACCGGAAGCGCTCGCCGTCGTGAAAGCGGATCTCGTAGAAGGGGTCGATCGGGAAGAGCCGCGCGTACTCGTCGATCCTGCGCCCGGCGAGCGTGAACAGCTCCTCGAACAGGAACGGCGCCGTGATGATCGTCGGGCCCGCGTCGAACGTGAAGCCGTCCTGCTCGAAGACGTACGCCCGCCCGCCCGGCTTGTCGCGCTTCTCGAGCACCGTGACGTCGTAGCCCTTCACCGCGAGGCGGATGGCGGACGCGAGCCCGCCGAAGCCGCTGCCGACGACGATCGCCTTCACGACGCATCCCCTCCCGTCGCGAGTTGCTCGGTCAGCGCGAACAGCGCGTCGCGCGAAGGTCCGGGGGCGAGCGTCTCGAGCGCGGCGATCGCACGCCCGCCCGCTGCGCGGGCGGCGTTGAGGCAGCGTCGCGACAGCGCGCCGTCCTCGAGCAGCGCCTCGAGGTACGCCGCGCTGCGGGCGTCGCCGCCGTCGAGCAGCACGAGCACCTCGTCACGCGGCAGCAGGCTCTCGTCTTCGAGCAACGCGAGCAGCGGGTACGTCGCGCGGCCGCGCTCGAGGTCCGACGACCCGAGCGCGAGGTCGTCGACGTCGTCGCGGATCTGGTACGCGACCCCGAGCTCGCCGGCCCACGTCGCGAGCGCGCCCTCCACCCGAGCGTCGGCGCACGCGGCGATCGCCCCGAGGCGCGCCGCGATGCGCACCAGAGCGCCGGTCTTTGCGCGCGCGAGCAGCTCGTAGTGCGTGGTACGCAGCTTCGCGCCGAGCTTGACCCACGTGCCGAGCGTCAGATCCAGAGCCTGACCGAGGTGCGCCGCGAACAGCTCCTCGCTCAGCATGTCGAGCGCGCGCAGGCGGCGTGCGTCGTCGAGGTGGCCGCGCAGCGCTGCCAGCGCGCGAAAGTAGGCCGCGTTCGCCGCGTTGAGCGCGATCGGGACGCCGTAGCTCAGGTGCGCGGGCGCGCCGCCACGGCGCTCGGTCGCGGCGTCCTCGATGTCGTCGATGACGAGGCTCGCGTTGTGCAGCAGCTCCGGCACCTCGAACACCGGCCCGGGCTCGGGCTCGCCGCCGCCCGCGACGCGGTAGGCGAGCCGCCCGATCGTCGTTCGCCAGCGCTTGCCGCCCCGATCGACCAGCGTCCAGACCGGCGAGTTTACCTGCCGCGCGAGGACCTCTGCCATCAGCGCGTCGGCATTTTCGCCGAGCAGCTGCCGCAGCTCGCCGAGAGGGAACGACCGCGGCCACACGTCGTGGAACGCGTCCGGGGAAGCGGCCGCAGTGGCCCGTGCTCGCTCGTGGATCATGGGCTTCGGTCGATGCGACGGCCTAGCACGAGTCTGCCACAGCCGTGCCGGAGATCAAGATCTCGTCCGCGGATGGGACGCTCACGACGGCACCGGATCCCCGGCGGGAGGCGGTTCATCGACCGCGCGCACGGCGAGGACGCCGCGCGCGAACCCGGCGAGCTCGCTCATCGAGCCCAGGTGGTGCACGCGATCGGGGAGGTGGAGGATCCCCTGCGGCACGCCGCGGCCACCGAGCACGATTCTGCCGTGGGCCGGCATGCGTTCGAGCACCGCCAGCAGGTCGCGACGCAGCGCCTCGGCGTCGGTTGCGACGCTCACCGTGCGCCAGACCAGCGCCGGCGCGTAGCGGTCGACCGCCGACAGGAGAGCCGCGGTCGGCATGGTCGGCCCGAGGTTCACGTCGCGAAAGCCCGCCTCGGCGAGGACGACGGCGGCGAACAGCGACGGCAGCATGAACGGGTCGGTCGTGAACCCCGCGCCGAGCGCGACCGGTGCGGTGGCGGGCGCGGCCGGGATGAGCGAGCGAATGAACGACAGCGCCTGCAGACAGGTGTCGACCGCGCGGTGCTCGACGACGATGCCGTCGCTGCCCTGCTCCCACAGCTCGCCGGCGCGACTCAGGGCTTCGCGCACCACCCCGTCGCACACCGTCGCGACCGACTCGCCCGAAACGTAGGCGCTCACGACGAGCCCGCGCGCGACCCGCCAGTCGTCACGCAGAAAAGCGGCGTACAGCGCCTCGGCGGTGCTCGGCGCCTGCGCGTCGCTGCCACCCCGGACCGGCAGGACCTCCTCGAGGCCGAGTGCCGCCGGATGCTCGATCTGCAGACCCGACTCGCGCGCGAACTGGACGGCGTCGGCGAGGGCGATCCGCCGATGCCCCCCGGCGGTGCGCGACACGCGAATCGCACCGTCGTCCGCCCAGCGCTTCAGCGACGACTCGCTCACGCCCAGGGCCGCTGCGAGGTCCTTCGGCGTCAAGAAGGCCTTGATTCGTCCATCCACCGCTAGGACCTTGGTCGCTTTGAGCGATAATTGCAACGCCCCGGAGCCCAAAAATCTCGAAGAAAATAAATTTATACCTCATCATTGACACGAATAGGCCGCACCACTAGTAGACGATTTGAACGAATTAGGAGGCGATCATGGATATCCGACACCTTCTCCCGAGTGAGCCCGCGACACCCACGCCACGGCTCAATAGCAGCGACGTCGAAGAGGTTCTGGAGCGCATGTTCGCACCCCCGTCGGTCGACGCCGGCCAGGTGCCGATGCACGCTCGCAGCCGGATCGACACCGGCGAGATGCGGCTCGCACTCGCCATCCTCGAGGATGCGCTCCGCTGTGCGCTGCGCCACCACGACTCGCGCATCACCGAACAGCGGCTCGCCGCACGCGAGGCGATGGACTGGTTGCGCAGCGACGACGACTCACCGCCGTTCACTTTTGTACGCATCTGCCAGCTCTTCGACCTCGACCCCGACTGGATTCGCGATACGTTGCATCGCCACCTGTTCCCGGCACCCACCCGGCACCACTCTTGTGCGGGAACGCGGCACGCAGCGTAAAGTCGAGCCGCGGGCAGCGGGCTGCCGCGGCAGCGGAGAGCAGAGGAACGCATGAAAATCGTCGTCACCGGAGCAACGGGGTTTGTCGGTACTCCCCTCGTTCGCGCATTGATCGCCCGCGGGCATGAGGTCGTCGCCTGGACGCGCGACGTGTCGCGCGCGCGCCTACAGCTCCCCGCGCAGTGCGCACTGCAGTCGTGGGATGCGCACGCGCCGAACGACCCCGCGAAGCTTCGAGGAATCGACGCAATCATCCACCTGGCGGGCGAGAGCGTCGCCGGCAGCCGGTGGACGGCGGCGCGCAAGAAGGAGATCCTCGCCTCGCGCGTCGACAGCTCGCGTTCGCTTGTCGACACGTTGCGGGTGATGGCGGCGTCAGACCGCCCCCGCGCGCTGATCTCGGCATCGGCGATCGGCTTCTACGGCGACCGCGGCGACGAGGTGCTGACCGAACGCTCGGCTGCCGGCGAGGGATTCCTCGCCGACGTCTGCCGCGCCTGGGAAAGTGAGGTAGCGCGCGCCGGCGCCCTCGGCGTGCGGACCGTCGCGGTCCGGGTCGGTGTCGTGCTGGGCCGCGACGGCGGCGCGCTCGGGGCGATGCTGCCGCCATTCCGCCTCGGCGGCGGCGGACGCATCGGATCCGGCCGCCAGTGGTTGAGCTGGATCCACCTCGAAGACCTCGTCGGCCTCTTCGTGCACGCCGTCGAGAGCGCCCAGCTCTCCGGAGTCGTCAATGGCGTCGCTCCCGGCGCCGTCACCAACGCCCGCTTCACCAAGGAGCTCGGCCGCGCCCTCGGTCGCCCGACGATCCTCCCGGTCCCGAAGCTCGCGCTGCGCCTGCTGCTGGGCGAGATGTCGGCGATTCTCGTCGCGAGCCAGCGCGTCAGCCCCGAGCGCACGCTGGCGAGCGGTTTCGCCTTCCGCTGGCCCGAGCTCGGGCCCGCGCTCGAGAGCCTGCTCGCCGACGGCGCACACGAGCTGACCTTCGAGCAGTGGGTGCCGCGGACGCCGGACGAAGTGTTTCCCTTCTTCGCCGACGCCCGCAACCTCGAGAAGATCACGCCCGACTTCCTGCGGTTCAACGTCCTGAAGGTCACACCGGAGACGGTCGGCGAGGGCACGACGATCGACTACAAGCTCGTGCTGCGCGGCATCCCGCTACGTTGGAGGAGCGTCATCGAGGAGTGGGTGCCGGGCAAGAAGTTCGTCGATCGGCAGCTGAAGGGCCCCTACTCACTGTGGCACCACACGCACGAGTTCGAGCCGGCGGACGGCGGAACGATCCTGCGCGACCGCGTCCGTTTCACGGTGCCGATCGGGGCTCTGGGTGACGTCGTCGCCGGCGGCTTCGTGATGAGCGACGTGCGGAAGATCTTCGCGTACCGACACGAGCGAATCGCGGAGATCTTCGGCACGGCGTCCGGAAGGCCGAGTGGCAACGATGGAACCGAACACGGCCGCGCCGCCTGAGGCCCCCCTCCTCCTCACCGGCGCGACGGGCTACGTCGGCGGGCGCCTCCTCGCCGCCCTCGAAGCCCGCGGCCGGCGCGTCCGCTGCCTCGCGCGCCGGCCGCAGAACCTCTCCGGGCGCGTCGCCGCGACGACCGAGGTCGCGCGCGGCGACGTGCTCGACCCCGCGTCGCTCGCAGAAGCGCTGCGCGGCGTGCGCACCGCTATCTACCTCGTGCACGCCATGGGCACGACGGGCTCGTTCACCGAGGAGGAGCGCCGCGGCGCCGAGAGTTTCGGCCGCGCCGCGCGCGAGGCCGGCGTCGAGAGCATCGTCTACCTGGGCGGGCTCGGCGACCGCGACGCGCCGCTGTCGGATCATCTCAAGAGCCGGCACGAGACCGGCGACGTGCTGCGCGCCTCGGGCGTTCCCGTGATCGAGCTGCGCGCGTCGATCGTGATCGGCTCGGGCAGCCTGTCGTTCGAGATGATCCGGGCACTCACCGAGCGCCTGCCCGTGATGGTCACCCCGCGCTGGGTGTCGATGTCGGCGCAGCCGATCGCGATCGGCGATCTGCTCGACTACCTGCTGGCCGCGATCGAGATGCCGGCCGACGGCAACCCGATCTACGAGATCGGCGGCGCCGACCGCGTGTCGTACGGCGACCTGATACGCGAGTACGCGCGCCAGCGCGGGCTGCGCAGGTTGATGATCCGCGTGCCGGTGCTGACGCCGCGCCTGTCGAGCCTGTGGCTCGGTCTCGTGACGCCGCTCTATGCCCGCGTCGGGCGCAAGCTCGTCGACAGCATCTGCTACGCGACCGTCGTCCACGACGACGCAGCACTCCACGCGTTCGCGATCCGGCCGATGGGATACCGGGAGGCGATTGCGACCGCACTGCGCGCGGAGGACCACGAGCTCGCGCAGACGCGCTGGTCGGACGCGCTGTCGTCGTCCGGTCCGGCGCGCGACCGGGGCGGCACGCGCTTCGGCAGCCGGCTGGTCGACTCGCGCGTCGCGCACGTGCCGGTCCCGCCCGCGGCCGCGTTCGCGCCGGTGCGTCGCATCGGCGGCGAGAGCGGCTGGCTGTACGGCCAGTGGCTGTGGCAGGTCCGCGGCTGGATCGACCTCGCCGTCGGCGGCGTCGGGCTGCGGCGCGGGCGGCGCGACCCGGAGTCGGTGCGCGTCGGCGACGCGATCGACTTCTGGCGCGTCGAGGCGTTCGAGCCGGACCACCTGCTGCGGCTCTCCGCCGAGATGAAGCTGCCCGGGCGCGCCTGGCTCGAGTTCGAGGTGACGGGCGACGGCGCCGGCGGATCGACGACCCGGCAGACGGCGGAGTTCGATCCGGTCGGGCTGTGGGGGCTCGCGTACTGGTACGGGATCTACCCGCTGCACCAGCTGGTGTTCGCCGGGATGCTGCGTGCGCTCGCGGAGCGCGCGGTGGCGGCGGGCGCTGGCGTAGCGCCGGAAGCGGCGCAGTAGCATTCAGGCGCGCAGGCCCGTCGCGAGCGCGAACGGCAGCGCGCGTAGGCTCGACCATCGACATCAACGATGCCGCGGCGCACTCAGCGCGTCCCCGGGATCAAGACCCGAGCCAGTACGGTATCGCGGCCCGCCGCGACGCAGACCGGGTAGCCGTCAATGCGTCCGCAGCGCGCGGTGCTGGAGCCCACGAGTCCGCTTGCGGCGAGCGCCGCTGGAGAGAGGACGTACACCACGTCCGGCTCGAGCGAACCGGACAGCACCGCAGCGCTCTGCTCCCGACAGCGCGGCACGACGTCGGCCGCATAGCGTGACAGGTGGCCGCTGTTGATGCGCAACCCTTCGAGGCCGGCCACGAAGGCGAACGGCATGTAGTGGAAGCGCGAATACGCACCCTGGTCGCAATCGGTATCGACGACCGCCGGCGGGATCAGACGGATCTCGCGGTACTCCTTGCCGACCCCTCTCCAGGCTGGCGCGCGGAGCGGCCGGTGCGGGTTGGTGAGCGCCATGAGGGCGACGTCCTGCGTGGAGTAACGCGGCCAGGCATCGAGGAGCTGCGCGCCCAGCGCCACGAGCACAACGGACAGATAGAGCGGTCGGCTCATGGTTCGCTGCCGCAGCGAGACGAGTGCCGCGAACACGACGAGGTAATACAGCGGCCAGACGAAGCGTCCCGAGGCGCGCAGCGCCGCCGGCAGCGGCGCGAGAAGCGCGTAGGGTGCGCTCAGGTCGATCAGCTCGACGCTCCCGAGCCGCACGTGCGACGAGAGCGCGAATACCGCGAACGCAGCGACCACCACCAGCAGGGCGCTCGCACGCGGCCCCGAGCGCGCCGGCGCGCCCGGGCGGCGCGTCCACCGGTCGCGCAGCCGCAGCGCGACGTCGGCCGCGATCACGATCAGCACGCCGATGCCGAGAAATGCGAAGCCCTCGTACTCACCCGGCCCGCTCGGAAGGTCGGGCGCGACGCGTGACCAGCCATCGGGATCGACCAGCGCCAGCAGGTTGGCCGAGAACCCGCCGAAGCCAGGCGCCGCGAGGTCCGCAGGCCCGAGGTAGCCGAACGCCCAGAGCGACGCCGCCGTGGTGACGAGGTAGAGCAGCCAGGTTCGCGCGGCGTCCTGCCACGATGCGCTCCGCGCCCAGGCCGCGGCCGCAACCAGGCCGAGCACCATCACCGCCAGGTAGGGATGGGTCCCCGCCGCGACGACGAGCAGCAACATCGCCCTCGCCCGCTCCCCCGTCGCACGGTCCCGTAACGGCGCGAAGTACAGCAGCAGCGCCGCGACGATCAGCCAGTGCGCGCACAGGCTCAGGTGGAAGCGGCGGAACAGCAGCACCGGATTGACCAGGACGAGCAGCATCGCGACGAAGCTCGTCAGCGGATCGGATGACAGCCGCAGCAGCAGGCGGAACGAGAACAGCGCCATCAGCCCGTAGCAGAGCGCCAGCCAGATCCCGGCGTGCTGGAACACCGGCGGCAGGAGCGGTGAGAGCGGCAGCAGCAGCAGGCTGAACAGGGGACAGGCATCGGCGAGCGCCAGCGACGCACCACCCGGTGCGACGTACGCGGGGATCGCCCCGAGAGGGAAGCTCGGCGGCGCATTGCGTGCCATGTGCCAGCCGAGGAACGCCTGGCCACGGTCGCTGATCAGGAGCCACTGCACGGCCGAGGGATCGAGCGCCATGGAACCGAAGGACGCCGCAGCGAACGCGACGCCGATCACGAATGCGGCCAGCGACGGCAGTAGGTGCTCGTGTCGGATCCACCGCGGCATCTTCGTCAGCTCAGTACTCCGACCAGCGAGATGCCCGATCGCGATCACCCCGTCGAGGGCTCGAGTGGGCACAAGAGGACGATTCGGAGGCCAGCCGAACTTCGTGCCGGGGCCATCGCGGGACTGTCTAGGTGCGAAGTTGGCTCGACTCACCGGTCGTGCGTCGGAGCGACGCCCGTCGCCGCGAGCACCGCCCGCACCGCGAGGTGGGCGTCGAGCGGCGTGCCGTCCCAGCGCGGGAACGCGGTCATCGCGTCGATCGCAACGCCGCGGGCGGCGTGAGCGGCGCGCAGCGCGGCGAGGACATCCGCATCCGGTGTCGTACCGCCCGCGTCCAGGCGCCTTCCGATCGGCGCGCGCAGAGTCTCGTCGGCGAGCGGCACGGGTCGACCGTCGGCGTCGAAGAACCGCGGCTCGCCGGGGTCTTCGGTGATGACCCGGTAGCCGTGCTCGTGCACGAAGCGGTGGTGCCGGCGGCAGAGCGAGAGCAGGTTCGGGAGCGTGGTCGCGCCGCCGTCGCTCCAGGCGACGACGTGGTGCGCGTCGGTGAGGCGGTTCGTGCAGCCGGGGAAGCGGCAGCCGTCGTCGCGCAGGCGAAGCGCGCGCCGCGTGCGTGGCGAGATGCGCCGCGTGCGGCGTGACGGGAGGTTCGCCGCGCCAGCGGCTTCGCGCGCATCATCGACTTCATCGACGAGCACCACGCTCGCGTCGCAGGCGAGACGCCGCGCGGTCGCGAGTGCGAGCGGTGTGCCGTCGGCGAGCGTGGCGCGCGGTGCGTGCTCCGGTGCGTCGAGGGTCTCCGGGTCGTGTCGGTCGTCCGTGCCGGCTTCGTTCACCACGAGCGCGGCGCGGTCGACGTGTCCGACCAGCTCGACCGGCAAACCCGCCGCGTCGCGACCGTCGCAGGCGGCGACCGAAGAGAGCCACGACTCCGCGACCGCGACCAGCGCGTCGGCGCGCGACAGCGCCGGCGGCGGCTCGTGCGGCGAGCCCCCGTCCGCTGCTCGTGCGGGCGGCGACGTTTCCGCGGAAATCTCCGCGACGGACGAATCCGTCCGATGCGCGGACCACGAGCCCCACGCCCGGCGCCGCGCCACGTCGAGCGCCTGCAGCACCACCGCCGCCTCCTCCGGGCGGAGCCGCGCCTCGATGCGAACCGTGCCGTCGTCCGTGTCGCGCACCCGGACGAAGCGCGAGCGCTCCTCGTCCGCCAGGCTCATCGGCCGTCCCGCTTCTGCGTCGGCGGCGACGCGCCGGTAGCCGCGGCAGATGCGCTCGAGCTGCGACGCGGTCGCGTGCGTCGCCATCTCGAGCAGCGTCGCCTCGGTCGCGGGCAAAGCGACGCGCGTGATCGCGCGCACCTTCGAGTAGCTGATCGCACCGCGGCGAAGCGCGTCGTCGACCAGCGGCAGAGCAGCGAGCGCACGCGCCACGCGGACGCGCTCGCGCGCGGCGCCGAGGTCGAGGCCGATCCGCCAGTTGAGCCAGTGGGAGCAGCTCAGCGCGCCGTGCGTCGCCCAGCCGGAGCCCTCGTCGAAGCGGCGGATGAGGGTGAGCAGGCGGTGCTCGGCTGTGTCGATGAGAGATGCGACCTCGGCGATCTCGTCGGCGAGGCGGTCGACTTCGGCGGGCGCGAGCGGCGGGGCGAGATGCTCGAGCGCTGCGGGATGGATGCCGGATGTCACGATCATGCGGTGGCTGTACCACCGCCGCTTCGAGGGGGTCTGCGGCGGGTCGCACACGACGATCGCCACGTCGGCAAGGGCGACCTGGCCTCGCGCGCCGCGCGTGCATTGACGGGCGTCGCAGGCGCGCGGCGAGCGCGTCTCGACGGTCCGCTCGCAAGGGCCGGGTGGCCTTCGCGAAACCCGTCAAGGGCTGCACGCACAAAATGTTCGATGCACGACCGCGGAAGTCCCGCGCGCCGATCCGCCGGGTCGCCGCGCGGCTTCAGGCGATACGCCCGGCGCTACGCGTACCCGTGGCGCGCCGGTTCTTCGTTCATCCAGCCCTTGACGCATCCCGCGAAGGTCACGCGACACGCGGGACCGGACCGTCGAGACGCCCCCGGCCGTCGCGCAGGTCGGCCCGGGCCCAGTCGCGGACGACCGACTTCGCACGCCCCTCGAGCCGGCCCTGCCTCCCCCTTCGCATCCTAAGGTTCGCCCGTCGTCCGGTGCGCTCCGGTCATCGACGCGGACAGGTGCGACGCCAGGGCGGGGGGCTCGTCGGGACGCAGGACGATGGTCTCGACATCGGTCTGCAGCATCACCCCGCCGCGCGAGCGCCGCCCGTAGATCGTCACCCGGCCCAGGCTCGGGCTCTCGAAGCGTCCGAAGACGCCGAACAGCCCGCCGCTACCGAGCATCCGCCACGATGGGGCGAAGTCGGCCGGCAGCTCTTGCACCTTGCGAATCGCGCGCAGCGGGATCGTGACGTCTCCCACCGGCCGACGAACGACGACGGCCTGCTCCGTCAGCACGAAGCGTCGCGGGCAGTAGACATAGGCACCGGCCAGGACGATCAAACACAGCATTCCGCCGCCGCCGACGACGATGCGATCGAGCGATGTCGGACGACCCACGCTGGCGAACAACAGCAGCCCGCCTAGGACGCCGAGCAGCAAGCAGCACAGTATCGTCGTCGCGGTGACGACCCCATCGGGCGAACTATCGAACCTGAACGTCATCACGACCTCCATCGAGGGAGCAGCAATGAACGGCGCCTGCCACCTGCTCACAAAACGATGCGCGACGCCAGAGAATCCCGCGCGCACTTCCGGCCGGCCGCCACGGCAACCGCTCGCCGCGCTCCGGTTGCGCCATCGCTGCAGCGGCACTGCGCCGCGCAGCCGCGGCCATGGCACCGTCGTCAAGCCTTACGCACCGATGTCGCCCGTCGGCTGGTCGCTCGCCGAGCTGCACACTGCGCATGGAGCTGCCGGTGCTAGCCCGCGTTCGCCACTGACCGCCGCGACGATGGGGATGCCTGCAGCAGCGCCCGCAGCGCCTCCGCCGTAGCCGTCCCGCCGCGCCGCGCCAGCTCGATTGGCGCCCCCTCCGCGACGACCTCGCCACCGCGGTCGCCGCCGTCCGGCCCGAGGTCGACGACCCAGTCCGCCGCCGCGATGAAGTCGACGTTGTGCTCGACGACGACCACGGTCGCGCCGCGCGCGACGATGCCGTGCAGGACGTCCACCAGGCGCGCGACGTCCGACAGGTGCAGCCCCGTCGTCGGCTCGTCGAAGATCAGCAGCCGGCGCGCGGCGCTCTCGTCCTCGCCCTCGTCGACGAAGCTCGCGAGCTTGAGGCGCTGCGCCTCGCCGCCGGACAGCGTCGAGGTCGGCTGGCCGAGCGTCAGGTAGCCGAGGCCGACCGCGCGCAGGGCCGCGAGGCGCGCCCGGATGCGCGGCTCGTCGACGAAGAAGTCGTGCGCGTCGTCGATCGTCATCGCGAGCACGTCGCCGATCGTACGGCCGCGGTGGCGGATCGCCAGCACGTGCGGCTTGAAGCGCGCGCCGCCGCAGGCGTCGCACGCGACGACCAGGTCCGCCATGAAGTGCATCTCGAGCGTGACCGTGCCCATGCCGCAGCACTCCTCGCAGCGGCCGCCGGGCGTGTTGAACGAGAAGTGCCCGGGCGCGACGCCGGCGAGGCGCGCGGCGGGAGTCGCGGCGAACACGCGGCGGATCTCGTCGTACGCCTTCAGGTACGTCGCCGCGTTCGAGCGCGCGGAGCGTCCGACCGGCGCCTGCGTCATCAGCACGACCTCGTCGAACGCGTCCATGCCCTCGAGGCGGTCGTACGCGCCGGCCTCCGCGCCCTGCCCCTGCTCGCGGCACCAGCCCGCGTACAGCACCTGCTCGACCAGCGTCGACTTGCCGGAGCCGGACACGCCGGTGACGCACGTCAGCCGCCCGTACGGGATCGTCACCGTGACGTTCTTCAGGTTGTTCTCGCGCGCGCCGTGGATGGTGAAGCCGTCGGCGCGCGGCGCCGGGCTCTTCTTCTTGACGGAACCGCGGCCGCGCTTTGCCGTCGCGGGGGGCGCGGACGCGACGCCCGCATCCGCGGCCGCCGCGTCCGCGAGCCGCCGCACGCGCGCCTCGAGCAGCCGTGCGGTCTCCGAGCGCTCGACCGGCATGTCCGCCGGTGATCCGGCGTAGAGCACGCGCCCGCCGCGCGCGCCGCCGCCGGGACCGAGGTCGAGCACGTGGTCGGCGCCGCGGATCACCACGGGGTCGTGCTCGACCAGCACCACGGTGTTGCCGGCGCGCGTGAGGTTGCCGAGCACGTCGAGCAGGCGCTGCGAGTCGCGCGCGTGCAGGCCGACGGTCGGCTCGTCGAGGCAGTACAGCGTGTCGGTGAGCTTCGCGCCGAGCGCGCTCGCGAGGTGGATGCGCTGCGCCTCGCCGCCGGACAGCGTCCGCGCCTGGCGCGCGAGCGTCAGGTAGTCGAGCCCGACCGCGATCAGGTAGCGCAGCCGCGCCTGCACCTCGGCGAGCAGCGCCGACGCGCGCGCGCGATCCGCGACGTCGAGGTCGAGGTTCTCGGTCCACGCGAGCGCCTCACCGATCGGCAGCGCGGTGAGCTGTGCGATGTCGAGACCGCCGACGCGCACGGCGAGCGCCTCGGGACGGAGCCGGCGCCCCTCGCACGCGGCGCACGGCGTGTAGCCGCGATAGCGCGCGAGCAGGATGCGGACGTGCGTCTTGTAGCGCTTGCGCTCGAGCCAGCGGAAGAAACCACGCACGCCGGGGAAGCGGTGCGCGCCGCGGCGGCGTGCGGGTGCGTCCGATGGCTCGCCGTCGAGGACGAAGGCGCGCTCGTCCGCGCGCAGCTTGCCGTACGGCACGTCGGTGCGGACGCCGATCCGCTCGGCGGCCTTCAGCATCCACTCCTGCAGCTCGCGGTTCGACGGCGTCTGGAACGGCACCACCGCGCCGTCCGCGAGGCTCACGCGAGGGTCGGGGATCACCTTGTCGAGGTCGACGCCGGTCACGCGGCCGAAGCCCTCGCACGTCGGGCACGCGCCGAGCGGGCTGTTGAACGAGAATAGCTGCGGCGTCGGCTCGGGCTGCTCGCGACCGCAGTCGCGGCAGGAGAAGCGGCGATCGAGATCGAGCACGCGGCGTCCCGGCGCTGCCGTCCCGTCGTCGGCCGGCTGCAGGAGCAGCCGCACGCGGCCACGCGCCAGCACAAACGCGCGCTCGAGCGCCTCGCGCTGCCGCGCGCCGCCGGTCGAGCCGGCGACGAGGCGGTCGACCAGAACCGGCAGCTCGGCGCCGGCGCGGGCGTAGAACGCCACGGCGTCGGCGGCGAGGGCCGCGCCGTCCGC
>VGTK01000148.1 GCA_016874715.1 Deltaproteobacteria bacterium | reverse complement strand
CGCTGCACCCGCGGCACCCGCCGTCGCGGCGCACGCTGCACCCGCGGCACCCGCCGTCGCGGCGCACGCTGCACCCGCGGCACCCGCCGTCGCGGCGCACGCTGCACCCGCGGCAGCGAACGGCGCCTGGACCGAGCGCGAGCCCGAGCCGCGGGTGATCGTGAGCTGCGAGGTCTGCGGCACGGACCAGGTGCGACCGGTGACGGGCTGGCTCCGGGACGAGGAGTCCGCCGACGAGCTGCCGCCCCGCTTTCGCGACCTCGAGTTTCGCTTCGTGCGCTGCATCCGCTGCGGGCTGGTTTACATGCGCGAGCGCCCGAGCCCGGCCGACCTCGACGTTTTCTACGGCGAGGCCTACAAGTGCTTCGAGAGCTACGCCGATCGCGGTGCGATCATGAACGCGCTGGCGGGTCTGGTCGCACGCGGCAAGCTGAAGCAGATCCGCAGCTACATGCCGGCCGGCAACCATCGCCTGCTCGACTACGGCTGCGGCGCCGGCACCTGGCTCGACCTCATGCAGGGCATGGGCTGCGAGTTCGACATGATCGGCATGGACGTGACCGAGGGGCCACTCGCCGAGATGCGAGCGCGCGGCATCGAGGCCTGGTGCTGCGACGAGCGCACGATGTTCGACCACGTCGCCCCCGGCTCGATCGGCGTGATCCACCTGTTCCACGTGATCGAGCACGTGCCCGATGCCGGCAAGGTGCTCGAAGCCCTGCACCGTGCGCTCGCACCCGGCGGCGTGGTGATCGGGCAGACGCCCAACCTCGCCTCGACCGGCTGCCGCTTCTGGGGCGACCTCTGGAACCAGTGGCACGTGCCGCGGCACCTGGTGCTGTTCTCCGACGACACCCTGCGCCGCCGCGCCGAGATGGCCGGCTTCGAGGTCGTCCAGATCAAGAGCTCGATCTCCGGCGCGACGCAGTGGGCGCTGTCGGCGCTGCACTGGTGGGCGAAGCGTCGCGGGCGCGCGTTCCGCAATACGCACGAGCCGCTCTATCCACCGCTGATCCTCGGATTCGTCCCGGTCGCGGTCCTCGAGTCGCTGCTGGCGCGGACCTGTCACATGGATTTCGTGCTGCGCAAGCCCGCGGAGCACGGTGCGGCCTGATCCCGAGCGCTTGACATCCGCCCGGTCCCGGTCGCTGCGCGCGGCGGCGACGTTGCAAGGCCTCCTGGGTGCCGGCCTCGGGGCCGATCGCGTGCGTCCTCTGGTGGTCGGCAGCGCGACCACGGTCGTCGTCATGCTGCTGCTGTTCTCCGGCGGCGGCATCTGGTCGCTGGTCGGCGGCCAGGATCTGCACGGCGCCTTCCTGCCCAAGTACCTCGAGGCTGGCCGCGCGCTGTTCGACGAGAGGCGCTTGCCGCTGTGGAACCCATGGGAGCTGTGCGGCACGCCGCTGTTCGCGGTGATCCAGGGCCTGGTGCTGTACCTGCCGGCGCCGCTGCTGTTCTGGCTCCTCCCCCCGTACTGGGCGCTGCAGGGGCTGTACGCCGTGAACCTCCTGGTGCTCGCCTGGGGCACCGCGATCTACCTTCGAGCGCACGGCATCGGCGCGCTCGCCGCCGCGCTGGCGGTGCTGGTCACCGTCGACGGCGTGTTCATGAGCTACTCGATGGTCGGCTTCGACCATCCGAACTTCCTCGGCAGCGTCGCCTGGATCCCGTGGATCCTGCTCGCCTGGGAGCGTGCGGTCGAGCGCGGCGCGCGGCCCTGGCTGGGACTCGCGGCGCTCGCCGTCGGCGCGCAGTGGCTCGCCGGATATCCCGATTTTCCGCTCGACACCGCGGTGCTGCTCGCCGTGATCGCCGTGGTGAGCACCGGGGCGACGCTGCCACGCCGGCTCGCCTTCGCCGTCGCTTGCGTGGCGCTGGGCACCGCGCTGGTGGCCGTGCAGCTGGTGCCGCTCGCCGAGGCGGTCGGGCTGAGCTTCCGCGCGCAGGCGATGTCCGACTACGACGGACCGCGCAAGCTGTTCGCGATCTTCTCTTCCGGGCTCTTCCAGCCGCTGGTCGTCGATCGGTTCGGGCTCGCGGCGCTGGCGCTGGCGGCGCTCGCGCTGTGGCGGCCGACGCGCGCACGCCTCGCATGGGCGGCCGCTCTCGTCTTCGCCGTCTGCGCCGGCGATCCACCCATCTCCCTGCTCTACCGACTCCCGCCGTTCTTGGGGGTTCGCTACGCGCTCGGCTGGAGCCACATCGCGCCGCTGTTCGTCGGCTTCCTGGTCGCTGCGGTGGTGCAGCGTGCCGCCACCGGCGAGGGCCGCGCGGGCCGCGCGACGATCCTGGTCCTCGCGCTGGTCGTCGCCGGTGGCTGCATGTGGACGATCGCGCGCGCACCGCGCATCATGCGGCCGGTCGCGCCCGAGTACGAGGTCATCGCGCAGCGGGTACCGGTCCTGAAGCAGGCGCAGAACACGCTCCCCGGGCGCCCGCGGATCATCGCCTCGCGCGAGACCGACGCCGGCATGACGGTTCGCGAGCGCATGGCGTCGGCCTCGGGCTACGACCCGACGATGCCGCCGCACCGCATCAAGCGGCTGATCGACGCGGTCAACGGCGTCCCCGACCCGGTCGTGCGCGGCATGATCGTCGAGCGCAATCCGCGGCTCGCGGGCCTGATGGGCGTCGGCCTGGTCGCGGTGGCGCGCGGCGCGGTGCCCGCGCTGATGAAGCAAGGCTTCGTGCCGGTGGGGAAGCTGCCGCCGAACGAGGTGCTGCTCTACCGTGCGCCGGTGCCGCGGGCGCGCATCGTACACCGCGCGATCGTCGCACCGGATGAGGAGACGAGCTTCGCGCACACCGTCGATGCCGCGCGGGATCTCGAGCACGGCACCGTGATCGAGACCACGGAGCCGCTGCCGGAGCTCGCCGATCCGCCCACGGGACTGCGGGAGGACGTCGCGCTGGTCGTCGATCAGCCCGAGCGGGTCGAGATCTCCGCTACCCTGGCCGCGCCCGGCTTCCTGGTTCTCACCGATACCTGGTACCCGGGCTGGCTGGCCGAGGTCGACGGGACCAGCGTGCCGATCCTGCGCGCCGACCACGCCTTCCGGGCCGTCCACCTGCCGGCCGGCGCGCATCGCGTGGTGTTCCGCTACGCGCCACGCTCGCTGCGGATCGGGCTGTGGATCAGCCTCGCGGCGTTGCTCGGCGTCGGCGTGCTGCTCGTCCCGCCGCGAAGCGTGGGCGCGGAACCATGGCGGTGAGCTTCTCGCCCGCCACCCGCCGCCGCGCTGCGGGCATCGCCGTCTGCCTGGCCTACGGTGCCCTCGCAGCGCTGCTGCTCTGGCCGCTGTTCTCCGACCCGGCGAACGCGACGCTCGATCCCGACCGCCCCTGGCTCGCCGGCTGGGCCAGCGAAAGGAGTCGCGGGTCGCATTCGGTGGCGATGTTGCGCGACATGCGGCTCGCGCAATGGATCTACGCGTGGAACTGGCACGCGCTGACCACGCAGCCGCTCGCGTTCTTCGATGCCAACATGTTCCACCCGACGCCGAACGCGCTCGCCTACTCGGAGCACGCGGTCGGCAAGGTCGTCCTCACCGGGCCCGTCTTCGCGCTCAGTGGCAACCCGGTGCTCGCCTACCAGCTCGACCTCTGGCTCTGCTTCGCCCTGTCGGGCGCGGCGATGTACGCGCTGCTGCGTCACGCAGGCGCGCTGCCAGCCGCCGCCTTCGTCGGCGGCTTCCTGTACGCGTTCTGCCCGGCGCGCCTCGACATGGTGTTCCACACCCACCTGATGACGGGACAGTACCTGCCGCTCGCGCTCCTGTTCCTCGATCGCGCGCTGTTCGCGCAACGCGCGCGTGCGGCGGCGGCGTTCGCGCTCTGCCTCCTGCTGCACATGCTGTGCTCGTACTACTTCGCCTACATGGCGCTGGTCGGCGTGCCGATCTATGCGCTCGGTCTGGTCGCGGCCGAGCGCGGCCGTGTCGCGTGGCGTGGCGTTGCCCTCGCCGCCGGCGCCTTCGCGGCGGTGCTGCTGGTGTTCGCGCTGGTCAGCCTGGTCTATCTGCGGGTACGCGCCCGTGGCGCGGTGTGGGACTATCGCGAGATGGCGGCGGTCCTCTACCCGATGTCGAACCATCCCGTGTGGGCCTACCTCTGGCCGCCGGTGCTCGCCGCCGGTGCCGGTCGGCTGGCGCGGGGCTGCTACGCCTACCTGGGCGCGATCCCGCTCGCGCTGGCGGGCGTGGGGATCGCGTCGGCGCGGAGCGGCGGCGTCCGCGGGCGGACGCTGCTGGCGAGCCTGGCGCTCACGCTGGTCAGCTACGTGCTGTCGCTCGGTCCGACGGCCCGGCTCGACGGAGGCGAGGTCGCCCTCCCGTACTCGTGGCTGATGCACCTCGTGCCGGGCTTCGCATCGATGCGCGTCCCCGGCCGCTTCGCGCTCCTGCTGATGGTGGGCTTCGCGGTGCTGGCGGGACTCGGGCTCGACCGTCTCCTGCGCCGGGCAACGGAGCGCTCCTTCTTGCGACCGCGCTGGGCACGCGGCGCGGCGGTACTCGTGCTCTCCGCGGTGATCGCCTGGGAGTTCGGTCTCGGCAGCCTCGAGCTCGCGGTGCGCAGGGAGACGCTCGGCCCGGAGCGTGCGGCCGTCTACCAGGCGCTGGCCGAGCTGCCGCCAGGCCCGGTGCTGGAGATCCCCGGCTCGAAGCCCGACGGTCTGCTGATGATCGAGTACCAGGTGCAGAGCGTGCGCCACTGGAAGCCGCTGCTGACCGGCAGCAGTGGCTACGCTCCACCGACCTATCGCTTCGTCGAAGCGCTCGTCCGTCGCCTGCCGGACGCTCGGGCTCTGGCGTTGCTGGGCCGCATGACCGACGTCCGCTACGTCGTGGTGCACGACGCGCATCTGGCGGCCTACGAGCGGGCTGCGTGGGCGGACCCGCACGGTCTGGAATTGCTCGCGTCGTTCGGCGCCGATCGGCTCTTCCGTGTCGCCGCGCCGCCGCGGCCCGATCTGCTGCCGGCGATGATCGCCTGCTCGAGCGACGCCGCGGCGTGCGAGGAGATCACGCGCCTGGTCGCGCAAAGCACGCAGGCCGCACCGCGGTAGGCGCGATCACGGTCGGCGCGGAGCCGGACAGGATCCGGACGGTCCGCGCGGTGGCTCGCGCGCGGGCGTGCACGGCGGCCGCATCGGACGTACGAAGGTAGCGCCCACGCCCATGCTCCGGCCACACACGTCGAACCCGTACCGCTTGCACAGGAACGCGACCGGCGAGCTGCGCGCAGCGAGGCCGTGGCGGCGTGATCGGCCGAGCCGGGTGTCGGTCCTGATCGTCTGCGTCGCGTCGTGCGTCGCCGCGGCAGGAGTCGGCGCGGCACCCGAGCCGACGCCGGCTGCTCCGGACGGCAGGCTCGAGGTGGTCGATCACGCCGCACAGGGAAGGGCCCTCTTCCGGACGGGCCGGCCCGCGGAGGCCGTGGCGGCGTACGGGCGCGCGCTCGCGGAGTCGCCGGACGATGCGCGGACGCACCACGACCTGGCCATCGCGCTGCGCGCGATGGGCGATCTCGTGGGAGCGGCAAGGCACTTCAGCCGCTCGCTGGCGATCGAGCCGCGTTGCGAGGTCTACGCCGACTCGGGCCTGATCCAGGATCTCCTCGGCCGCGAGGATCTCGCTCGCGAGAGCTACGAGAAGGCGTTCGCCCTCGACCCGGCCTGTTCGGCCGCGCGGATGAACCTGGCGTCGATGCTGATCGAGGACGGGATGTACGAGGAAGCCGCCCTTCATTACCGGAAGGCGATCGAAGGGAAGCCGAGCGCCGAGGCGCACAGCGGCCTCGGGTACGCCCTGACCCAGCTCGGGCGGCTGGACGAGGCCGCCGCGCAGCACGACGCCGCCGTCGCGCTCGACCCGAGCCGCGCCGAGGTCCACCGGAACCGTGGCCTGACCCAGGCGCGGCTCCGCCAGTACGACGAAGCGATCCTCTCCTACCGCCGCGCGGTCGCCATCGAGCCGCGCGTCTCGACGTATTTCTCGCTCGCCGGAGTGCTGCGCGCGGCCGGACGCGGCGGGGAGGCGGAGGCGGAGTACCGGCGCGGCCAGGAGCTCTCGCGCCGGCAGCAGCAGGAGCGACCGCCGCCCGCGGCGGCTACCAGCCCATCGCCCGAGGCGCCCCGCGGGCCGGAGCCCCGCCCGACCGGCGTCCGGGTGGGGATGCCGAATTGACCTTGTTCCCGAGGCGGTAATTTGCAAGAGGGGCCTGATGAAGCGATTCGTACCCGCGCTGGCTCTCCTGACGTTCGCGATCGGTTGCAGCGATTCGTCGAACGACTCCACCATCACCGTGCACCCAGGGGAGTCGATCCAGGCTGCCGTCGACGCCGCGCCGCCAGGCGCCCGAGTCTCCGTCATGCCCGGCGAGTACGTGGAGACGCACGGCGGTCAGGCGGCCGTGCTCATCGAGAAGCCGCTGCAGCTCGTCGCGAATCGCGAGAACGGCGGCGTCGTGAAGATCCTGCCCGGCCCTGGCAACACCGAGGGAATCTGGGTGCGCGGCACGGCCGACGCCTTCGTCGAGGACGTCCTGATCGAGGGCTTCACGGTCGACGGCTTCGAGGAGAACGGGATCTGGACGTTCTACGCGCGCAACTTCGAGATCCGCGACAACGTCGTCGGCGACGCCGACCACGTCGGGATCTACCCGCAGCTCTCGGCGCAGGGTCTCGTGCGCGACAACATCGCGTACGGCGGGCTCGACAGCGCGATGTGGGTTTCCGGCTCCGAGGAGCTCCGGGTGATCGACAACGTCATGTACGCCGCACCCATCGGGCTGCAGGTCAACGTGTCGAAGGCGATCGAGGTGGAGCGGATCACGGCCTACGGCAACGTCACCGGAATCGCCCTCACGCACCCCCTCGCGTCCGGCCTCGGCGACAATGTCGACCTGGCCTTCGGCTATCGCAGCGAGTCCGTCTACTTCGCCGACATCGAGGTGTACGACAACAACCTGGCGAACCCGGTTTCGGGCGGCTCGGTCGGGGCGCTTCCGCAGGGTACCGGTATGCTGGTGGCCGGCCACGACCGCGCCTACGTGGAAGACAGCTCGTTCACCGACAACGACTACGCCGGGGTGGTGATCGTCGACTATTGCGTCGTCACCGGTGAGACCGACGACGACTGTGCGCCCGACGGCAACACGTTCGTCCGGAACACGATCACCGGCAACGGCACGAGCCCGCCCCCCTCCGACTTCCAGAATCTCGCCAGCGACGTGATCGTGGTCGCTGCCGGCTCCGGGAACTGCATGGCGGAGAACACCTACGACACGACGGTCGGTGGGGAGTCGATCTCGGCGGTGAGCTGCCTTCCCTGGGCGGGGTTCTGACGGCGCGCACGGCGGAGCGGGCGCGCGCGGCGACGGACTCGGCGGCGTGGCCGTCGGGACGCCGGCGGGGGCGCGACATCCGAACCGCCGCCACCGGCGCGCCGCCGCCATCGTCGGTGTGAATCGCGAACTGGCTCGACACCGTCGTACTGCCCAAGCCGTTGCACCCCTGATCCGCCGGATCCGAGGCCGGGCAGCCGCCCGCGCCACGAAGTCGGGTGCGACTGGAACGCCGAGCCGGCGGCCATCAGCCCGCCTCGGGCCGCCGCGCCCGGCACCGGCGTGGCGTCGGTCCACGCCGTAGCGCGGGGCGCGCGGGACCTTCTCCCGGTTCCCGCCGCTGCGAACGCGCGACGCCGGCGATTCCCGAACTCGGAGATCGCGCCACGGAAATGCGCGGTCGATGCATCGGAGATCTCTCGTCCGATCGGTCGGCCAGGTGCGTCATCCCGTCCTCCGTGCGGTGGCACGACGCGTGCGTGACCGACGCACACGCCTTTCTTCTTCGTTCGAACGGAGGTCGACGATGGCTGATTTCCTCTCCACCTATTCCATCCAGAGCTGGCTCGAGTCCTGCCCGCAGGGCCACCTCGAGAACACCGAGTACGGCCACGCCCACGACGAGAAGGAGCCCGAGCTCGTTCTCGAGAACGAGGTGCTGCGGGAGGAGACCATCAAGGCGACGGTGCAGCTCGTGGTCGGCGAGCGTTGCGCGCTGTCGGCGTCGTCGGGGCTGGTCAACGCGGCGCCGGACGAGGCGAGCAAGCGCTTTCTCGCGACGCAGACGCTCGACGAGGCGCGCCACGTCGAGGTCTCCACGCACCGGCTCTACGACCTCGGCGTGCGCAAGAACGACCTCGAGAAGACCATCAAGCACTACGCGAACCCGAATCTCGTGAAGTTCGCGGAGGTCCTGCTCGAGAAGGTCGACAAGAAGGACTTCGTCGCCGGCGTCGTCGGGCAGAACATCGTGCTCGAAGGCATGGTGTTCAGCGTCTTCGAGATGATGTACGCGATGAACGAGCCGATCAACGCGAAGTTCGCGCACACGCTGTCGGGCACGATCGCCGACGAGCGGCGTCACGTCGGCTTCGGTGAGAACCGCATCGGCTCGCTGATCCAGTCGAATCGCGGCAAGAAGTCCGAGATCGAGCGCATGCAGAAGGAGATGTCCTACTGGATGCTCGCGACGTTCGCCGATGCGTTCCGCGGCAACCGGACGATCGAGGAGCTCGACAAGCTCGGCGTCGAGCGCGCGCACAGCAGCTATCACGGTGCGGACCTCGGCGTGATGCGCCCCGCGGAGATGGAGCACGTGCTCGCCGACACGGTGCTCGCCGAGTTCAAGACGCGCCTCGGGAGAATCGGCATCGGGTACCAGACTCCGGCGATGCCGGGCTGAGCGACGCGTGCCTACCCCGCAGAGGGAAGTTCACGACCTGGAGCACGACGACTTCCTGGAGGAGGTGCACTCCTTCGAGTTCTGGTTCCAGGCTGTCGAGGGGTACCTGTCGGGGACGGTGCACGGGCACCGCCCCGACACTCGCGACGTTCCGCCGGCCGGAGGGGATCGCGACCGCCTGATCTCGACGCTGTGCAACTACTGCATCGGCGAGACGGCCGCGCTCGAGGGCGCGAGCGGCCTCGTCGCGATCGCGCCGAACCGGCTCGCCAAGGTGTTCCTCTCGACGCAGGTCGCCGACGAGGGACGCCACCTGGAAGTGCTGCTGCGCCGCCTCGCCGACCTCGGCGTGACCGATCCCGAGTCGAAGGTCGAGAAGCGCTCGAGCCCGAGCCTGCAGCTGTTCCGCCGCCGCCTTCTCGAGCTGGTCGCGAGCCGCGACAGGGAGGCCGCGATCTTCGCGCAGAACGTGATCCTCGAGTCGCTCGAGTACGCGGTGTTCCACACGCACGCGACGAACGCCGATCCGGTGACGCGCGAGGTGCTCGAGGGGATCATCAAGGACGAGCGGCGGCACATCGGCTTCGGCGAGAACGAGCTCGGGCGCAAGCTGGCCCGCTCGCCGCACATCCGCGCGCGCCTCGGACAGGTGCGCAGCCAGCTCGACCACCTGGTGCTGGACATGCTGGAGACCACCGCGCCCGAGATCGGCGTCGATCGCCACGAGCAGGAGCGTCTCGGTCGCACCTACCGCGAATCGGTCGAGCGCCTGGGGTTCGGCTCGTGAGCGATCCGCTGCGCCTGGGGTTCGGCTCGTGAGCGCCCCCCTGCAGGAGCACGACGAATCCGGCGACGCGCCCGGCTCCGGCGAGCGCCGCCGCTTCATCCTCGACGACACCGGCTTCAACGAGGTTCCGGTCAAGTATCGGAAGTTCTACCGCAAGTGGCGCGGCGCGGGCGACGCGCTCGCGCCCAACGAGGTGGCCTGCCCGGTGTGCAAGGTCGTGATCCGCTCGACGCGCGAGCTGCGCCCGGGCGACCGCGTGTACTGCATGCCGTACATGTCCCGTCTCGTCGTCGTGCGAGGGGAGTCGGGAATGCTGGAGGCGCGCGTGGCGTACTGAGCGCGCGCGGCCGCCGGCGCTCGCTCGTCGCGTGCGGTCGTCGCTGCCGCCGTCGCTCGTGCGTCGTGCGGCTCTGCCGCCGACCGCTGAGCCGACCGCGTGTGCGTGAGGGTGCGACCGCGCCGCCCGGCGTGCTAGGGACCGTGACGGCACGGGTCCGCGGCCGGACGCGGGCCGCCTTCGCCGCCATGAACGACCTGCTGCTCGAATCCGCCACCCGGCTCGCCGAACGCATCCGTGCGGGCGAGGTGTCCTCGCGCGAGGTGGTGGAGGTGCACGTCGCGCAGATCGAGCGCGTGAATCCGCAGCTGAACGCGGTGGTCCGGACGCGCTACGACGAGGCGCGAGCCGAGGCCGAGCGCGCCGACGCGCTGCGTGCGCGGACGCGGCCCGAGGACCTGCCGCCGCTGCACGGCGTGCCCTGCACGATCAAGGAGTGCTTCGCGCTCGCCGGCATGCCGAACGCGTCGGGGCTCGTCGCACGGCGCCACCTGGTTTCCGAGCGCGACGCGACCGCCGTGGCGCGGCTCCGCGCCGCGGGCGCGATCCCGCTCGGCGTCACCAACACGTCCGAGCTCTGCATGTGGATGGAGTCGAACAACCGGGTCTACGGGCGGACCAACAACCCGTATGACCCCGCGCGCATCGTCGGCGGCAGCTCGGGCGGCGAGGGCGCGATCGTCGGCGCGGGCGGCTCGCCGTTCGGTCTCGGCTCCGACGTCGGCGGCTCGATCCGCGGTCCCGCGTTCTTCAACGGCGTGTTCGGCCACAAGCCGACCGGAGGCATGGTGCCCGCGACGGGGCAGTACCCGATCGCCGCCGGCGCCGGCCTGCGCTACTTGACGACCGGTCCGATCACGCGGCGCGCGACCGACCTGATGCCGCTGCTGCGTGTGCTCGCCGGCCCCGACGGGCTCGACGCGGGCTGTCGCCACTTCGACCTCGGCGACCCAGCGCAGGTCGACCTCTCTGGGCGCACGCTGCTCGACGTGCCCGACAACGGCGTGCTGCGCGTCTCCCCCGAGCTGCGACGCGCGCAGGAGGAGGCGGTGCGCGTGCTGCGCGACCGCGGCATGCGCGTCCGCGAGGTCTCGTTCAAGGGCCTCGAGAAGCAGTTCGACGTCTGGTCCGCGATGATGGCCGACGCGCAGGAGCACCCGTTCTCGCACATGCTCGGCGAGGGCCGCCGCGTACGCGCCGGCCTCGAGATCGTCAAGCACCTGCTCGGCCGCTCGCAGCACACGCTGCCGGCGAGCCTGCTGGCGCTGGTCGACCCGGTGCCGAAGCTCTTCCCCGGGCTCGCGCGGCGGATGATCGCGCTCGGCCACGAGCTGCGCGCGAGCTTCGCGGAGGCGCTCGGCCCCGACGGCGTGCTGCTTTACCCGTCGTACACGGTACCGGCGCCGCGCCACGGCGTGCCGGTGCGCTGGCTCGTGCGCATGCACCACCCGTGGGCGTACCTCGCCATCGTCAACGTCCTCGAGCTGCCCGCGACGCAGGTGCCGGTGGGGCTCGGCGCGGAGGGCCTGCCGCTCGGCTTCCAGGTGGTCTCGGGGCACGGCAACGACCACGTGACGATCGCCGTCGCGATGGAGCTCGAGCGCGCGCTCGGCGGGTGGACGCCGCCGGCGATGGCGGGGCTGGGGTGCGTCACCGCGGCCTGACGGCCGAGCTGGGGTGCGTCACCGCGGCCTGACGGCCGAGCTGGGGTGCGTCACCGCGGCCTGACGGCCGAGCTGGGGTGCGTCACCGCGGCCTGACGGCCGAGCCGCACCGCTAGGCGCGGCTCAGCCGGAACACCCGGATGTTCCGCGCCGTGCGCTGTTCGTAGACGTTCATCTGCGGGATCGTCCGCTTGATCGCCGGCCACACGCGCGCCTTCTCGTCGTCGGCGAGCGCCACCGCGCGCACCCGTACTCGCGCGCCGCGCAGCTGGACCTCCGCGTCGGGTTTCGCGAGCAGGTTGTACGACCAGTCCGGGTGGCGCTCCTGTCCCATCGCGCTCGCGACCACCAGGAAGTCGTCGCCGTCGGCGTGGTACGCGAGCTGGGTGTCGCGCGGCCGGCCGCTCTTCCGGCCGCTCGTGGTGAGCGTGAGCATCGGCAGCGTCGGCACGCCGGTCATCGTGAGGCGCCCGCTGGTCGCCTTGAACAGCACGGGGTCGACGCGCGAGGCGAGGTGCTTGACGATCCACGAGCCGAACGCCGTGGCGGAGAGCCAGTTCACGAAGCGCGAGTACATCAGCTCTCCGTACCAGACCTTCGCCGCGTGCAGGAGCGCCGTGGGGCGAGGTCAGGCGAGGGTCGGTACTCGCAGGCCGGCTGCGCGCGCGAGGTTCGCCTGCCGCCGATCGAACGACAGAAACTCCTGGCGCCCCAGCACCACCGCGGCTGCGACGTGCAGCACGTCCAGGCTGCGGGTGCCGAGCCGCTCCGAGTGAAGAGCGCTCAACCGCTCCGCCTCGATCATGGTCTCGCCCAGATCCGGTGCCGCTCCGGCGAGAGCTCCGGCTGCGAGGTCCGCGAGCATCATGTTGAGCGAGGCGTCGCGCTCTCGTGCGGTGATCTCGCGACGAAAGACCCGCAGGCGAAGGGCGTTACGAAGCTCGAGCTGATGGAGCCACGTGATCGGCAGGGGCAACGCCTGGCGCTGCATCCGGCGGGCGGCACGTGCGGTATGGGCGTCGGGAGCGTACAGCGAGCAGAGGAATCCGGTGTCGGCGTAGGATGTCACGACTCGCCGCGTGCGTCCGACACGACCGCGGTTCCGGTCCTGCGCAGCGTCTTGGTCCGGTAGACCGCGCGCAAGCGAGCGGCGAAGTCGGGCCGCTCGATTGCCACCGGCTGATCCGGCGGGCACAGTCGCGCGACCGGCTTCCGCCGACGATGAACCTCGACCGTCTCGCCCCGGGCGACCCATCCGAGGACCTTGCCGGTCTCGTGCTTGAGCTCGCGGATCGTGGTGGTCTTCATGATGTGTTACGAATATGTGACACAACGAGGTGCGTCAACGTCGACTGTGACGGGCACGAAACGCAGCGCGGGCGAGGTGTCGCCACCTCGCCCGCGCTGACCGCCCGGTCACGGTGCGACGGGAGCGATCAGAACAGCTCCTGGAACCACTTCTGCTGGTCCGACGAGCCGCAGGTGCGCTGCTCGACGTCGCCGCCGTTCGACGTGCTCTCGAGCGCGACGCAGCGTCCGCTCGCGACGTTGCGGATCTTGTACGGATCCCACGGGAAGGTCCGCTCGAGGAAGCTGAACGCCTGCCGGGTGCCGCCGTGGCAGGGGATCTGGACCAGGTCGAGGCCCGTCGTGCTCGCGCCGTTCGGGACGTGCAGGCACATGCCGCTGCGCTCGTTGATCAGCAGCTTCCGCGCGGTGCGCGGGTGCGTGTAGAGCAGCCAGCGCTGGCGCTGCGCGCCCGTGCAGCTGCGCACCTCGACCGCCGCGCCGCTGCCGTCGGTCGCACCGTCCATGCAGCGGTCCGCGCTCTTGTTGCGAAACTTGTCCTTGAGCGTGAACGCCGAGTCGAGCGCCGTGACCATGCGGGTCACGCCGACGATGTCGCCGGTCGAGAGCGCGGTCAGGTTCGGCGTCCACGTGGAGCCGTTCAGCTTGGTCATCGTCGGCTCGTCCTCGTCGATCGCGAACGCGAACGGCGAGTAGAGCATGCGCGAGTTGAAGTCGAACGAGCCGCGGTCCACGCTGCCCCACGGCCCCTTCTCGAACTGGTCGTGGAAGTCCTCGTCGATGTTGTCGAAGTCCACGACGACGAAGTCGTCGCAGTCGCTGCGGTTCTGCTCGTGGTAGAGCCCGACCGCGTGGCCGATCTCGTGGATCACGTTGCCGACGGAGCAGTCGGAGTCGAGCTCGATCTCCTGCTTGCCGCCCTTCTTGCCGACGAACGAGCGGCAGCCGTCGCCCGGCACGAAGCGCACGGAGTCGCTCTCGCCGTTGCGTGCCTGGAGGCGCACGATGGTGTTCTCGTTCCAGTGCGCGACCGCCTGCTCGATGCGGCTCTCCATCGTGCTCGACAGCGACGACGAGATCTCGAACGGAACGACGTTCTTCGACCAGCCGAAGTCGCCGCGCGTGTGGCTCTGCACCGTCTGCAGCCCGGACGCGAGGCGCGCGCGGATGCGGCGGTCACCGGCGCGGACCTCGTCCTCGGTGCCGAGGATCATGTCGCCCTCGAAGATCGCGACGCCGTTCGCGACGCGGTAGCGGATCTGCCGGGTCTCGCCGCCGAGCTCGACCCACGCCTCGGCCGGCTCGCCGTCGGCGAGCGCGGCGCGCTCGTCGATGCCGCCGCCGAGGTCGCATCCGGCACGCTCCATGCGCCCGTTCCAGCGCGTGAGAGCGCGCTCCTCGCACGCGGCAAAGCCGCCGTCGAGGCCGCGGCGCTCGCGCCGCGCCGCGATCTGCAGGCAGGTCGTGCGGTCGTTCGAAAGCTGCTCCTCGATCCGCGGCTGCTGGGCGGCGCAGCGCTCGGGGTCGAGATCTGCGGCACCGGCGATCCCTGGCGTGCCGAGCGCGCTCGCGAGCGCGACCGCGATGGCGGCGGTGCGGGCGAGCGAAAGCGCGGACGCGAAGGCGGCAGCACGGCCGGTGACGACGGGCGACGGACTTCTCCTCGGGGTTGTCATCTTCTCCTCGCTTGGCGCGGCATCGTGCCGGCGCGTGGCGAGGCCGTGCAGCAAACGCCGTTCCGGATTCGTCCGCCCGGAGAAGCGGTGTCCGGTGGCGGACTTCCGCGAGCGCCGTCGGCCGGCCGGCGTGGCGGTGGCTGCCGTGGTAGACGCCGCTGCGGGGCCGCCGTCGCCGGCGGTTGACGGATCGCGACCGCGTGCCGCCGTCAGTTCGCGAGCCGAACGACCAGCTCGCCGCGGCCGCGGAACGGGCCGCGCCGGCGCCAGCGCGGCGGCCGCGCGAGCGCCGCGTACGGGTCGTCCGCGCGCTCGAGGTCAGGCGGGTCCGATTCGAGAGCGAGGTCCGTCATCGGGCGTGACGCACGGCGGGACATCCGTCATCGGGCGTGACGCACGGCGGGACGTCCGTCATCGAGCGTGACGCACGGCGGGACGTCCGTCATCGAGCGTGACGCACGGCGGGACGTCCGTC
>VGTK01000147.1 GCA_016874715.1 Deltaproteobacteria bacterium | reverse complement strand
GCCGCGAGCGCGTCGAGGCGCGCGGCGTCGCGCGCGACGGCGAACACGCGGCGGCGGTCACGCGCGAGCCGGGCGCACAGCGCGGTGCCGATGCCACCGGTCGCGCCGACCACGAGCACGACTTCGGGCTCCTGTTCGATCGCATCCTGACTCATGTCGCCTCCCGGACAGCCGGCCGTCGTCGTCGCTGCCTCGACCGTGATCATGCAGCGAATCGGCGATCGCGAAAGCCCTGGCAGCCGCGCGCGATCCGGCGACCACCGTGGCCGGATCTTGGGCACGCCACGCGGGCGGTGCCCGTCCGATCGGCAACGCCGCCACCGACCACCCGCGCGGACGATCGAGCGGATCGCGGCGCCGCTTTTGCTTCGCGTCGCGGGACTCCTACCAGTGCGCGTCCGGGCGCCCCGCCCGGCAGCCCGACCACACGCCCAGGAGGACCGTCGAATGATGCCGCAGCGAGCCCGCTCCACCACGGGATCGACTGTCCCGCTTCCGCTCTCGCGCGCCCTCGAGCGGCTGCACGCGCGCTTCCGCGACGTGAACGACGGCAAGGTCGCCGACTACATCCCCGAGCTCGCCAAGGCGAAGCCCGAGTGGTTCGGCATCTGCGTCGCGACCACCGACGGCCGCGTCTACGAGGTCGGCGACACCCGGCAGCCGTTCACGATCCAGTCGATCTCGAAGCCGCTGGTCTAGGGGCTGGCGCTCGAGGACCAGGGACGCGACGCGGTGCTCGCCAGGATCGGCGTCGAGCCGACCGGCGACGCCTTCAACTCGATCAGCCTCGAGCCCGGCACGGGACGGCCGCTGAACCCGATGATCAACGCCGGCGCGATCGCGGCCGCGTCGCTGGTCGCCGGCCGCTCCGACGAGGACCGCTTCCACCGCATCCTGTCCACGTTCTCGATCTACGCCGGGCGGCAGCTGGGTATCGATCAGGTGGTCTACGAGTCCGAGCGCGACACCGGGCACAGGAACCGGGCCATCGGGCACATGCTGCGCAACTTCGACATCCTCGGCGAGCACCCCGACGGCCCGCTCGACGTGTACTTCCGACAGTGCTCGATCGCCGTCGACTGCCAGGCGCTCAGCGTCATGGGCGCGACGCTCGCGAACGGCGGCGTGAACCCGATCACCGGCGAGCGCGCCGTCAAGGGCGACACCGTCCCGGACATGCTGAGCGTGATGACCACGTGCGGCATGTCCGACTACGCGGGCAGCTGGGTGTACTGGGTCGGCATGCCGGCGAAGAGCGGCGTCGGCGGCGGCATCCTGGCCGTGCTGCCCGGACAGCTCGGCATCGCGGTGTTCTCGCCGCCGCTCGACGAGCGCGGCAACAGCGTGCGCGGCGTCGCGGTCTGCAAGGAGCTGTCGCGCGAGTTCCACCTGCACTTCCTGCGCACGGCGCGCGCCTCGCGCTCGGCGGTCCGCGCCGCGTACGACATCGCCGCGGTGCGGTCGAAGCGCGTCCGCACCGAGGCCGAGCGTCGCGTGCTGTCGGAGGAGGGTCGCCGCGCGCGCGTCTTCGAGCTGCACGGCGACCTCGCCTTCTCCGCGGTCGAGTCGGCGGTCGCGCAGGTGGTCGAGTGCAGCGCCGAGCAGCCGATCCTCGACCTGACGCGCGTCACCGCGATCGACGACGCCGCGGCGGTCATGCTGCTCGACCTGGTCGTGGCGCTGGGCGAGAGCGGCAAGTCGCTCTTTCTCGTGCACGGGTCCGACCAGTCGCGGCTGCTGCGCCACTTGCAGGAGAACCTGACCGACGAGCGCCGGCGCTGGCTGCACGTCTTCCCCGAGCTCGACCTCGCGCTCGAGCGCGCCGAGGACCAGCTGCTATCCGCGCGCGGCTCGTTCGTCGCCGGCAGCGCGGCGATCTCGCTCGCCGACCACGAGCTCTGCCGCGGACTCGACGCCGACGGCGTCGCGCACCTGGCGCGGCTGGCGAAGCACTGCAGCTTCGCCACCGGCGAGATGATCCTGCGCAAGGGCGACCGCGCGGGCGCGTTCTACCTGCTGGTCGCGGGCAAGGTCAGCGTGACCATCGACCTGCCCTCCGGACGCCGGCAGCGCGTCTCGACACTGTCCACCGGCATGACCTTCGGCGAGCTCGCGATCCTGAACGACGCCCCGCGCTCGGCCGACGTCCGCGCCGACGGGCCGACCGAGTGCTTCGCCCGCTCGATCGAGGACTTCCGCACCCTCGGGAAGACGCGGCCCGGCGTCAAGCTCGTGGTGCTGGAGAACCTGCTGCGCAACGCGTCCCAGACGGCGTCGCGGCTCACGCAGGAGATCGCGGCGCTCGCCCTCTGACGATGCGCGGCCTTCTCGTCTCGGATCTGCACTACTCGCTCAAGCAGCTCGACTGGGTGCGCGAGGCGTCGGCGGGCTTCGACCTGGCCGTCGTGGCCGGGGACACCCTGGACATCTCCTCCACGGTCGCGCTCGGCGCCCAGATCGTCGTGGTCTTCAAGTACCTGCGCCACGTCGCGCAGCGCACGCGCATCGTCGCGAGCTCCGGCAACCACGACCTCGACGCCAGAGCGGCGACCGGAGAGCGCGTCGCGAGCTGGCTCTCCCGGGGTCGCCTGCCGGGCGTCGTCAGCGACGGCGAGTACGCGGAGCTCGGCGACGTGTCGATCTCGGTCACGCGCTGGTGGGACGGTCCGCAGGGCTGCGCCGAGGTGCGCGCCCAGCTGATCGCCGACGCCGCCCGACGCAGGCGGCAGTGGATCTGGGTCTACCACGCGCCGCCCGACGCCTCGCCGGTCAGCTGGACCGGCAGCAAGCACTACGGGGACGCCGAGCTGCTGAAGCTCATCCGCCAGCTGCAGCCCGACATCGTGCTCAGCGGCCACGTGCACCAGTCGCCGTTCCGGCGGGGCGGCTCGTGGGTGGACCGCATCGGACCGACCTGGGTGTTCAACGCGGGGCAGATCGTCGCGCCGAGCCCGCCGCACGTCGTGTTCGACACCGACGCGCGCACCGCGATCTGGACGTCGCTCGCCGGCTGCGAGATCGTCCACCTCGACCGCCCGCTCGAGCGGCCGGTCGCCGAGCTCACACCACCGTAGGGTCGGGCTCGGGGCAGCGTTCGGAGCCGGGCAGCGGCTCCGGCTCCTGGTGGTGCACCAGCGTTTCGAGGACCTCGTCCACCATCGCCAGGTGGTCGCTGCCCTCGTACTGCCGCTTCACGTCCACCAGATACGTCGTGAGGTAGTGCAGGCGCCGAGCGAGGAGGCGCGCGAGCTCGATGCCGACGTCGGGGTTCGCCGCGATGAACGCCTGCGGCTCCTCGATGACGCGGCACGTGCAGGGCTCGAGGGCGCGCACGGTCGCGGAGTGCGGCTGGTCGAGCAGGACCGCGACCTCGCCCAGGAACGCGCCGGGCTCGGACACGACGTTGATCTGCGTGTCGCCCTTCACGATCTCCACGGCGCCGCTGGCGAGGATGTAGAGCACGCCCTTCCGCCCGCCGTCCTCGAGGATCGTCGCGCCCGGAGGGAACGACTGGAGCGGCAGGGATTCACAGCGATCGAGAACCGCACGCACGTCGCGAGTGCAGCGCGAATCGTCAAGTAATCCAGCCGCGTTCCGCCGCGCGCATGCCCCGCTCCTGTACCCGGGGATGCCCTTCGGCGAAGCAGCCCGGCATGCCCTACGTGCTGGTCTGCACCGCGATCGGGCTCGTCCTCGGCTGGATCCCGATGCTGCTGCACGGACCGATCCCCGAGAAGTACGACATCCTCTACCTCCGGGGCGACGTCGCGGTCTGGGGCTGGTACACGGCGCGGCTGCTGATCGGCTTCCTCGTCGGCGTCACGGTGTGGCCGCACCCCTGGGATCTGCGCGGACCCCTGATCGGGCTGCTGGCGCTGTTCCCGCTGACCCTGGTCTCGCTGGCCACCCCCGGATGCGGGGCGCCCTGCATGGGCTGGAACCTGACCTCCGCCGCGGCGATCGGGATCCTGGTCGCCGGGCTCGCCCGCGCGATCACCGGCCGCGACGCCGCGGTCTGACGGCGGCGACCGGTCAGGGCAGCGCCACGAGCGCGGCCGCGACGTCGAGGCGACCGTAGCCGAAGAGGTTGTTCGGGACGTTGGTGGCGTCCGTGCCGCCGCAGGTCCCGGACGCCGTCACCGCCGGATTCGCGCTCCCGAGGAGGGCGTCCTCGGTGACGCCGACGTTGCCGCGCAGGTCGGGGCGCGCACTCCACAGCAGCGCCACCGCGCCCGCGACGTGCGGCGCCGCCATCGACGTCCCGGACATCGCGCCGTAGGTCCCGCCCGGCAGGCTGGAGCGGACCCCGACGCCGGGAGCCGCGACGTCCGGCTTCAGCCGATTGCTGCCGTCGACCGTCACGGGGCCGCGGCTGCTGAAGGACGCGAGCGCGTCGTTCGAGTCGGTGGCGCCGACCGTGACCGTCGCATCGTCGATCGCCGGCGGACTCGCGACCGTGCCGCACCCGGAACCCGAGTTGCCGGCCGAGCCGACCACGAAGATGCCGGCCGCGCGCGCGGCCTTCACCGCCTTGCGCAGACTCTTCGGGAGGCAGCCCTCGCTCGCCGTGCACGACCACGAGTTGCTGATCACGTGCGGCGCGCGCGCGGGGTCGGGATTCATCCCCTGCGCGTCCCACGGCGCCAGGAAGAAGTCGAAGCACTCGAGGTAGCGCGACGGCCGGCCGACGCCGTTCTCCATGTTGCGGCACGCGATCCACTTCGCGCGCGGCGCGACGCCGATCTGGTTGCCGGCCTTGTCGTCGCCGACGCCCGTGCCGAGGACGTGCGTGCCGTGACCGTAGTCGTCGCACGGCGTCGCGGAGCTGAAGCCGCACGGATTGGTGCCGTTGCCGTCGATGTCGGCGTGGATCGCGTCCCACCAGTTGTAGGCGTGCTTGACCTTCTGCCGCGCGGCCTTCCAGCCGCGGTAGCGGCCCTTCAGCGCGGGGTGGTCCCACTGCACGCCGGTGTCGGCGCTCGCGTAGACCACGCCGCCGCCCCGATGGCCGAGGGCCCACAGGTCGAGCGCGCCGATCCGGACCACGCCCCACTCGACGGTCACCGGCAGGATGTCCTGCGCGTCCGCGTCGTCGCCGCGCACCGGCGGCGGCAGGTCGAGGCGCACGGGGGGATCCGAATCGATCTCCGCGACGTCGTCGCGCGCCGCGAGCATCTCGAGCTGCGCGAGCGTCACGTCCTCGACCGCGATCGCGTTGGCGATCGCGTAGGCGCGGTGGCGGATGCCGAGCGCGTCGAGGGTCGCGCGCAGCGGCCGCTGCGACTCCGCGGCGACCGCGTGCAGCGCGCGGTGCACGAACGCGACCCGCGCGGTGCGCACCGCGACCAGGTAAGCCGCGGTCAGGTCGGCCTCGGCGCGCATCAGGAGCAGGGCATCCACCGTGCCGCCCTGCCGGGCGGCGTCGCGCAGCGCCGGGTCGATCGGATCGCCCGCCACCCGCGGCAGGCGCACGACGCCCGCTTCCACGCCCGGGACGCCGAGCGCGAGGATGCAGGCCAGCGACCAGACGAGGAGACGTGGAACGCGCTTCATGCCGCGACGTCGTGCCAGAACCGTGCCGCGACCGCGCCGTGGCCCGCGCCCGGAATCGCGGCGGATTCGCAGCCTGTAAAAGGCGGGCATCGGTGCGTTCCCATTCGTGCGAGCGAGGTTCCCGCAGCGCCGCCTCAGCTGCGGTTCAGGCGCGCCGCGAGGCCGATCACGACGGCACGCGGGCTGACGCGCAGCGCCTGCACGCCGAGCTTGTTGGTGAAGCCGTGCACGACCATCCGCCGGCCGGCCATCATCGCCGCGTAGCCCTCGCGCGCGACCGACATCGAGTCCGCGGCGCCGAACTTGAAGAGCAGCGACGAGTCGTTGCCGGCGTGTCCCGCGAACTCGGTCTCCGTGGCCCCCGGGCAGCTGACCGTCACGGTGACGCCCGTGCCGTCGAGCTCGTACGCGAGCGCCTCGCTGAACGAGTTCACGAACGCCTTGCTGGCGTAGTAGGCCGCCATGAACGGTCCGGGCTGGAAGCCAGCGGTCGAGCCGACGTTCAGGACGCGGCCGCGCTTGCGCGCCAGCATGTCCGGCAGGAGGAGCCGCGTCAGCTCGACCAGCGACGTGACGTTCACCTGGATCATCTCGAGCTGCTTCGCGGGATCCGCGTCGGCGAACGGCCCGTTGGTGCCGAGCCCTGCGTTGTTGACCAGGAAGTCGATCGCGAGCCCGCGCGCCCGAAGCTCGTCCACGCAGCGGCGCGGTGCTTCGCGGTCCGACAGGTCGAGCGGCAGGACGTGCACCTGCGCGCCGCCCTGCCCGCCGATCTCGCGGGCGAGCTCCTCGAGCCGCTCGCGGCGGCGTGCGACCAGAACGACGTCGTGCCCGTCGGCGGCGAACAGGCGCGCGTAGTCGCGCCCGAGCCCCGCCGAGGCGCCGGTGACCAGAGCCGTACCCTTCATCCGGCCGGCGAGGCTATCCGCCAGGCCGGCCCGCGGCAATCAGGGCGTGGTCGGCTACGGCTCGTTGGCCTCGAGCCACGCGACGGCGCGGGACGCCCAGTCCGAGAACATCTGGTGCTCGGCCTGCGTCGCACGCAGCTGGTCGACGACGTCGGCCCGCACCGCGCCGGGCTGCGCGACCAGCGTCGGCCACAGGGTCGGCTGGGCGGTCACCGCCGCGACGACGGCGTCGGTCGAGGTCGCGACGAAGCCGTCGGGGCCGACGAAGCCCGCGGCGCGCAGCTCGGCGACCATCGCCCGCGACTCGGCGAGCGTCACGCCGACGACACGCGCGAAGCGCTCGTCGTACAGCGGCGCCGGCGGGTGCGCCGCGAACGACGTCGGCACGCCGCGCGCGGCGAGGCCGGCGCTGTTCGCCGCCGCGGCCGCGTTGTCGACCTCGGCATTGTCGTCGTTGCCGCACATGAGCCACGCGGTCGGCGTGGTGGTGATCGCCGCCGACGTCACGCGGCCGTCGGCGCAGAACGCGATCGCGGCCGCGAAGCGCAGGTTCGGGAACGCCGCAGCGACCCGCGACGCCGCGATCGCGCCGAGCGACAGCGCCATCGAGCCGCCGTTCGACATGCCGAGCACGTGCAGCGGCGTCGTCGGCCCGATCGTGCCGGCTGCGCGCAGGCTCGCGACCAGCGCGTCGAGGTTCGCGAAGTCGACGTTGCCCGCGGTGAGGCTTGCGTCCCAGCGGGCCTTCCCGTCGCCGTTCAGGTCGCCCGCGACCGCCTCCTCCGCCTCCGTGCCGAGCACGCCGAAGCCGGACTCGAGCAGGCGCAGCGCGAGCGCGAAGGACTCGTCCTGCAGGATGAAGCCGGCGCCGCCGCCGGTGCCGTGCAGCAGCAGCACGAGGCCGCGCACGCCGGGCGGGATCTTCGCGTGCACCGTCTTCGCGCGCGTGGTGCTGCCGGTGAAGGTCGAGGTCGCGAGCGTGGTCGGACGCGCGGCGACGACGGCGGCGACGCTCGCGTCGGCGGCCGGCATGACGAGCGTCGAGTGCCACTCGTCCGGGTCGTCGAGCAGCGCCGCGTCGCCGGTCCAGCCGGTCACCAGCTGGCTCTGCGGGCGAACGTCGGCGAACACGTGCACCGTCGCGCCGACGGGGTACGTCCCCGAGCCGTAGCCGTTCGTGACCGTCAGGCGGTTCACGCCGCAGGCCGCGGGCGGCGGCGCCTTCGCCTGGCCGGTGAAGCGTCCCGGCGCGTCGCTGGCCGTCGTGCTCGGCGGGTTGCCGGTGGCGCGCGCCGGCGCCTCGGCGCACCACGCGCTGCCGCCGAGGTCGAGGCGCAGCGCGATGCGCCCCTGCTGCGGCTCGTCGAGGCCGTAGCCCCAGCCTGCTCCACTGGCGCGGAGCGAGATCCGGTCCGGGGAGACCGTCACCTGCGCGACCGGCGCGCCGGGCGTGCGGTCGCGGTACGAATAGCCGCGCGGGCGGGCCCCGCTGCCGAGCGCCGTCCAGCCCGACGCGGGCAGCGTCACGCGAACGATCTCGCCGCTGCCGGCCGCGTTGGCGACGTACAGCGTGCCGCCCGCGACCGTCGGGTCGTCGGCGCCGCCGGGCGCCGGCGGAACGATGCGGCTCTCCGGCGCGGCGCGGCCCGTCGCCGAGCGGAACGAGAGCCGCCGGTGGCGGGGATCGAGGGGCGGGATCGCGTCGTCGCGCAGCGACAGCGACGTTGCCTCGACGAGCACCGTGGCGGCGCGCGCCGGCGCGGCGGCGAGCGCCCCGGCCGCGAGAGCCGCGAGGGTTGCGAGCGCGCGCAGCACGCGCGGGATTCCGGTCGCCATTCGGGAGGCCTCCGTTCAGCGGCCGAGCGCACGCCCGACCGTCACATTGGATGCGCGGCAGCGCCGGTCGGTCAAGCCGTTTCTCCCGCGACGCGCGGAACGCTAAGCCGTCCGGGTGGAAGACACCATCGGGCGGGCTCTCGGCGCGGCTTCGGACTTCCTGTGGGGCTGGCCGCTCATCGTGCTGCTGTTCGGGACGCACCTGTTCCTGACCGTGCGCCTCGGCTTCATCCAGCGCTTCACGTGGACCGGCATCAAGCTGTCGGTCGCGCGCGACGGGAACGCCGCCGGCGACATCAGCCCGTTCGGCGCGCTCACCACTGCCCTCGCCGCGACCATCGGCACCGGCAACATCTACGGCGTGGCGGGCGCGGTGCTCCTCGGCGGACCCGGCGCCGTGCTGTGGATGTGGCTCACCGGCGTGTTCGGGATCGCGACCAAGTACGCGGAGGCGCTGCTCGCCGTCAAGTATCGCGTGCGGAACGAGCGCGGCGAGATGTCGGGCGGTCCGATGTACGTGCTCGAGCGCGCGCTCGGGCAGCGCTGGCTCGGCCTCCTGTTCGCGCTGTTCACGGCGCTCGCGTCGTTCGGCATCGGCAACATGACGCAGGCGAACGCGATCGCCGAGATGATCTCCGTCCAGGCGCCGGGCTTTCCGAAGTGGATCGTCGGCGCCGTGCTCGCCGCGATCACCGCGGCGGTGATCCTCGGCGGCATCCGCTCGATCGCCCGCGCCTGCGAGCTGCTGGTGCCGTTCATGACCCTGTTCTACGTCGCCGGCTGCATCGCGATCCTCGCGATGGAGTGGCGCGACCTGCCCGACGCGGTCTCGCTGATCGTCTCGTCCGCCTTCACCGGGCAGGCCGCCGTCGGCGGCTTCGCCGGCGCGGGCATCCGCGAAGCGGTGCGCTTCGGCATCGCGCGCGGGCTGTTCTCGAACGAGTCCGGGCTCGGCAGCGCGCCGATCGTCGCCGCCGCGGCGCGCACCGAGAACCCGGTGCGGCAGGCGCTGGTGTCGGCGACCGGCACGTTCTGGGACACGGTGGTGGTGTGCGCCATGACGGGCCTCGTCGTGGTGACGTCCGGCGACTGGACGGCCAACGGCATGACCAAGGCGTCGCTGTGCAGCGCCGCGTTCGAGCGCGTCGGAGTCTTCGGAACCTTCATTCTCACCGGCGGGCTGCTGACCTTCGTGTTCTCGACCATCCTCGGCTGGGCGTACTACGGCGAGAAGGCGGTCGAGTACCTGCTCGGCACGTCGGCCGTGTCCCCCTATCGCTGGCTGTGGGTGCTCGCGGTGTTCGTCGGCACCGTGGCCCACATCGACGTCGTGTGGACGTTCTCGGACGTGATGAACGCGCTGATGGCCCTGCCGAACCTGGTCGCGCTGCTCGCGCTGAGCGGCGTCGTCGCGGCGGAGTCGCGCAAGTACCTGCCCGCGCTGCGCGACGGCGGCCGCTGAGCGGACGCTCGCGCGGTCAGCGCGGTGCGAGGTGGAAGTACCAGGTGGTGTCGCGCCCGGCGATGCCGTCCGGCGCCCAGCCGTGCAGCTGCGCCATCAGCTCGACGAGACGCGCGCGCGTGGCCGGGTCGGTGACGCGCTCGAGGCGCCGCTCGTGGAGACGGTGGCCGAGACGGACCTGGACGCGCGGATCCGCGAGCGCGACCGGCACCCAGCGCCGGCGCTCGGCCTGGAACGACGGGACGTAGAGCTCGCGGCCGTACGGGATCGCGTCCGTCCGGAGCGACCACGGGTCGTCCGGCCGGATCTCGAGCTCGACCGTGCTGCCGGCCACGCGCCAGTCCGGGCTCGGGTCGGGGTCCACCGAGCCGCTCAGGGCGCCGCCCGGGAACGGCCCGATCGGACCGTCGGCGAAGCGCGCAGCGACCGCCACGACCGCCAACGCGAGTGCCGCGGCACCCGCGACAGCCAGCAGCTTCCGGATCACGCGCATCGTCGTCTCCTTTCGTGCAGCGAATCTATTGTCACGGATCATGACTTTATATACAAGAGCCTCATGGATCTTCGGCAGCACGGCGACGAGCCGCTCTCCCTCGAGGCGCAGCGCGACGGACGCATCGCCCGCCGCGAGCGCAACCGCGCCGCGATCCTGGCCGCACTCGGCGACATCCTCGGCTCCGGCAACCTCGAGCCCACCGCCGAGCAGGTGGCGGCGCGCGCGGGCGTGCAGGTGCGGACGCTGTTCCGCCACTTCCCCGACATGGCCAGCCTGCACGCCGAGCTCGCGGGACGCATCCGCGCGGAGGTCGTGCCGCAACTCGCCGCCGTTCCCACGACGGGCGACGCGGCCGAGCGCGTGCGCCGCCTGGTCGCCGCGCGTGCGATCGCCTTCGAGCGCATCCTGCCCTTCAAGCGCGCCGGCAACGCGATGCGCTGGCGGCTCGGGTTCCTGCAGAAGCATCACGAGACCATGGTGAGCGACCTGCGCCGCCACCTGCTGCTCGTCCTGCCGGAGCTGCGCGAGCACGACGGGGCCGCGCTCGCGGCGTTCGAGCTCGCGACGTCGTTCGAGGCGTGGGACCGCCTGCGCGCCGAGCAGCACCTGAAGCCGGAGCGGGCGCGCGAGGCGATGGAGTTCGCGGCGCTCGCGGTCCTCGCCGCCCTGCCGCGCGGCACGCGCGGCGCCGCGCGCACGCGGAGCGAGCGATGAGCGAGCGCGGCGCCGCACGGCGCCGGATCGGCGCGGTGCTGATCTCGCTCGCCGTGCTCGCATCGACGGTGCGCTTCGGGCCGCCCGCGCTGCTGCATGGCTTCGGTCTCCACCCGGAGCCCGAGCCGCGCTCGTTCGACCTCGCCGGCCGCCGCGCGCTGATCGTCGCCACGAACCAGCACGTGCTCGGCGACACCGGCAAGGCGACCGGGGTGGCGAGCTCGGAGCTGACCGCGCCCTACTACGAGTTCCTCGACGCCGGCATGGAGGTCGACGTCGCTAGCGTGCGCGGCGGCCGCATTCCGGTCGACCCGCAGACGCTGCTGTGGCTCATCCGCTCGCCGTACGACGACCGCGCGCTCGCCGACCCGGTGCTGCAGGAGAAGATCGCCAGCTCGAGGAAGGTCGGCGACCTCGACTTCACCCGGTACGACGTCGTGTTCCTCGCCGGCGGCTGGGGAGCCGCGTACGATCTCGGCTACTCCGACGAGCTCGGCGCCGGCATCAGCGCCGCGAACGCGGCCGGCAAGGTCGTCGGCGGCGTGTGCCACGGTGCGCTCGGCCTGCTGCGCGCGCGCACCCCGGACGGGCGTCCGCTGGTGGAAGGCCGGCGCCTCACCGCGGTCACCGACAAGCAGGTGCAGGAGCTCGGCGTCGACGTGACGCCGCAGCACCCGGAGACCGAGCTGCGCCGCGCCGGTGCCGCGTTCGAGTCGCGGACCGCGTTTCGCGACTTCTTCGCGAGCCACGTCGTGGTCGACGGCAACCTGGTCACCGGCCAGAACCAGAACTCCGGCGCCGGAACCGCGCAGAAGATGATGGAGCAGCTCGCCGCACCCGCGTCGCGCGCGAGCTGAAGGAGAGCGCACGATGAACGAAGACACCCCGATCGTCGCCCGACGCGTCGACCTCGGCTTCCCGACCGACGTGCCGCGCCACTGGGCCGGCGACCCCGTGTTCACGCGCATCTCGGACGCGCTCTCGCTGCTCTTCCCCGCCGGCGAGGCCTTCTTCATCCAGGCCGTCAATCACTACAAGGACCGCATCGACGACGAGGAGCTGCGCGCGGCGGTGCGCGGCTTCGCCTACCAGGAATCGATGCACTCGAAGGAGCATGCAGCGTACAACGCGATGCTCGAGGCCCAGGGACTGGACATCGGCTGGGTCGAGCGCAGCCTGAAGACCCGTCTCGGGATCGCGCGCCGCTACATGCCGCCGATCATGCAGCTCGCCTTCACCGCGACGGCGGAGCACCTGACCGCGACCATGGCGGAGGGGCTTCTCGGCGCGCTGCGCGAGCAGGAGCAGCTCGCCAGGGCTCATCCGCGCATGCGCGCGCTCTACTACTGGCACGCGGTCGAGGAGGTCGAGCACAAGTCGGTCGCGTGGGACGTCTACCACCGGGTCGCACACGGCGGCGTGGTGCGGCGGCTGATCGCGCAGGTGTGGGTGACGACGCTCGTGCTGATCAACGTCTCGCTCGCAGCCGGGTGGATGCTGTACCGCGACGGGCTGCTGTTCGACCTCACGACGTGGCGGCGCAGCATCCCTCTGCTCTGGGGGCGGCACGGCTTCTTCACGCGCATGGTGCGTCCGTTCCTGCGCGGCTTCCGTCCGGGGTTCCATCCGCGCGAGACGCCCGTGCCCCCGGGCTACCGCGAGTTCGTGCGCGCGTGGGACGGGTGTACCGACGCGCTCGCGGCCTCCGAGCAGGCGCTGGCGGCGCATTGAGGGACGCCGCCGGTCCGGCGCTTCCAGGCCCCGGCGCAGCGCCGCCTTTCGGGCCCCGCGTGAACGGCGGTTCGCGAAGAGCCGCCGAGACGACGTTCGGGCGCGGGCGGCGACCAACGGACGGGTTCCCCTCCGAACCCGAGAGTGATATGGGTCCGAGACTTGCCGGTGGGGCCAGCGGCGAAGTCCTCCGCGCCGATCGGGGCGACAGCGGTTTCCGCGCTGTCGATCCCGAAAACGGGGACTTGCCCGCTCGGACTCCACCCCGCTGATCGCGCGAGGAGAATGACACACCGACCCGCCCGTGAGTTGCTCTTGTGCTGCACCGTCCTGGGCCTCGCCCTCGGCATGGTGCAGCCACGATTGCTCCTCGACGGCACCCCGCGCCCCGCGCGACCAACCGGCGTGCGCACAGCCGGCGCCGGCGCGCACCGGACGAGCCGCTGGGAAGGCGACACCGGGGGCCGCGACACCCGGACCGGCGACACGCAACGCCTGACCGAGCAGCCGGCGGCCGGCGGTTCCGGCTCCGACGCCGCAGGCCCCAGCCATGTGGCCGCGGCGTCGTCGCACGCTGCGCGGCTCGCTCAGGCGCCATCGGTCGACAGCCCGACACCCGTCGCCCTGGCACGCGCCCCGCGCACGCGGCCGCACGCACCGACGCTCGGCCGGGCGCCGCCCCGCTAGCTCCGACGGAGCGAGAATTCTCTCGCCCGCGGCATTCGGCGTCCGCGAGCTGCCTCCGGCCAGCCCCGTCGCGGAGGCGGAGAATTCACCGCGGCCACGCCCGGCGGATGCCGGCGGGCGTAAGCTGCCGCAGCCAGGCAAGGCGCGCAGCAGTCGCCGCGATCGGCCCGTGCTTCGGGCCCAGACATGGAAGGTTCAGGTATGAAGAAGCTCATCGAAGGAGCGCTGGCGTTCCAGCGCGACGTCTTCCCCAAGCACCGGCGACTCTACAGCGACCTGGCCACGGGCCAGGCGCCCCGCTGGCTGTTCATCACCTGCAGCGACTCCCGCGTCGTCCCGAACCTGATGGTCCAGACCGACCCGGGCGAGCTGTTCATCTGCCGCAACGCGGGCAACATCGTCCCGGCGCACGGCGAGCATTCGGGCGGCGTCGCGGCGACGATCGAGTACGCGGTGCAGGTTCTGAAGGTGAAGCACATCATCATCTGCGGCCATTCCGACTGCGGCGCCATGCGCGCCGTGCTGCACCCGGAGAAGGTGGCCGACCTGCCGGCGGTCGCGCAGTGGGTCGCCTTTGCCGACCGCGCCCGCGCGGTGGTGCTCGAGACCTCCCAGGGAGCCACCGAGGACCAGATGGTCGAGGCGCTGATCGAGGAGAACGTGCTGGCGCAGCTCGACAACCTCCGCACGCTGCCGTCGGTCGCGGCCAAGCTGCGCGCCGGCGCGCTGCAGATCCACGGCTGGGTCTACGACATCCGCAGCGGCCAGTTCCGGGTCTGGAGCTTCGAGGACGGGCGGTGGGAGCAGCTCGAAGAGTTCGTCGCCCTGCACGGGGACGACGGCACCTCCGCCTAGACGCGGGCCGAATACCCAACTCCGGATCTTCAGGGACATCGCAGCATGACTTCGACCGCAACTCGCCAGCCGGCGACGGGCACGCTGGCGGCGGATCTCTCCGCAGGCCTGGTCGTCTTCCTCGTCGCTCTCCCCCTCTGCCTCGGCGTCGCCCTGGCCTCCAACGCGCCGCTGTTCTCGGGCCTCCTCGCGGGCATCGTCGGCGGGCTCGTGGTCGGCGCCGTGAGCCAGTCGCACACCAGCGTCAGCGGACCCGCCGCCGGGCTCACCGCCGTGGTCGCGGCCCAGATCGCGACGCTGGGCTCCTTCGAGGCGTTCCTCGTGGCAGTGGTCCTCGCGGGGGTCATCCAGATCGTGCTCGGCCTCGTGGGCGCGGGCTCGATCGCCGACTTCGTTCCGACGAGCGTCATTCGCGGCCTGCTCGCCGCGATCGGACTCATCATCATCCTGAAGCAGATTCCCCATCTCCTGGGCTACGACGCCGACCCGGTGGGCGAGATGTCCTTCTTCCAGCCCGATCGGGAGACCACGTTCAGCGAGCTGGTGAACCTGTTCGTCGCCGAGCGCATCCATCCGGGGGCCGCCCTGATCGGCCTGCTCTCCGTCGGACTGCTCGTCCTCTGGGAGCGCGTGAAGGTCCTCAAGGGATCGCTCCTCCCCGGTGCCCTGGTCGCGGTCCTCGCGGCGGTCGCGATCAACGCCTTTCTGCGGGGCCTCGGCGACGGCTGGGGCGTCGAAGTTGAGCACCTGGTCCAGGTGCCGGTGGCCGACAGCCTCGCGGGCTTCTTCGGCTTCCTCACGCCTCCCGACGTCTCGTCCCTGGCCAATCCCGCGGTCTACGCGTCTGCCA